>NZ_JAQREO010000002.1:0-503190 GCF_028599385.1 Pseudoalteromonas sp. CST2
ATACAATGAAATGCGACCGCACTTAAGTTTGGATATGAAAACACCAAATCAAGTGCATAAAAAAGACCTGGCGCTTTCGCACCAAGTCTTTCATTAAAACCGTCAACCTATTTCAGGACGGGACAAACAATGTTAACCTCAACCAAATCACCGGCTTTTTGTAATACCACGGCGGCCAACAAGTACTCCAGCCCAAACATAATAATAAAGGCGGTGGTGACTACAGCCATTGAGCCAGCAGCACCCGGAATCATACCTGGGCGGCCGCCAAACACGGCGGTAATAAAGCCAACAAAAAACGAGCCATAAAGCCCCATCATTGGGTCAACTCCCGCTACAAAGGTAAACGCAACGGCTTCGGGAATGAGCGTAAGCACAGCGGTTAAGCCGGCTAATACATCATTTTTTAAATTAGCGCTGCGTTTGCTTATTAAATCAAACATAGGGTTCCTTAGGGTGCATAAATAAACTAGATGCCATAGCGCTTTAAGCGGATAGCAGTATGTTTAGGTGTTTTAAATTTACGTGTATAGGGCGTGTTGATCTTTGCGGATTGAGATTTGTTCAATCTAGGGGCGATCAAATCGCGGCGCGAGGTTTGTAACCTAGTGGGCTCGATAACTGCTCCTGCGTTATTCTAATGACTTACATCCATGTAAGAATAAGTAAAAACCGAGCAAAGCTTCCGCGTCCTGCTCACGCCCCTTACCTACTTCCATGTAGGCAACAAAGAATTTATCGCCCCTAGGCAGAACCCAAAGGGCAGCGTATGTTTGGCATTTATGCTACGTTATCGCCTATTTATGGGGAGTAACCACACTTCATAGGCTCTGCCTTGCCTAAAAACCAAACATACTGCTGCAAATTCAAACGCCAAAGGTCAACACGCCCACGTTATTAGAGCTAAGTGGAGGGCACTTAACTGACAAGCGGCTCAAAACCATTGCGGTGTGAGCTTAATGCTAAGTAATAAAATTATAATGCGTTAGCGATGCTTTAAATTGAGGGCGCATAATACGCTGATATAATTAAAATAATTACCCATAATTTATTTGAAACACTTTATAAAAACTATTAATAATGCAGTGCAATATGCAGGCAATAAAAAGCCCGGCGTATTAGGCCGAGCTTTAATGGTTGGGAGAGAAACTTTAATTATTTGGCAGTGGGTGCCGGTTGAATACTTATAGGCTGCGATTTACCAAGTAGCTTACGGGTAAGGCGCTTAGCGTCTTCTAGTGCTACGTATTGGCAAGGTATAAGTATTAAAGTAATTACCGTGGCAAATAGCACACCAAAGGCCAGCGATACCGCCATAGGAATAACTATTTTAGCCTGTAAGCTGGTTTCCATAATAATTGGCATTACCCCAATAAATGTAGTGATTGAGGTAAGCAATATAGCTCTAAAGCGCTTTGCACCGGCTTGCATAACGGCTTGTTTTACGGCCATGCCTTCTGCGCGTGCTTTATTTACAAAATCAACCATTACGAGTGAGTCGTTTACGACTATGCCCGCTACAGCAATAATGCCAAACATAGACAGCCCGCTCATGGTCATACCTAATATTACGTGACCAAACATTGCACCTACTACACCAAATGGAATAACTGACATAATAATAAGCGGCTGCGAGTAAGAGCGAAGCGGAATGGCTAATAAGGCAAATATAATCATCAGCGATATAGCAAAGTCGCGTAACTGCTCATCGGCACTGTCCATTTCTTCTTGTACGCGTCCAGCCACATTACTTTTAACGCCTGGGTAGCTTTTAAGCAATGAAGGTAAATAGGTATCGCGAATTTCTTGTGCAATAGCAAACGGCTCAACTTGGTCAGTATTTACCGCTGCCCACACATTAACAGTACGGTTTGAGTTTTCACGACGAATACGGTTTACACCATCTACTAGCCTAACTTCGGCTACTTCGCTTAACGGTACTTCTGCGCCGGTTGGCGTAATAATACGCGCATTTTGAATGTTGCTAATTGAGTTACGCTCGCTTTCTGGGTAGCGTATCATTACTTTAATTTCTTCGCCTTCGCGTAAAATACGCTGTGCTTCTAATCCGTAGTAACTAAAGCTTACTTGCGATGCAACGTCGGCAAGTGTAAGTCCCATGCTGTAGGCCAGTGGTTTTAAATCAAGCTGTACTTCGTCGGTGGCACTTTGCAGTGAGTCGTTTACATCGCCTACACCTTCCATGCTTTGTAGTTTAGCTTTTAATTTACCAGCGACTTCTTTTAGCTCATCGGCATCTTTGCCTTGTAGCCTAAAGCTTACGTCGCCGTCATCACGTCCGCCGCTAAAAATATTATCTTGAATATTAAGCGTTTTAACACCTGGAAGCGGGGGCATTTGTTCGCGCCACAGGGTGCTTAATGCAAAGGTGTCGATAGGGCGCAAGTGTGGCTCTACTAAAATAGCCATAATGTTTGCTTGAGTACGCCCACGTAAGCTTACCGATAAATCGCGGATCATGCTTTGGCCGTATTGCTCTTCAAGCTCTTTATCTACTTTGAGTAAAACATCTTCTATTTTACGGGCAGTTTCAAGGGTGGCTTGCTCCGAAGAGGCCAAGTTCATTTCAAGCGTAATACGCGGAAAATCATGCGGTATTTTAGGGTTAGGCACAAACTTAACTAAGCCGCCTGCAAACATACCTGCACTGACTATTAATATGCATAAAAAGCCAATAATTACGGTATAACGATAATGTATACAATGACCTATAAAAGGCGTGTAATAGTTTTGTACAAAGTGTTTTAAGCCACTATCAACCACATTACGCAGTTTGTGTAATGGGTTTTTAGGGTTAGGTTTACGTGGGTTCATGGCTGCAATATGCGCAGGTAATATTAGCTTTGATTCAATCAGCGAGAAAATCAAACACAATATAATAACCACACCAATGGCTTTAGAAAACGCAGCGCCTGGGCCCGATGCCATAGCTTGCGGTAAAAACGCCGCGATAGTGGTTAAAACCCCAAAAGTGGCAGGCATTGCAACGCGCTTAACTCCGCGAATAACATTATCAAGGCTATGGCCGTGTTTTTCTATTTCGGCACTGGCAGACTCACCCACGACTATGGCATCGTCGACCACAATGCCAAGTACAATAATAAAGGCAAATAACGACACCATGTTTATGGTGATGTCTAAAAAGCCAATTGGCATAAACAAAAAGGCACCTAGAAAAGACACCGGTAAGCCCATCATTACCCAAAAAGCTAAACGCAGCGGTAAAAACAGTGCCAGCACTATCATTACTAAAATACCGCCCCATACCATGTTGTCGATCATCATATCGAGTCGACCTTCAAGGTAGTAAGTTAAATCAACAATAGGGGAGAGCTTTACGCCTTGTGGAAGTTTCGATTGTGTTTCTGCCATGTAGCCCTTAAGAATTTTAGCTACATCGGTAATGTCTTGATCTTTTGAGGCATCTACTTCAAACGTGAGTGAGTTTTTACCGTTATATTTAGAGTAAAGTAAGCCTTCTTCAAAGCCATCATTAATCGTCGCTACATCGCCTAAGTTAATCTGTGCGCCATCGGCAAGCGTTATAAGCGGAAGCTTTGCAAATTCACCACCACGGTAGGCTTGTTTTTCGACACGCATTGAAATATAGCCAGTGTCAGAGCGAATTTGCCCTGCCGACATATTGGTAGAAAAATTTTGCACCGCACTTGAAACATCTCTAAAAGTTAGGCCATATTCACGTAGTTTGTCGGGGCTTATTTCTATGCCTATTTCGTAATCTAGGCCACTGTAAAAGTCGACTAAATTAACGCCAGGCAAGGCGAGTAGTTCATCTTTTATGTCGTTACCTAGCTCTTTAAGCTGGTAGTAACTCATGTCGCCATAAAGCGCGAGGATCATCACCTCTTGCTGAAATTTTTCACGTTGAATAACGGGGCGCTCCATTCCTGCCGGAAAGGTATTGATAGAATCAACTTGCGCTTTTATTTCGTCTAGGGCTTCTTGTAGGTCGTATTTTTCTTCTATTTCTACCCACGCTTGCGCATAACCTCGGTTAGAGTAAGTGATTAAGCGTTTTATACCCTCGGTACCCTCAAGGTTTTCTTCAATTTTTATCGTGATACCTTCTTCAACCTCTTGCGGGGCTGCGCCTGGGTATACCGCTTGAATACTCACCCAGTTACTTTCAAACTGCGGAAATGCCTGTTTACGAATTGTCAGCGCTGTTAAAAGCCCGCCAATAAGTATAAAAATCATGATGAGGTTTGCCGCCACTGGATTACGTGCAAACCAAGCAATTAAGCCTTTTTCTGAGGTACTCATGGTGTATCCTCTTTAAGTGCTAATTGAGTCACATCGCTTTTAGGCTCAGTGCCTTCCAGCTTAACCGCCATGCCTTCTGTTGGGTATTCAAGGGCAGAGGTAATAAGTTGCTCGCCACTGTTTAAGCCTTGGTCCGCAATCACCATACCGTTTTGTTCACGTACAATATTAAGCGTTTTAAAACTCAGGGTGTGATCGTCGTTTAAAATAGCAATTTTATTATTTTTAACTAAATGGTGCGGAACTATAATCGCGTTATCAAGCGCGCGGCCTTTTATGGTGGCATTTATATAAGAGCCAAAACGCAGTGGTTTGGTGTTATCAGCATATGGGGTGGGCAGCTGAGCAACTAAATAGCTCATACGGCTGGTTTGATCTACCACACCTTCACTACGTACCACCTTGGCTTGCCATGTTGTTTGCTTGCCGGCAAATTCAGCGTTAAGCGTAACCAATGCGCCAATACCGCCGTTATCTAAGTATTGCAGCTCTTTATCTGCAACCGGTAAACGTACCTCTGCAACCGAGGTAGCGCTTAGCTCGCCAAACTTGCTACCCGCACTAACCACTGAGCCTAAGCTAATGGTGCGTTGGTTTATTATAGCGTCGTAAGGGGCTTTGATGTACGTGCGTTCTAAATTACGTTTAGTACGTTTTACACGGGCTTGGGCAGAGCGAAAGTTTGCCATTTTTTCTGCAAGTTGTGGTTTACGTAAATAAAGCTCCGATGCAATTGCATCGCTTGAGTCTGATTTAATACGTTCCCATTCGGCTTTAGCTACGTGAGCTTGCGCGCGCTCTATTTCAAGCGCTGAACTTGCTTGGGCAAGGCCTGCTTCGGCCTCAATTAAATCAGCCTCGTAATCATTTGGATCAATTCGTGCTAAAATATCGCCTTGCTTAACAAACGCGCCTTCAACAAATTGTTTGGCTACTGAAATAACTTGCCCGCTTACTTGTGCAACCAGTTCTGTACGGTCTTTAGGTTTTACTACGCCGTACGATTTAACATCGAGCGTTATTGCATCAATGTTCACGTTTTGCGCAGCAACAAGTGGGCGAGTGTCTTGCTCTGGTTTTTCTTCTGGTGGCGTTTTCATGGCCGAAAGGCCAAAAGCGAGTGCAATCCCGGCTGCTAAAACCGCGACTGGTAATAAAATTTGTTTTTTAGTAGCCACAAGGCATTCCTTCATATATTTGGTGACAAGGCAATAATACGCAATAAAGTGTTTACAAGGCGTTTTAAGATGTAACAAAGCATTACATATGTGTATTACAGATAAATAATGGGCTAGGCAGGGTGTTAATTTAAATACAAAGGCCTGGCTTTAACTAACAGAGGTATTTATGAAAACAGAGCCTATGGCATGTCGCTTAGGCTGCGGCGCATGTTGCATTGCCCCAAGTATTAGCTCGCCCATACCCGGAATGCCAAACGGTAAAAAAGCCGGAGAGCGTTGTATTCAGCTTGATGAGAACAATTTATGTAAACTATTTGGCGATGAAAGCCGCCCTAAAGTATGTAGCGATTTTAGCGCCACGCGCGATGTATGTGGGTCTACTAATGCAGAGGCTCTAGCGCTTATTACCGAACTTGAGCAGTTAACCTAGCTTACGAAGTTAATACACATATATTTACATTTATCTATTACCGAGTGATTTTTTTAAGTAATTAAAAGCTGCGCTTTTCACGCGAGCAAGCTCTGCGTCTACCGAAAATGTGCAGATATATGGTTGTTTTGTAGACGTAAAGCTTGCTTACGTGACAGGTAAAACCTGTAAAAGTGATTTATTCACAAAGAGGGCAAGAGGCGCGGTGCTTTTAGAGGAAGAGATTAACTTTAAGTAATCGTTGGTTTGTGTTTTCTCATTTACTACTCATTCGCTTCTCTTTGTGCAACTTTTTAGCTTTACTTTATATAAAAACGCGCTGCTTTTACTGGCTTAAGGCCATAAAGTGAATAACTCACAAAGAGGGCAAGAGGCGCTGCGCTTTTAGAGGAAGAGATTGATTTTAAGTATTGGTTGGCTTTTGTTTTCTCATTTACTGCTTATTCGTTTCTTTTTGTGCAACTTTTTAGCTTTGCTTTATATAAAAACGCGCTGCTTAAGGCCATAAAGTGAGTAACTCACAAAGAGGGCAAGAGGCGCGGGGCTTTTAGAGGAAGAGATTAACTTTAAGCAATAGTTGGCTTTTGTTTTCTCATTTACTCCTCATTCGCTTCTCTTTGTGCAATATTTTTTGCATAAAAACTATGCTTTTGTATCAATAAACACAGCGTTTACAAACCAAAGTATAAATTGAGTTTGTAAACGCCGCTTTAATTTTACCAACTATACGTTGCGCTTAACGTATATTGCTCACCGCGCCCTGGTGTACCAGGTATTTCTTCAAACGACTCATCCCATAAGTTGTCAGCCGCTAAAGTAATAAATAAATTGCTTAACTGAGGCGGGGTTATTTTAAGCGTGAGTTGGGTAAAAAGCGCGTTGTCGTCGCCGTTTCTAAGGGCGTTTTTGTGCTGTGTACGCCATTCGTTATCTATTCTAAATTCTAAAATATCAGTTGGGTTATACACAGCGCCAAGTGTTAAACGGTGATCGGGGAAGTTTAATGCGTAAAAACTGGCATCAATATCGGCTGCGCCGTAGTTCTCTGATTTATGTAAATAGGTGTAGCTAGCAATAAGTTTTGCTGTATCAAAGTGCTTAGTTGCTAAAAATTCAACCCCTGAAGTATCTATATCAACCGGGTTTGCAAAGCGCGCTGAGGTAGAGTCAAAATTAAAGGTCCAGTCGGTTAAGTTACTATCTTTTCGATAAAAAATAGCCGAGTTTAACTGCCAGCTTTGCTCTTCAAGTAATATACCTAGCTCTAAGTTTGAAGTGGTTTCGCGCTCAAGGTTGTAGTTACTTCTAAATAACCCGCCAGAATCGCTACCGCCAATGGCTGTATAGCCTGCAACTTGACTCGCCTGCGCGTACGATAAATAAAGGCTTTGCGCTGTGCCGTCATTATTTTGGGTATTTAAGGTTATATCACCAATGGCTGATACTTCAGCATCATCACGGTTTGTATCGTCATACGCAGCCCCTAAACGAAATATAAGCTGTTGATTAGCCTTTAGCGCCATTGTGTATTGGGGCAATACGCTCAGCTTATAATATTTTCGTGAGGTAAAGTTGTTTTCAAGTGTGGTTGATTCAATCGAGTCATCAATAAATTGTGCTGAGTAATTGACTGCAAATGCATTGCTTTGTGCATGGCGGCCGGAAAGAGCAAGTGACTTAACCTCGCTTTTATGAAACGCTTCGAATGCACTTGGGTTTTCGCGCGAGTAAATATAGTGATCGTCATGGGTGCGGTAATACGCCGATACTTCAAAATTACTGTTCTCAGCGTAATTTTGTTTGTGATTAAGCATCCAAAGGCGGGTTTCTAAATCTTCAGTTTCGTTAACGCCAAAGGGAGTGTATAAATTGGGCCAGCCAAAAAACTTATCTTGCGAGCCATAAAATAAATCGGTTTGGCTATTCTCACTTGCCAATTGCACGCGAGCTGAGGCGCGCGAAAAGTCATGGTCACCATTATCAATAGTGCCATCACTTTGCGAGTGAGAATATTCACCTTCAAAACCTAAGGTATAGCCAGCTAAGCTATCAAGTTGTGTGTTTTTAGCAGCGTGAATACTTTGAAGATTAAAGTCGTTCGTACCAGTACCAAGCGATACACTACCGCCAGTAATAATCGGTTTCCAACCAAACGAAACCGTACCTACAGAGCTGTTCATACCGTACAGTGCGTTATCGGCACCGGTTAGAACTGCTGGGCCGCTTAGCATTTGCGGTGCAATGGGAATTTCAGCAAAATAATGACCAGATTGCGGGTCAAGCAGGGTAGCACTGCCTATTCTAAAGCCGGTGTTTTCAAAAATACCGCCACGAATAGTTACATCAGCTTGCGCCTCAGCCATATTGCGCGATTGAAGATCTACACGCGGATCGTATTCTAAATTAGAAATAGGCGAGTCAAATGTACCTACAGGCAGTTTATTCGCAGTAGGCGAAGCCTCCACTGTTATTTGCTCGATTGAAGACTCATCAGATAACGTATTAGCATAAGCAAATGGAGTAACGCTGCATAATAGTGCAGGCAATATAATGTGTGCTGTGCGGTTCATGTGTTTCTCATCGTTTTTTTATTTGTAGCTGCGGTTACAATTAATTTCAAAGCTTATATTTGAGCATGATAAAATAGCCAAATGTAACAGCAGTCATTTTGTGCGCGATTGTACATTAATTTGTTAATATCTGCATTTGATAACCATTCACACTTTTCTCATTAGGTAACATTTATAATGGATATTAAAGAACACAATACTATTTACTTTGCTGGTGGGTGCCTATGGGGCGTACAAGAGTTTATGAAACACTTACCAGGTGTTGTTAGCACACAGGCAGGGCGCGCTAATGGTACAAGTAAAACTACAGATGGCGAATATGATGGTTATGCTGAATGCGTAAAGGTAATTTTTGACCTAAACGCCGTTAGCTTAAATAAGCTGTTTGACTACTTTTTTGAAATTATTGACCCATACAGCATTAATAAACAAGGGGATGACGTAGGCCCTAAATACCGCACTGCTATTTACAGCAAACACCAAAGCCATTTAGAGGCAGCAAACAAATATATCAAAAAGCGCAGCGATGCCGATAAAATTGTAGTACAGGTAGAGCCGCTAACTAATTACGTACCAAGCGATCCTGAGCATCAAGACCGTTTAACCAACCACCCAGATGACTATTGCCATATACCTTTTGAGTTATTGTATAAGTATAAGTTGTCATAGAGTTATACTTAGATTACAGGTTACTCAGGCCTTTCAAAGCGATACAATTTAAACGAGCCAGTTTGAAGAGTTGTACCTTTGTGGTTTGAATACATATAGCCTTTGAGTTCTCGGTTGTCTTTATGAATAATTAGCTTATTTGCGAAGAGTGGATTGCTGGTAGTGATTTTCAGTACGTTGTCTATTTCTTGAATATCTTGTTGCATAAAAGTGGTGCTGATTATGTCATTGGTTCCACTTGCAAAATAGGTGAAATATGACTCTTTATTTGGGTGAAATTCAATACTTACGAGTTTTTGATTGCCGTCTAAATTTAATAATCCTACCCAAAAACCATATAAACCTGACTTTTCTATAGCTGCTAATTCATCTATTCTAGAGCGGTATTTATCTATAAATGTATGGACGGTAGATTGCCTTTCTTGTTTTTCCAACCGGTAAGTTTTTGACATGACAAAATCATCGTCTGCATTAGAATAAATTTCTAACACCTCAAATGAATTATCTAAATAACGGCTTAAAATTAATGTAAATTGCAGATGCTCTTTATTAGGGCTAATGAGTTTGATAGTGCAATTAATGCGATTGCATTTAATATCGTTATCATTAAACGCAATTGATTTATTTCTATGAAATGCACTGGCGATATTTGCAATGATTAAACGGTGTTCTCCGTTTTCTTTTATTTCCAGTACATTGTATTCGAAATTATCTTTGTAAATGCCTTGCCACAAACCTGGAGTTAATTTTAAATTTTCCGCATGTGCGGGGAGCGAAGCAAAAAAGACGAACAGAGTGGCTGTAAAATATTTTAAAAATGCCAAGGTATGAGTCCTTTATTAACAAAAAAGCTCACATTTTGTGAGCTTTTTAAAAACTAACTTTAAACTTACAGCTGCTTTTGCGGCGGGAAGTTGCTTAAAATATTAGCGACTGTTTCTTTAATTGATGCTTCGCGTTGCTCAGGCGATTGTTTTTTCTTTAAACGGCCTTCTTTTGCGCCGCGCCATACAAGCTGGTTTGATTCGCGGTCAATAATATCAATTACTAACGTACCCACTTCGTATTCGCGGGCGCTAATATCGCGTTGAAAACCCGTACCCCAGTATCCCCAACGTGCGCCGTAGCCTACGTTAAAGCTGTCTACTTCTAGCTCTTTATCTACCGATGCATGGTAGTTAACTAGTACGTCAGCTTGGGCTGGGTCTACTAGGCTCATACCTAATGTTTGGCTAAGCTCATTATTAACGGCAGTACGTACACGTTTTTCCATTAAGCCGTTAATTTGGTAGTTTGTGGTGTCTTTGGTTAGGCTCGCGTTTTCTACCCAAGCAAATGTTTTAAAATTACTAAAGTTGGCTGATTTGTCGTAATCCCAGTCTGGGGTTTGCGTACAGGCTGTAAGTAATGTCAGCGCTGCAACAATAAGTATATTTTTCATTACCTTTGCTCCAATAAAATGCGTTAATTTAAAATAACACACATCGTTTAAATGTGTATTAGTTTAACGTCCTATATTTTAGTTTAGTTGGTTTGCCTTAACGGCCAATTAATTGTGCTCAACTTCAATCCAGTCTTTTTCGTCTACCCAGTTTTGGGCGCCATCTTTTACTGAACGAATAGGTACAATGTAATCACAGCTTACCTGCGGCTTAACCGAGGCAAAAATTGGCACAAAGCCAAAGCTCAGTGCCGTTTCTATGATTGCTTTTTGGTTTTGGGGGTCAATGTCTGCCGCTTCATCAATATAAATAGGTATACGGTAAAGGTTTTGTTCCTGATCGCTTAATAAGTAACGAATAAACAACATGCCACATAATAACTTAATAGTAATACGAGTGCCGTTTGAGCCAGCTGAATCGATTTTTTCAAAGTGTTCGGTTTCGCCAGCGCGGTTAACCACTTCAAAACGAATATCAAATAAGTCAGTTAATGTAAGGCCTGCTTTGTCGGAGGCAAGTTTTATTAGGTGATCTTTTGCTTCGTTTACCGCGCTTTCGCTGTAAGGTTCTTGGCTTAATAAGTCAAGGGTGTCGCCTTGCTCAAACTGATGCGACGTGCTGATAATGGTATCAATACTATCAACCAGCATTTTGCGCGGTATTACGTTAATTTTAAACGCTTGAAGGTTAGAAATACGGTGCTGGCTTATGCCTTTATTAAAGCTGTTCATTTCGCGGCGAAGTCGGTCTAAGTCTTCACGCAAGCCTTTAATTGTGGCGGCTACTTCGGTCAGGGCTACGCGGCCTTGGCGCTCAACGGCATCGCGTTCGTTATCAAGGTTATGAAACGCGCTAATCAACTTTTGGTATTTAGTAAATTCGTCGTTTTCGTTATCGAACTTAGTAATACCCGCGTTATATACATGCAAATAGGTATTACGTACGTTTATGTCAAAGTTGCGCAGCTCTTGGCAGTCTTTATTAAAGTGATGTACTAAGTCGCTTAAGTTATCAAAGTCGACTGTTATATCAATCATATACGGGGTAACTTTACCGCTGTATAAATCAAGCGTGTGGTCAATTCGCTCGCTTTTAACTTGGCGTAGACGCTCAGTTTGGCGACTAATTTGCTCTTGCTTAGATTTAATTAACGAGCGCCTGTCAGCAATTGAGCCACTATTTTTTTGAATGTCTTGTAGGTAGTCGTCAACTTGTTCGCGCTCTGCTAATAACTGCTCTTTTAGCATGGATTGCGCTTCTACCGACTGCTGCATTACCTCAAATTGCTCTAAGCGTTTTAGGGCGCTCTCTGCGCTCATTAGCTCATCGTAAAGTGCATCTTTTTCTTTTTGTTTATCGGCCACGTTAGCGGCTACTTCGCGCTGTTGTTTAAACTCTTTTAACGAGCGTTCCAGCGCGTCTAGCTGAGCGCTAAGCTGGGCTTTGTTTTCGCCGCTTTGCATTTGCACTGGCGAAAGTTTTTTAAGTTTAATGCTTGCCCCTGGCAGGGTTAGTACACCGCCTTTAACGTTTTCGCTTAATAGCGATAAAAATTCCCCAAAGGCGTCTTCATCATCAATGGTTATATCGCCATTGCTGGTGGTGGCAAACGAGAGAATATCGGGGTTTAAAATGCGCGATATTTCTTCTACTTCTTTAAGTGATAGGTCTTCGCGCATTCGAGTAAACAAATTAAACTCAAGGTTTTTAAGCTGCAGTTTTAAGCTTTTAATTTGCTTTTGCGTTTCGCTAATGCGGTAATCAAGCGTGTGTAGGCTTTGCCCTTGTGCGCTGGTAATAGAGTGCGAAAGTGACTCGTAGTCTTGCTTAAGTTGGCCAAGGTTGGCTTTAAGGGTGGCTTTATTTACCAGTTCAAATTCGCTTTTAAGAGCGCTGTAATCTAAAAACCATTGCTCTATTTGGGTTTGCCTGCGCTCTATATCGCGCGATTGCTGTACGTATAAGCTTTGTTTTTGCTCAAACTCGTGTTTTTCGTGCTCTATGTCTTCAAGGGCAATGGCTAGTTCGCTTAGTTGCTCTTCTTGGTAGGTATCAAAGTCTATTAATGCTTGATCAATTTTAGGCGCGTAGGCTGCTAACTTACCTTTAAGCACGGTTTGGTTTTCAAGCATTGATTCAAGCGCTGTTATTGGCTCTTGCATTGATTCAAGCGCTTTTAATTCGCGTTTAGCCCGATTTACTTTATCAAACGAGCGACGCCATACCTCGTAAAAGTCCACTTTAGAGTTAGACATATGGCGTTCAAACACACGCAGCATAAAGCGTTTAACATCGCTTGCACCCAATTTGTGTAAGTTAAGAATACGCCTAAAAATTTCTTTATAAATGGCGGAGTCTTGCACGTTATTAAGCGGGATCATTTTTAAATTAATGTCGCCGTCAAAAGGGGTTGCGCCGCCGGTAAGCAGGGCGTTTAGCTCTTGTGCTTTAAGCTCTATAGGGTTGTAACCTTGCGTTTTTAAATGATTAAACAGCTTGGTAAACTTAATAATGGTATTACCTTGCGTGTACTGCGCTAAATCAAGTTTGCCTTGATAACAAAAGTACTGATGCGCGTAACCGGCTATTTTACCAAGGCCTGCTACACCAATAACCACCGAGCCATGGGGGAGGTTGGCTTCGAGCAAAATGTACGACTGATCTGATGAAAAATAAAATTTACGGGTTTCATCTAAATCGTGCCCGTCCCATTCGGTTAAGCGTAAATCGTTTATTAGCGGAAATTGCAGGGCGTTTATAACCGAGCTTTTACCGGTATTGTTTGGCGCACAAATAGAGCTGCTTTTATCAAGCGGAATAACACATTTTGCATAACCTGCGGTATTAAGTAGGGCGAGTTTACTTAGTCCGTATAAGTTTTTCATTGCTCGTCCTCTGTAATGTAGGTTTCTTCGTTTACTTCCATAAGTGCATCAATATAGCGGTGAATAGGCGCTTGTAGCATAAAGCCGCCTTCGACTTCGCGGGCAAGGCCTAAACGTACCATGCGCAGGTATACGTCTTTACGTAAATCTGAGCCCGAAAATATCTCAAGCTGATCAAACAAGTGTTTATTAATTTGCACTAAGGTTTGCATCAGTTCTAAGTCGTTTACTTCATCAAACAGGGCACGCATTGGGTCTTTACCCGTATTGGCAAAATGCTCAATTAAAATGTAAATAGTCAGTGCAATAGCACGAGATATTTTACCCATGTTTGGCGTGCTTTCGTCGCTGGCAAAGTAGTAAAAGCCGCGGCTGTCGTTTTTTAAATCGTGGCCAAGGGCGCTAAATAAGGCGCTATAAGATTCTATGTGCTGGTCAAGCTCTTGCCACATTACGTTGTCTTGTTCGCAAATATGGTAACCCGCACCTAATTTTTTATTAATGGCTTGTAGGTGCGTAAGCTCGTCTAAGTTTATATGTGTCATGTGTTACTCGTCTGCCTGTGTATCTGGCTGAGGCGCAGAATTAAATGGGTATAACGAAAAATGCTGGCCGGCAATTTTTACGCGTGTCTTTTCATCGCTTTGGCTAATGTGAATTTCACTGTCGCTGACTAGTTTTTGATATAAAAATAGCATTTCGTCGGCGTCTAATTCTGGGTAGCTTTCATCTAAAAATTGCAGTAATGGCTGGGGCTTTTTACGTTTTTTATTAAAGCGTTTTGCAAAGCTTGTTTTAACATCGTGGTAATCAGGAATGTTTGGCGTAACAAATGCCGGCACGTCTTGTTGCTCTGGGAGCTGGTATTCTTCGTGTTCAAATTCTACCAAGCTTGCCATATAGGCAACTATATGACGCTGCTGGCCAAGCGAATAACGCTGCGCATCGCTTACAAAGTTTGGTTGTACCGCGCTTAGCATGTTGTCTACGCCATTTTTACGCACAAGGCCCAGCACTTTTGCTGCCTGGCGGGTAATTAGGTTATTACGGCGTAGCTCTTCGCGCAGTGGCATAAGCATATCGGCACTTTTGCGTAAGCTTTCTCGGCCAACTAAATGCATTTCGAGTATCCGAGTACGCAATTGCTCAAGCATACGTTTGTCGTTGTAGGCTTTACCTGAGCGTTCAATGTGCTCTATTTGCTTACTTATTTGTTGCTCAATAAGTGTAAAACAGGCATGAAAGTCACCGCGAATATCGACCATTTCAAGCATCGGCTCTATGTATTCATCAAAGGCTTCTATTACCGCTTTGTAGCGCTTTTGCAAAGATTGCACCGCGTGATCAGATTTAGCTTGCTCAACAATGTTTAAAATAGCGTTTTCGTTGTGCGCGTAAAGCTTCATTATTTTACGCACCCGATCATCCATAATGCGGCTATAGCGGCGTAAATCGTCATAGTCTTCTATTTCGCCGGCATTATCTAAACGGTTTCCTAGGCGTGCTAAATCATCAACCAAAACGCTAATTTCTTGTGCTAAACCTAGGTGTTCTTCTTGTAATAAAAAGGTCGCAAAATCGGCAATGGCGCGGTTTATTTCAAGCTGGGATGATTTAGCCAATGGAATAAGTATGTCTTGATTGAGCAAACGATTTGTTTCTTTGTAAATGCGCTCGTTTGTCCATGTGGGCTGTTTTTGCTTAATAGCGTTTTGCACGTCTTTGAGGCTAAAGTCGGCCATTTTAAAACGTTTAAATAATAGCTCTAAAACACCCCAATGTTCGCTAAGGGTGTTAAGCAGCTTTTTAGCTGGGATCATAATGCGGTGATACATCCTAGTAATGAGTTAACTACGCTTAAAGCAGAGCGTAGTTTTTATATTTTTATAATAAAAAGTACTCGTTATTAACTGGCTTAATTTACACATTTTTTTAGCTGGCGTACAGGCGAGTTACATTAAGCGCTGTAAAAGTAGCCAGCAATGTAAACCTTGGCTAAATTATTCGCGTTATATTAACTAAAACACCTTGACAGCTAGACGTCTAAACGATAACTTTCAAAGCCCCGCTACACAGTGGGGTTTTGTTTTATTAGCCACAGGTTAATACAACATTCAGAAGAGGTGCGATACTTAGGTATTTAATGGTAGGTGACGAACGCCCATAACCATTAAAGAGGGAAGTACTCGCCGAGGAAAACAAGGTTACGTCAACCGTGTTTTTCGGTTTATGGGGCTGAATCCCCAAAACTGTCACCAACTTAGGTGGAGAGCTTCTGGCAGTGGACACATCTTATTTGCATTCCTTTGCCAAGTTCTTCTTGTTTTTTAGCGGTTTGGATACCGCGAAAGGAGACGAAATGACTACCCAATCAGTGCCACAAACAGTATCAGGCGCAAAATCAGATTACATCGTTGCCAAATTTGGCGGAACCAGTGTTGCAAACTTTGAAGCGATGAGTCGCTGCAGCGAAATTATTGTTGCAGATAAAAGCGTACGTATTGTAGCTGTGAGCGCCAGTGCCGGCGTAACTAACCACTTAGTTGCACTGTGCAAACCCAACCTTAGTAAAGAGCAGCGCCAAGCACACATAGATGGCGTATTGGCTATTCAACAGGCTATTTTAGATGAGCTGTCGCTTGATGCCGATTTAGCCGTAGGTTTTAACGAGACGTTAAAAGCGTTTCAAACGTTAGCCCTTGAAACACTCACCACTGATCAACAACACGATGAGCTGCTTAGCTTTGGCGAACGTTTATCGTCTTATTTATTTGCTCAAGTGCTGCGCTTAAAAGGCTTAAATGCAGATAGGTTTGATGTACGCAAAGTGCTTAAAACAGACAGCCAATTTGGTAAAGCAACGCCCGATGTTGCGGCCACTGCACAAGCGGCTAAAGACCTGTTAATTCCGTTATTAGATGAGCAAGTAATAGTTACACAAGGGTTTATTGGTAGTGATGAATTTGGCCAAACCACAACGCTTGGCCGTGGTGGCTCTGACTACAGTGCGGCGTTATTAGCAGAGGCTATTAACGCTAAAAGTGTACACATTTGGACCGATGTAGTGGGTATTTTTAGCACCGACCCGCGTTTATGCGCTAAGGCAACGCCAATTGCCCGTTTAAGCTTTGATGAAGCCGCAGAAATGGCGACATTTGGCGCAAAAGTATTGCACCCTGCAACTATTTTACCAGCAAGCCGTAGCCATATTAATGTATTTGTAGGCTCTAGCCGCGAGCCAGAGCGCGGAGGAACGTGGATTGAGCGTGAAAAATCGCAGCAGCCAGGTATTCGTGCCGTTACGCAGCGTAAAAACCAAATATTGCTAACCCTTAAAAGCCCGGAAATGTTATTAGCAAGTGGCTTTTTGGCCCGTGTATTTACCATTTTAAGTGAATTTAATATATCAGTAGACTTAGTGACTACCTCAGAAATTAGTGTTGCCATTACGCTCGATAACGCGCCTAATGCCTCGCGACCTGAGCTTGAGCAAGCGTGTTTAGATAAATTGGCCGAATTTTGTCATGTATCGGTTGAAAACAACTTAACCTTAGTGGCGCTTATAGGCTCTGAAATACAGCTACGCCAGCACGAAATGAACTTAATGAACGTATTAAAAGACTTTAATATTCGATTAATTTGTCATGGTGCAAGTAAGCACAACTTATGCTTTTTAGTAGAGCAAAGCGAATCAGATACCGTGGTACAAGCAATACACAGCCGCTTATTAGAAAGCGCTGCTTAAGCTTTTAAAGCCAAGTTATTAAGTATCTAAGTTATTGAGTATCTAAGTTATTAAGTATAAAGCACCGCCAGTCGGTGCTTTTTTTATGCGCCACGCTTATATCAAACTCCTCATTGGCAACCGTTATGGTGTTACTCGATGCTGTTAGGTTTAACAAAGAAAATTCATCAAATACATTTGGGCTAAGCAATTGCGCTATTGGGCGGCTAGTTGCTTTAGCGAGTGCCTCTTTTAAGGTCCAAATTCTAAAAAAGCTCTGAGCTTGCTCTTTTATAGCCAAAGGCGCGCTAATTAAGGCAATTTCAGCCTTATGATAAAAATGCTTAGCGAGCTTTTCGAATGGGCGTTTTAAGTTTATTTTTTCAATATCAAAGCCAAACTCCGCCTTAGTAACATTAAGTGCTACGCTAACTAAGCCATGTGAGTGCGAAATACAGGTATTTATAACGGTGTGGTTTATATGGAGCTGCAGTTTTGAGCATTCTTCATTAAAGTGGGTGCTCATTTTATTAAGCGGTATGTGTGCGTATTGGGGCTGAGTATGCTTTGCAAGTTGCTTTAGTAATATACGCGATGCTAGATATTCTTGCTTTGCTTGCATGCGTTTACGGCGATTTATAATGCTTAGCTCAAATGGGCTTAGGTACTGGGTTAAATCAAGGTGTTCTACATTAAGTGTGTTGGCGTTAAACACTAAAATAGTATTGTTGCTAGGGGGTAAATCGCTATAAAAAGAGGGAGCAATACTTAGGGTGTTTTTAAAAAAGTGGTTAGTCATACGCGCTTAAAATAAGTGAGTGCTGTAATTATGAGCGGTTAACAGCGGTTATTTATGCCAAAAGCAATTTTATTACTCAGTTGGCATTAAATATGGTTTAATTCACAATAATCAAAGAATAACAGAATTTGTAGATGTATGGCACAAGTGCGTGATGGATTTCAAAGCCGTTTTGGTTTTGTTTTAGCCGCTGCAGGCGCAGCAGTGGGTTTAGGTAATATTTGGGGTTTTCCTACGCAGGCGGCCAACCATGGTGGCGGTGCATTTTTATTGGTTTACTTTGTAGTTATATTTTTACTTGCGCTACCTGCGCTTTATACCGAACTTTATTTAGGCCACCAAGCGCAAGCAAACCCAGTAAAAGCATTGGGTAATGCGTGGCAAAATACCAACAAAAAAGTAGGGGCTGCCGCAGGATATATTGGCCTTGCGGGCGCTGTGGTTATGCTTAGCTTTTATTCTATTGTAGCTGGGTGGATGCTCTCTTACGCGATAGAGCCTATTACTACATTTTTTGGTTTTACCGCCGCAAGCGAATTTTTACACAGCGACTCTATGGTGCGTAATTTTATATTTACGCCGCTTATGCTTATTTTAACCGCCAGTATTATTTTAAAAGGGGTTAAGTCGGGTATTGAAACCTGGTCACGCCGTTTAATGCCATTGTTGTTGGTGCTACTAATAGGCTTAATTTTTTATATAGCCAGTTTAGAAGGCGCCAGCGAAGGGTTTGCTGCTTATTTAATTCCTAATTTTAGCCAAGTGCTTGACCCAAATTTAATTATTGCTGCAATGGGGCAGGCGTTTTTCTCGCTCTCATTAGGGGTTGGCTGCATGATGATTTATGGCTCGTACCTGCAGCCAGATGCAAACCTGCCAAAACTAACTGCAAGCGTTGCACTACTTGATACCAGCGTGGCATTTTTAGCAGGTTTACTGATAGTGCCTGCAATTTATGTAGCGCAGCATAACGGGGTAGAGGTGTTTAGCGGCGGAAAACTTATAGGTGAAGGGCAGCTTATATTTGCTATTTTACCTGAGCTTTTTAGTACCATGGGCGAAATTGGTTTACTAATTGGGTTACTGTTTTTTGTACTTATGTCGATTGCATCGGTTACATCTACTATTTCTACCACAGAAATACCGGTAGCGTTTTTAGTAGAAAACCACCGCGTAGATCGTACTAAAGCAACGTGGGCCGTTAGCCTAGTGGTGTTAATATGCGCTAGTGCAATAATATTAAACTTTGAGTGGCTATTTGGTTTAGTAATCATGCTATTTACTCAGTACCAACTTCCACTGATGGGGCTGTTTTATTTTATAACCGCAGGTTGGATGTGGAAACGCGGTAATAAGCTTCATAAAGCCAGCACCGGCACGCATTACTGGTTTGCTCAATACATTCGTTTTGTGTGCCCAGTATTAATGACTCTTGTTTTTGCAAACGTTGCGTTTGGCTAAAGTATTTAAGCTTTACCCGTTATGTAAATAGCAAAACGGGTAAAGCTAAATTAATGGGCCGCAGCTTTATAAAACCTCATTAGTTAAAGGTCTCTGTTCATTAATTTCTATTGCGTTTTGTATGGTGGTATTGGCAATTTCGCTAAGGGCTTCTTGAGTAAAAAAGCCTTGGTGGCCAGTTATTAATACGTTTTTAAAACTAACTAAGCGCGAGAATATATCGTCTTGGTTTATCTCGTCGCTATGGTTTTTAAAAAATAGCTCCGACTCCTGCTCGTACACATCAAGCCCTAAATACCCTAGCCTTTTAGTTTTAAGCGCATTTATACACGCTTTGCTATTAAGTAGCGCACCGCGCGAAGTGTTAATTAGCACTACCCCAGGTTTCATTTTATTAAATGCATCGTCATTTATTAAATGATGTGTTTGCTCATTCAGTGGGCAGTGCAATGAAATTATATCGCTTTGAGTAAGCAGCGAATCTAAATCGGTAATGGTGTAATTGCCAGGTGTTGCATAAGGGTCGCACACTAAAACATCCGCGCCAAAGCCATTTAAAATATTACAAAGGGCAAGGCCAATTTTACCACAGCCTATAATGCCAACTGTTTTGCCGTGTAAGTTAAAGCCTAATAAACCGTTTAAATCAAAGTTGTCTTCGCGTACGCGGTTATAGGCTTTATGTGTTTTACGGCTAAGGGTAAGCATAAGTGCAACACAGTGCTCAGCTACGGCTTCTGGGCTGTATGCGGGTACTCGTAATACCTTAATGTTGTGTGCTTTGGCGGCCACTAAATCAACATTATTAAACCCTGCGCAGCGAAGTAAAATAGTATTAATTCCTTGCTCAGCAAGGTGCTCAATAACGAGGGCGTTAACTGTGTCGTTTACAAATACACACACAGCATCAAACCCTTTAGCAAGCAGTGCTGTTTGCTCGTTCAGTGCTTGCTCAAAGTAACAAATCTCTATTTGTGGGTGTTTGTTAATACTGCGCTCAAAAAAAGGCTGCTCGTATTTTTGCGTACTAAAAAAAGCAATGTTCATGTTATTTACTCCAAAGCCTAGCTGTTATACCAATGCGCATAATCAAGTGATCTATTTTGAGGATGTAAAAACGCGTTGATAGTAAGGCAAAAAATTCGCTATTTAGTTGTTCTCGGCAATTGCTCCTGCATTGCTCTACCTTCTGCATCCATGCAGTCGTAAATGAGAGTTTTTTAACGCAGATAGCGACACGTTTAGCCCCTAAAAATGATTAAGTATTATTGCCGATTGGTATTATACATAACCTTAAACTAGTTTAATAAAGCATGCTTGAGTAACCACCCGTTTATTGATTTAGAATAATTAAGCGCCTTTTAATGCATTAAAGCTGGGTATTATTTTTGCGTTATTTAAATTATTAGCGTTTAGTGCGCTAGGTAAATTTGCCTCAATGACCTGTTTAAGCGTTTCGGGCTTGGTGCGCGGCGCATAACGTGCAACGAGCTGGCCTTGTGGGTTAATTAAAAACTTGGTGAAGTTCCACTTTACTGCGCGGTTTTGCGAAATACCACGGGTATGCGACTTTAAATAATTAAACAGCGGATGCGCCTCGGGCCCATTTACCATGACCTTACCAAACACTTTGAACGACACGTCAAATTGTCCTTGATAAAAGTCTTTAATTGCGAGGTTATCAAGCGGCTCGTTTTGGCCAAATTGATGACACGGAAACGCTAAAATAGTGAAGCCGCTATTTTTATATTCCTGATAGAGCTTTTCTAGCGAACTTAATTGCACCGAAAAATTACATTTACTTGCTGTATTAACAATAAGTACTGTTTTGCCTTTTAGCTGGCTAAGCGCAAAGCTTTCGCTGTTGTACAAAGGGGCACTAAATTGATAAATACTATCCATGGTTACCTACTTATTTCCTTACGTTGGAAATTTATAAAGACTTAATTCGCTTTTTAAGCAGCCGATTGACATAATCGGGCATAGTTTCTAAGTTAGCAGGAAAATAAGGCACTTTTATGTCAATCAATGTTGCATTTATAGGTTTAGGGGTAATGGGTTACCCAATGGCAGGGCATTTAGCAAAAGCGGGCTTTAATGTGTGTGTATATAACCGCACTCAAGCAAAGGCGCAAAGCTGGGTAGATGAGTATGCAGGAAGCTTTGCTACCACGCCGCGAGAAGCTGCTAATAATGCTGATATTGTATTTATGTGTGTAGGTAATGATGATGACTTACGTGCGGTTGTTTATGGTGAAAATGGTGTTTTAGCGGGGATGGCCGTTAATAGCATTTTGGTTGACCATACTACTACATCGGCCGAAGTAGCCCGTGAAGTAGCAGAAAAAGCAGCCTTGCAAAATATAGATTTTATAGACGCGCCTGTATCTGGCGGACAAGCAGGTGCTGAAAACGGCGTGCTTACAGTCATGGCAGGCGGTAACGAAGCTGTTTTCACTAAAGTGCAACCCGTAATGGCGGCATATAGCCGTTTTAGCCAGTTATTAGGCGATGTGGGCGCAGGGCAGTTATGTAAAATGGTTAATCAAATTTGTATTGCCGGCGTAGTGCAAGGCTTAGCCGAGGGCTTACATTTTGCTAAACAAGCAGGGCTTGATGGTGAAAAAGTAATTGAAACCATTTCAAAAGGGGCTGCGGGTTCGTGGCAAATGGAAAACCGCTACAAAACAATGTGGGCAGGTGAGTACGAGTTTGGTTTTGCCGTAGATTGGATGCGCAAAGATTTAGGCATCGCGCTTGATGAAGCTAAAAACAACGGCGCTACGTTACCTATGACTGCAACGGTTGATCAATATTACGCCGACGTACAAGCGCTTGGTGGCGGCCGATACGATACATCAAGCTTACTAGCACGCATTGAAGCACTGCACAAAAAATAACGTTTTGAGTATACCGCTGTAGATGCGCAGCTTGCTTGCGTGATGGGCAAAGCCCATAATAATTTAAACAAAAACGCGACGCTTTAGTAATAAAAGCGTCGCGTTTTTATATGCGCTATACAAATAAACTAAAAGAAAATTACATGCTTTGCGCGTAGTTATATAAAGCCTTTAAAATGGTGAGGTTTTTTTCGCTGTCGTCGTGCTCATGGGCCAAGTTTTCAAGGGTGATCATAAAATCTTGTGCACTAATTGAAGGTTGATCTTCCCCGTGCATTAACTTGTTTTGGCAATACTGGCGCCATTGGTCAAGCTCTTGCTGGTTTAGCGTTTCAGGCCAGTTTCGCGCGCGGTATCTAAACAGTAATGTATTGAACTTTTTATCTTCAAAATCTAAATTTAAGCCCGCTAGCTCGTCTGGTTTAGCATCGCGAATAATCGCAAATTTAGCTTTGTCGGCGTGGCTTGTAAAGCCATCGTAAAGTAAGTAATCAACGTTAGTGGTCGCGCTGTAATCGCCTTTTTCATTAAACACCTCAGTTACTTTATCGCGAAGCTCGGTATTGGTTTTTAAAATAGCTAAATTAGCGAGGCATTGCTCGCGGTCAATGCCTAAACGGGCTGCGTTTTCAGGCAATAACGTTTTAGCAGGCGCTAAAATAGGGCACTTGTTTAAATGCACCAATTTTAAACCAACAGGTAAATCGCCCTCGGCTAAATCAACGCGTTTGGTGTATAAACGTTTACGTAACTCTTCTACGTTTAAATCAAGCAATACTTGCGGGTTTTGGGTTAAATCAAAACATATAACGGCGTTTTTATTTACCGGATGAAAGCTCATAGGCGCCACCCACGTAGTACAGCCTTGCGTTGCAGGAATGCGTGACGAAGTATGTACCAGCGGCGTCATGTTAAATACATCAACTAACTCGCCAAGCGCTTTTTTATTTCGTAGCCCAAAAAAGAAGTTATAAAGCTTTGGCTGTTTTTCTTTTATAAGTTTAGCCAGTGCAATAGTGGCAGTTACATCGCTTAGCGCATCGTGCGCAGCAGCGTGCTCAATACCATTAGCTACCGTTAAATGTTCAAGCTTAAAGCTCGGGCTGCCGTCTTCTTTTAACGGCCATTCAATCCCCTCAGGGCGCAGCGCATAACACGCACGTACTAAATCAATAATATCCCAGCGGCTGTTATTGTTTTTATATTCGCGCTCGTACGGGTCGTAAAAGTTACGGTAAAAGCTATAACGGCTTACTTCGTCATCAAAGCGAATACTGTTATAACCAGCCACACAGGTGTTTGGCGCACTAAATTCAGCATGAATTTTGGCTATAAACTCAGCCTCAACCAAACCTTTTTGCATCGCCACTTGTGGCGTAATACCCGTAATTAAACATGCCTCAGGGTGAGGCAAGTAATCCGCTTGCGGCTTACAATATTCAATAAGCGGCTCGCCAATTATATTTAAATCAAGATCGGTACGAATTCCCGCAAATTGGCTCGGCTTATCTTTTTGAGGGGTCGCTCCCCAGGTCTCATAATCGTGCCAATAGATTGTAGCTTGATTTTGCTCTTGATATGCCATGCTGAAAACCCTGATGTAGTTAACTTAAAAACGCCTAAATATGCGCCAAGTTACTAAAATAATGAATTATTTAGATTATGGCATATGGGCGAGGGAGTTTATAGGTTTGGGTGATAAATGATGTTATGGAGCTTTGTAGTAATACGTCAAGTTTGAGTTTTGTTCCAATCCACAATCACGAATTAAAAGTAAGGGGCGCGCCGTTATAGCCCATGGCTTGCTAACCTTTTTGCAAATAGTTATTACTGGTCCAAAGTAAATCAAACGCAAATTTGCTAAGCACTTGGTGCTTTAACAGCTGGTTTGGTGGATAAATGATGCTGCAGACATAGGCTTTAAGTTTGAAGCTGTTATGGAAAAGTTAAGCTACTTGAACGGACTAAGTAAAGAGCGGGTTCGGTTGCCGATTGTATAAATACCAATTACCGTAAATTAGTAAGTTGGCATTAGACTAAAGTCTATAAGTTAATTTTCTTCACTTATTGGTTTTGTTTTAATCGTTTGTCGGTTTTGTGTTAATTCTCTAAAGTTGAATTGTCGGCAACAAGCACGACTAACTCAACAGGAATATAATCATGAAAAGCTCACTTATCAAAACCATCGCTCTTGGCTCTTTATTAACTTGCTCAGCTGCTGTAATGGCTGATACAAGTGACTACAAATTAATGGTTATCGAACAAGCGACTGCACCGCAGCCAATTGAGCAGTCATTTAATAGCTGCGCACTTAATGTTAAGTCAAAAAACTATGCTGAAGCTGAAGCAATTTGTACAAAAGCAATTGCACTTTTAAAAGATGCAGACGGTCCTAAATTTAAAGTACGCCAACTTACGTCATTCGCGTTAAGTAACCGAGGTGTTGCGCGCTTAAAATCAAATAATGACACCGCAGCCATTGCTGATTTGTACGAGGCAGCGCAAATGTCTAACAGTACAATGGTATCGCATAATTTAACACTTGCTAAAGAAGAGCTTGCGCTATAAAAAAGCACTAAACATGCTTTAATTAAGCCAGTGTATAAAAAGCCCATGTTAGGTTTATTCTTAACATGGGCTTTTTGCGTTGCACGGTAAAAAAGTGCAAATCATAAAAGTGGAAACCACTTATTAGGCTTTAAATTTAAGAGAGCTAGATTATGGATGTCACCAGTACGTTGAGTATATTTGAAATTAGCGCGATTTTTTTATCTATAACCGCATTACTTGCTTATATAAATCATCGGTTTATTGGCCTGCCAACCACCATTGGGGTGATGGTTATTTCGCTTTTAGTGTCTATTGCGGCTATATTTTTGGGCTTTTTAGGGTTTGATGAACTTATTGATTACGAAGTAAGCCTACTTGATCAACTCAATTTTACTCATGTATTGCTCGATGGCATGCTCTCAATGCTGCTTTTTGCTGGGGCGCTGCACGTTAATGTAAGTGACTTAAGACGTTATAAATTACCCATAGGTATTTTAGCGTGTGTGGGTACGTTAATTTCAACAGTTATTATTGCTGCAGCGTTATATGTAGTAGTGCCTTTATTGGGATTTAATTTATCGTTTATATGGTGTTTATTATTTGGTGCGTTGATTTCGCCAACCGATCCGATAGCGGTGATGGGTATTTTACGCTCTGCTGGTGCGCCTAAAAGT
Source organism: Pseudoalteromonas sp. CST2 (assembly GCF_028599385.1). Lineage (NCBI taxonomy): Bacteria > Pseudomonadati > Pseudomonadota > Gammaproteobacteria > Alteromonadales > Pseudoalteromonadaceae > Pseudoalteromonas > Pseudoalteromonas sp. CST2. The sequence goes on from NZ_JAQREO010000002.1 coordinate 25,591, forward strand.
ATTGAAACTGTAATAGCGGGGGAGTCGCTATTTAATGATGGTATAGGCGTGGTGGTATTTGCGCTTTTATTAGGAATTTTAACCAGTGGCGATATGCCAACTACATACTCAGTGGCTCATACACTCACTGTTGAAGCGGGGGGCGGTATAATATTTGGTTTAATATTAGGCGCTGCTTTAAATTATTTATTAAAAGCAATAGATAGCTACCAAGAAGAAGTATTACTTACGCTAGCGGGTGTTATAGGCGGTTATGCATTGGCGAGTCACTGGCACTTATCGGGGCCACTTGCGATGGTTATGGTGGGATTAATGGTGGGTAATCATGGCCGTAATTTAGCCATGAGTGATAAAACACGCCACTATGTTGATTTGTTTTGGGAGCTAATTGATGAAATTTTAAATGCCATTTTATTTGTGCTAATTGGCCTTGAAGTGGTAATGATTGTGTACTCAGCTAATTTGCTGGTGGCGGGCGTTTTAACCATTTTAATTGCGCTATGCGCACGGCTTATTGTGGTTGGCCTAACAACAACTATTTTTAATAAACAGCTCGAGCTGCCCAGCGGTGCATGGAAAGTGTTAACCTGGGGAGGGTTACGTGGCGGTATTTCGGTGGCACTAGTGTTGCAGCTACCTGATGGAGCGCAGCGTAATATATTATTGGCTTTAACTTATGCAGTGGTGGTTTTTTCAATTTTAGTGCAAGGCTTGAGCGTAGGAAAAGTCGCCAAAAGCATAAAAACAAAATAAATTATAAAGACTGATTTTTGTACAGCTTATAGGCTTGTTTGCGTAGCTACAGCATAAGATTCGTTTGAAAACCTTTTTCAAAACAAGCAGTAATTACGCTGGTTTACACGCTGTTAAACATTTAAATTTGTACGTATATTAGACTAAAGTCTATAGGTTAATTTTCTTCACTTATTGAGTTTGTTTTTCTCGTTTGTCGTCGCTGAGCTATTACTCTAAAGTTCAGTTGTCGGCAACAAGCACGACTAACTTAATTAGGAAAGGCAAACCATGAAACGTACACTTTTAAAAACCATCGCTCTTGGCTCATTACTAACTTGCTCAGCAGCTGTAATGGCTGATTCAAGTGACTACAAACTAATGGTTATCAAAACCGCTACTGCGCCATTGCCACTTGAAGAGTCATTCAATAGCTGCGCACTTAACGTTAAATCTAAAAATTACGCTCAAGCTGAAGAAATTTGTACTAAAGCCATTGCACTATTACAAGATGCACAAGGCCCTAAATTTAAAGTACGCCAGCTTACATCGTACGCTTTAAGCAACCGTGGCGTTGCACGTTTAAAAGCGCATAACGATACAGCAGCATTAGCTGATTTATACGAAGCAGTACAAATCTCTGAAAACACTTTAGTGTCTCATAACTTAACTCGCGCTAAAGAAGAGCTTGCCTTATAAAGCAATTTAATTAGCGAGAGTCACAAAAAAGCCCCTACCGATTTATATTAGGTAGGGGCTTTTTTGTGCGTGTAATAAAATTTTTTTATAAAACTCACATGTAAATTTAAAAGCGAGAAAGCCCGTTTTAGAAAGCTTAATTTTTGGAATTATTACTTTTACCTGTCTTTTATACGAGGTTTCTGTAAAATTAATGAGTTAACATTTGTTATTGATTTATAACACCTGTTATTGACGTGATCATTCAACTAAATATAAGCAGGTTATATGATTTTCTATATTGTTGGGTTGAGTACATTGGTTATTATTTTGTGTTTAGCTATTTATGTTATTTATAGCAATATACGCAAAAACCGAGTAAGAAAAACTAAGGAATACAATGTGCTGTTTGATAAAGACACCATTGTAGATGAGCTTATTACTCAACTTACGGATAAAAACCAAGCCCAAGCAGATAAACATAAAAAAATAAAAGGCAAAGAAGAGATCCTTGCAACATTTATAGAATTGCATCGCTCAGGTAGTTTTTGTGCGCATTTAAGCGAGCAAGAAATTATTTACTTTGTTAAGAAAAAACTAAACATGGAGAGTAATGAAAATGGATAGCGATAAAAAAGCGGTTCCAGAAGAAAAGTCACAATCATTTATAGGTCGTTTTGGCCGCCGAAATGTCATTTTAGTAACATCAATAGTGGTTGTGTTGGCTGTTATAGCAACGCTTACTTCACAAGTTATTTCTTGGAACGAAGCTGACGAGCGTTTAGTTCATCAATCGGCGTTTACCGGAAAGTTAACGGTTATTAACCAAGCTGGCCCATACTTAAAAGCATTTGGCACTACATCTGCTTATAAAAAGGTTATATCGATTAACTTTACGGGTGACGAAAACGCGACTGCGAGTGCAATTGTACCTCTTATTCCAATACGCTTTTTGGATACAACAACCGGTGGTGCACGTGGTGTATCGCGCTTTAGGTTGCCAGGCAATGTACCAGCCACTGAAAAAGGTGAATTACGTGGATTACTAAAAATACACGAAGAGTTTGGTTCGCAAGATACGCTTATATCTAATTTACTTATGCGTGCTACTACAGAAAACGTTAAAGCGTCGGCGCGTATGATGTCGGTTGAGCAGCATTATTCTGGTGGAAACGGGCAACTTAGCCAAGACTTCTCTGATCAACTTACTAATGGTATTTTTGTTACTGAGCAAATAATCAGCAGCGGTGAGCGGGATAAAAGCGATGAACTAGGTAGCTTAAGTAAACAGCAGCGTGTAACGGTAAATATTAAATCTGATAAAGAGGGTAAACCGCTGCGTAATGCGCCGATTTTAGGTGCGTATGGTATTACTGTTGTAGATGCAAGTATTATTGATATTGACTACGAAAGTAAAGTAAACGCGCGCTTAGAAGCGCAAAAGCAAGCGGCTGCAGATGAAGCCTTGGCACGTCAAAATCTTAAAAAAGCAGAGCAACAAGCGCGTACAGAAGTTGCCTTAGGCGAACAAGCAATAGCAAAGCAGCGGGCAGAGTCTGAAAAGCTTAAAATTAAAGAGCAAATCGATGCCGAGCGTATTAAAGCGAATGCTATTATTTCTGCGCAGCAACGTGTAGCTGTAAAAGCTGAGTTGGCTAAAGAGCAAGAAGAGATATTAAAGCAACAGCGTTTAGAAGCACTAGGCATGGATGTGTTAGCTGAGGCACGCTTACGTGCTAAATCAGCAGCGCTTGATCCTAAATATGTGTTTGATGAAACATTAAAAGCTGAGGTGAAAATTCAAACTGCTTTATTCAATAGTTTAGGAAAAAGCCGTTTAGTGCCTGAAATTGTAATAGGTGCAGGGCAGGGCGAACAAAGCAATGGTTCTGAATTTATGAGATTATTAGCGGCAGATGCGGCTTTAAGTCTTAAAAAACGTTTAGAAAAAGACCAAAAATAAACAATTAAATATACAAGCAATAGTGAGTTTTTAGTTATAAAGACTCTACACCAATAAAAACGCTGGCTGATATATCAGGCAGCGTTTTTTATTGTGTGTTTTTTGCTATTGTATTATGCAGATAAGCCTATACCAATTCGCAATAATACTTAATTAAGCGAATTGGTATTAGATGCTAGTGAAAACAGTTTTTTTAATTACACAGTAAAAAGAGTGAGTAGTATTTATGGGCTCCAGCAAAAATCAGCTTAATTTAGACTTAGGACAAGAGCATATTACTATCCAACGCCGTTATGAAGCATTAGGCGCAGTTAACGATTTTTTAATTGCGGTGTGGTTTTTAATTGGTAGCTTTTTCTTTTTAAATGAGTCATTAGTTGAAAGCGGTACCTGGCTTTTTATAGCTGGCAGTGCGCAATTAATAATAAAACCTGTATTAAAATTAATGAGTTTAGTTCACGTTAAAAAAGTGTTTCGTTCTAACAATACTCACTAGGCGTTCAGGTATTGTAATTAATAATTTAATGACTATTCACAGCAAAGGTAATGCATTGAAACTACTAAAGTGGACTTTGGGCGCAGTTATAATTTTATTAATAGTGGGTTAACTCATTCCTGAGAAGCTAGTAGTTCCTGTGCAAGGCGCTACAAGTAAGGATTGGAACCACAATACGTTTTGGTATGAGCCGTGGGGGCGCTCGGGTGTGCATAAAGGAATTGATATTTTTGGCGCTAAAAACACCCCTGTGGTTGCTGCAACAAGCGGTATTGTTATTTTTTCAGGTGAACTAAATCGAGGTGGCAAAGTGGTTGCAGTACTTGGTGCAAAATGGCGAGTGCATTATTTTGCACATTTAAATGATTACAATGTAAGTGCAGGGGATGTAGTTAGCATAAGCAGCCAAATTGGCTTACTGGGTGATACCGGTAATGCTGCAGGAAAACAACCCCATGTGCATTATTCTATATTATCGCTTATGCCTATGCCGTGGCTTTTTACAACGCAAAGCCAAGGGTGGAAAAAAATGTTTTTTTTAAACCCACATAAAAAGTTGACTGCTAACTAACTCAGTTTTACTTATAGGTGGGCCTTTACTAATAAACTGCCAATGTAGTTAACTCGCTTGTTTTTGCTGTATTTTTTGAAAGTGAAAGAAACGCTATTTAAAGCAGGCATTAGACTAAAGTCTATAAGTTAGATTTTCTCACTTATTAGGTTTGTTTTTATCGTTTGTCGGGGGGAGAGGATTTATCTAAAGTTAAGTTGTCGGCAACAAGCACGACTAACCAAACAGGAAGATAATCATGAAACGTACACTTTTAAAAACCATCGCTCTTGGCTCATTATTAACTTGCTCAGCTGCTGCAATGGCTGATCAAAGTGACTACAAATTAATGGTTATTGAAGATTCTGTAACAGCTGCACCAGAGTTTGAACAGCCATTTAATAGCTGTGCACTTAATGTAGAATCTAAAAACTACACAGAAGCTGAAGCCATTTGTACACAAGCAATTGCCTTATTAAAAGAAAGCCGTGGCCCACGTTTAAAAGTACGCGAACTTACATCGTTTGCATTAAGTAACCGTGGTGTAGCCCGCATGATGGCCAAAAAAGACACCGCAGGCCTTTCCGATTTATACGAAGCGTATCAAATCTCTAAAAACTCACTGGTATCTCATAATTTAACGCGTGCTAAAGAAGATTTATCGTTATAAATTTATTACTTAACACTTAAAAAGCCCCTGCGAGTTTATAACTCGCGGGGGCTTTTTAGTTTTTATTTTTGAAATTAACCAATGTGAGTTGTTAATTTTTAAGCGGGTTTAACGTGTATCCTCACTTAAATACCTATTTTAATAGGGGGTTTTAAACTTAAAATATGGTAATAACACCATTGCAAGTAAGGTTAACCGAGAATTGCAGGGTTAATTGTTTTTAAAAGCGGGATATTTTACTAATGGCTATGCGTATATAAAATGCTCTAAGGGTATTAAATTTCTTTATATTTGCGTCTATTTTCATTAAAGTACTTAAAATATAGCAAATTCAGTTAACATTAATCTTTGTAAATAAGTTTATGTTTAATGGCATTTAGCTGTTTTGTGCATTTTTCTAATTAAAACTAAAAATAAATAAGTAACTGCACTTTTAATGGAACTGCGTGATTTTAGCGCAGATAAAAGGATTTAAAATGAAACTTACCTTCAATCGCATTGTTGCATCTTTTTTTGCAGCAACTGTAAGCCTCTCTGTAACCGCCGAAGATATAGAGCTATACGTAAACCATAACGTAGAAACCGATGAAAACCCCCGTGTTGTGATTATTTTTGATACCTCCGGAAGTATGGGAAGTAAGCTTCCTTACAACGGACCTAAAAAAATAGATGCAGCTAAAGATGCCATGACCCAACTGGTTAATGATAATAGCGCCATTGACTTTGGTTTAATGCGTTTTAATGGTAACAACGGTGGTTATATTATGGCTGGTTTAGGCTCATCACATGACACTATTTTAGGCCAAATTGAAAAGCTACCTGCTAGCGGAAACACCCCCGTTACAGAAACCTTATGGGAAGCCTACCTTTATATGACAGGCCAAACCGTTTGGTATGGACAAAATACCAATCAACGTGACTTTAGTGTAGAGACCAATGACAACCCTTTAACGCCCCCTGATTATATATCGCCGTTTAGACAGGCATATGGTTCGCAAGAGCGCTGTGATAATTCTATAAATTTAATATTAATGACCGACGGCGACCCTACTCAGGATAATAACCGTAATGACGATATTAAAGATTTATACAAGCAAAAATTTGGTTATAACCCAAGTAAAACAAGTAACAGTTATTTAGCGGTATTAGCGCAAATAATTCATGGTACACAAGACGTTGAAATAGATCTTTACGAAGACACACCGGAAGTAGCAGACACAGGCCGCGTATTTACTATTGGTTTTGGTAGTGGCATGAGTAGCAAAGGTAAAACGCTTCTTGAAAAAACCGCTGAACTAGGTGGTGGCGAGTACCTTCACGCAGATACCTCAGCAGAGCTCTCTGAAGCATTAAATAATACTATTTCTAGAATACGCGAAGTAAACGATAGCTTTTCATCGCCTACGGTTGCCAGTAATAACGTTGACCAAACCCGCAGCCGAGAAGCAATTTATTTTGCTATGTTCTACCCTGAGACCGGGGCTCGTTGGGGCGGAAATTTAAAAAAATTAGTTATGTCGGGCTCTAACATAGTTGACTCTACAGGCCGTGAGGCGATAGGTGACGACGGCTTAATTAAAGAAGACGCTCGCACGTTTTGGCTACCTTCAAATAAACCGGCCGATGGTAATTTAGTCGCACAAGGGGGCGTAAACTACTTACTTTCAAGCTTAGACTCACAAAGCCGCAAACTGTATATAGATTCGCACGGTAGTATTGTTGATTTTACCTTTGATAGAGTTAAAGAAATTTTAAATATAGTGTCAGACGCCATAGGTGGCATCATACCGGGTACTGATATTGCTATCTCGCGCAATGATATTAATTGGGCAAGAGGCATGGATGTAGATAACGAAGATAGCGATAGCTCATCAGTAGATCAGCGTGCCAATATTTTTGGTGATCCTTTGCATTCTAAACCGGTATCTATTGATTATGGTGATGGCAACATACGTATTTTAGTGGGCACTAATGCTGGCTTTTTGCACATGTTTAACGATAAAGGTAACAGCATTGAAGAGGAGTGGGCGTTTATGCCTGCTGAGCTGTTAAAAAACATACCTGCGCTTCGTACAAATCAAGCCAATACTAAAGTGTATGGTATGGATGGGCCTATTAGTGTGTTTTTTAACAATAAAAGTTTAAACAGTGACGGCTTAAATGACGGAGTAATAGATGCCACTAAAGGTGATGAAGTATGGGCATTTGCTGGCATGCGCCGCGGGGGTAAAAACTATTATGCACTTGATATTAGCTCACCAGATAAGCCAAAACAGCTTTGGAGTAAGCCTATTGTAGGCGGCTCAGATGGGTTTGAATACCTAGCTCAAACCTGGTCAAAACCACAAATAGCCTATATTAAAGCGTTTGGAGATGAGCCTTTACTGGTATTTGGTGGCGGATACGATACAAACAAAGACAACGCGATTCGTAGCGAGGATGAATCAGGCACGGGAATTTACATTGTTAAGGCTAAAACTGGCGAAAGAGTATGGGCGTTAACGCCTGAGGATAATAATTTCCAAGGTAAGCACAGTATAGCTGCTGATATAGCAACGCTTGACTCAGATTATGATGGTTACATTGACCGTTTATATGCCACCGATACGGGGGGTAATATTTGGCGTGTGGATATGCCAGGCTCTGACAAAAATAGTTTTTCTCATTACAAATTAGCAGAGCTTGGCAGTTCATTAGCAACCCAAGACCGACGCTTTTTTTACAAGCCACTAGTGGCACGTACTATGTTTAGTAAAGTGAGCAAAACGAGCTATGGCGGTGAAGAAATAACCACACGCTTAGATACGCCTTACGATGCAATCGTGATAGGCAGTGGTAATCGCTCAAATCCGCTTGCAACCAATGAGCAAGATCACCTTTACATGATTCGCGATGAACAAACCGTAACTAAAACCTTCGATTCACAAAATACGGCAGAGCCCATAGTGCCAAGTGATTTAATGCTTATGAATGACGACCCATTTGGCAATGCACTAGATAATGTAGATGAGTTTGTAGAACTTGAAACTGATTTAGCAGGCTTTAAAGGGTGGCGATATGAGCTAAGTAATGGTGAAAAATCATTGGCTGCAGCCACCGTAGTAGGAGGCGTAGCTTATTATACATCGTTTACACCTGCACTAGAGTCTGATAAAAATCAGTGTTCTTTAACTGGAGGCGGTGGTGCAATGTACGCTTTTCATTTGCACTATGGCACAAAAGTGTACGACCAACTTAAATTTACTACCAGCTACGATGTACCCGACACCGCTCAGTTGTATTTTGGTGAAGGCGACTCATGTATAGATGCTAATAATAATGGATTATGTGATGTGCCAACACCTGATGATGGTGACCCAGATGACGGTATCCCAGGTGGTGGTTACGAGTACGAAGAAACAATACCTGTTAGCCAAGTAAGCCAGTTTTATTTAATCGGCCCGAGCCTTACTGGTGAAGGCGCAGTAAACCCTATCAAACCGCCTGAAATTAACGGACCAGGGCTAACTGTTGTTGATGGTAAAGTTAAACTTGTAAATGACAGTGATACATTAGGCTTTGGCTTTAAAACGCAGCAAACCTACATATATAAGCGTGAAGAAAACGATTCTTCATCTGATTAGGTTAGCCTTAGCTCAGGCGTCACAACGCTTTATTATTTACCGCGCATGCCCTTAAAGGCATGCGCTAACTTTTCTAGCTAATACTAAAGAGCCCAAAGCAAACCTTGCTACGTTAAAGTGTTCTGCTGAACAAAGCTCAACAATGAAATTTTTGCCTAAAATTCAACGCGCCTCCTACCTAAAATAAATTACCTAACCAAGCGAATTTGTATTAATAAAAGCCCACATTGCTTTTCGCTAGCCAATGCTTATTCGCAATTATTGTGTTTAAATATTATAAAAAGAGGGTTTATTGTCCCTATATTGAAAATAGACATACGGGTATTAATTGGTTTATGAATTGCTCGTAAATAAACCAATTATTGTGTGAATAAATATTAAATAAGTCACTAAATAGTAAAGCAATATTTGCATAACATGGTTAAAAAAAAGATTTATAAAACTTACCATTTTTAATGGTTGCTAGTGCTTAATTTTGCCGCTATTTTAAGGTTAAGTTGTATTAGATGGAATTAGTATGAGTTTCAAAATGATCTCTTTTTGCTATTGTATTCCCGTACTCTTTTTAAATGGTTGCGATGAGGAAGTGAGTTTATTTAGTAGCAGTAAAACGCCGTCAGTGGCTAAAAACGAAAACGCTAATTTACCGGCTACTGCTATTAAGCAAAAGCACCTTGTTGTAGAAGGCCTAATAGAGGGAATTGTACCAAGTCACTGTAAACGTGGTGAAACAGCGTATATAAATGCAAAAATGCAAAAGGTTATACGCAACCCAACTGCAAAAGTGACTTATACACTAAAGCCCACTGATAATATTTTGTCTGTGTGTGTGGCCAATGATAACTCAGCTATTACTTATCGTTATGGCACTGAGCAAAAAATTGGCCTTGAGTATACGGCCACTGCCGCGCAGCCATTTGGTAGCTACTATCGTCAAATAGGGAAAGTAGGCGAAAGTATTTTGTTTTTTAACAAAGGCAATTACTATTACTACATTATTAATGCTGGTGGTATGGGCAGTGGTGTTTCAGTGAACGTATATAAAAATAAAACGCTTATTGCGGAGTTTTTCTCTGGTAATGAGGCGTATAACGACTTTGTTATTGCCAGTAATTTAGACTTGCCTAAGTCGTTGGCGATAGAGCTTCAACCACATATAAACACAATGCAATGAATGGATTAAGTAAAGCACATTGTAACATTATTGAACAAGGGCAGTGGTTTTCTGGCCGTGATGCACACTTAAAACAGTTTTTACTAAGCCACGCAAAAACTTTAAGCCTTAGCGCGCACCAATCTCTTTTTTTACGAGGTGATAAACACGACGGTATTTATGCTGTATTAAGTGGTGTGGTGCGTATTAGTGGGGTAAGTAATAATGGTAAAGAAGCTGTTTTAAGCTTTGTTGACGCCTCGCTGTGGTTTGGCGAAGTCACTTTATTTGACCGCGGAATGCGCACCCACGATGTTTATGCGCAAACCGATGTAACACTGTGTTTTATTGGGCAACATACACTTGAGCAATTGTTAAAACAATACCCGCATTATTGGCAAGACTTTGGGTTACTCCTTGCCCAAAAATTGCGAGTTATGTTTACTAGCATGGAAGATCACGCACTATTAAGTGCCGAGCAGCGCGTTGCAAAACGCTTACTTATATTGTGCGCGCATTTAGCGCATAGTAATGGCCATACGTTTACTTTGTCTCAGCAACAATTGGCTGATATGACTTACCTTACACGGCAAACCGCCAATCAAATTCTAAAAAAATTAGCAAAGCAGCAACTCATTGAGGTCGGCTATAACAAAGTGACCATTTTAAACCAATCTGCTTTAGAGCTACTTTGTAATCAGTAAATGTCGGTTACCCGACAGAGTGATATTTTAAAAGCCTGATATAGTGTAAAAAATCACAATAAAAGGCACACACATGAAAACTCTACAGCAACAGCTTGGTACATACGGTTTGTACCATCGCTCTAAACGCAATGTTTTAACTCATTTTTTTGGCATTCCGCTTATTGTATTTGCGGTGCTGTGCTTATTAGCGCGTATTCAAATACCCATTGGTAGCCTGCTTATTGATGGCGCGCAGCTTTTTGTTTTTGCAAGCGTGGTGTATTACTTAATGCTGAGCGTGTCACTTGGCTTAATAATGGGTGTACTGTTTACCTTATTGCTTTTAGCAGCCCAGCCAATCGCTGCTATGGCTTTTTGGCCTTGGTTAAGTATTGGTGTGGGCGTGTTTGTATTTGGATGGGTGCTGCAGTTTATTGGCCATTACTATGAGGGTAAAAAGCCTGCGTTTGTAGATGATTTAATTGGCTTAATTATTGGCCCGTTGTATGTAACCGTTGAGTTTTTATTTTTAATGGGGCTTTATAAATCGCTAGAGCATGAAGTTAACGCCATAGCAGGCCCTACCAAAGCATAACGCTAAGCGGCTTAAATATTTAGTTATTCGAGTGTACTAAATAAAGCGTTAACCGCGTTATAAATCATATATATGTCGTTATAAACGTATAAAAATTAACACGATTGCTATTAGCAGCGGATAAAATAATAAAGGCAAATAACCCATGCAATACAACAATAAAACCGTATGGATCACCGGCGCATCATCAGGTATTGGCAAAGAGCTCGCAATACAGTTTGCAGCACTGGGTGCCAAGGTTATTTTATCAGCCAGAAGCGTTGATAAACTTAACGAACTAAAACAAAGCTTACATGGCGATGGCCACATTATTGTGCCTCTTGATTTGTCAGCGCCTGAAGCTGTATTGGCTCAAGTTACTGATTTAATGAGTACATTACCTGCTATCGATATTTTAATTAATAACGGTGGGGTATCGCAGCGCAGCTTATTTTTAGAAAACGAATTTAATGTTTACCGCCAGTTGATGGAAGTTAACTATTTTGGCCTCATTGCACTTACCAAAGCGGTAGCGCCTACTATGGTTGCTAGGCGCAGAGGCTCAATAGTCTCAATTAGTAGCGTTGCGGGTAAAGTAGGCTCTAAATTTAGAACGGGCTATTCAGGCTCTAAATATGCAGTAGTGGGTTTTATGGATTGCCTGCGTGCAGAGCTTGCAGAGCATAATATTCATTGCTTAACTATTTGCCCCGGCTCTATTAAAACCGCCATTGCACATAATTCGTTAAACGAGCAAGGCATAGCACAAAACAAGCCAGAGCACTCAATAGAAAATGGCATGGATGTAAGCCTAGCTGCTAAAAAAATGATCCTCGCAATTTATAATCAAAAAGACGAAGTGATTGTTGGCAAAGGCCTAAGTGGCTGGGCACCGACCATTAAACGGTTTTTTCCTCGCGTATTTAATCGATTAACCGCTAAAACAAACTATCGGTAGCATCGGGCGATTTAGAGATATAAAATGCTGTAAATTCAATCAATTTAGACAAGGATTCTAAATGAAGTATTTATGGCTTGGCCTGTTTTTTATTGTATTAACTTGGTCCGGAATTAACCCAAAAGATCAGTTTACTTGGCTGCTTGAAGTTATCCCCGCAATAATTGGTTTAGTGCTTATGGCAAGCAGCTATAAGCATTTTAAACTCACCCCCATTTTATATGGCTTTATATTAGCGCATTGTATTGTGCTAATGGTTGGCGGGCATTACACCTACGCCGAAGTCCCTTGGTTTGATAACTTATTTGGCAGTGAGCGTAACAACTACGACAAAGTAGGGCACTTTTTTCAAGGGTTTGTGCCTGCATTATTAGCGCGTGAAATATTACTACGTAAAAACGTAGTCAATGGTAAAGGCTGGCTAAATGTGTTTGTTGTATCGATATGTTTAGCGTTTAGTGCTTTTTACGAACTAATAGAGTGGTGGGTTGCAGTGTTAAGCGGTGAAAACGCAGAAGCATTTTTAGGTACGCAAGGGTACGTATGGGATACTCAATCTGATATGGGAATTGCCTTACTTGGGGCTATTTGCTCGATATTGCTGCTTTCTAAAGTACACGATAAACAGTTAAAAAATGTTAAAGATTATTGATTCAAATTTTGTTACTAAAAGACAATAAATTATGACTGTAAATACCCACAATTTCACGATAAGCACAGATAAAAGCAAGCTTAACTTTAACGTTATTTATAACTTTATTGCTAATAGCTATTGGGCTAAAGGAATACCTAAAAGCATTATGCAAAAAGCGATTGATAACTCAATGTGTTTTGGTGTTTACAGCGCTGATAACGAGCAAGTGGGCTTTGCCCGCGTAGTAACCGACAACGCCACCTTTGCCTATTTGGCGGATGTATTTATTACCCCAGATTTGCAAGGTAATGGCTTGAGCAAGTTACTTATTAAAACGATAGTAGAGCACCCTGAGCTGCAAGGGCTCAGGCGCTTTTTATTAGCCACTTCTGATGCCCATGGCCTGTATGCGCAATACGGGTTTAAACCGATAGATAACCCAGCACTGCTAATGCAAATAAATCCTGAAAATGTGTATGAGGGAAATACTAGAGAGGTATAGTAAACGAGGGAAGAGCAATGCCTATGTAAGCAACTTTTTAGCCATTTTATGGACCCCAGTAATCAAAATAATAAGTAGTGCCTTTTTGGATGCTAATTCCCCTCCATCCGCCACACTCAATTCTATGCTCCCCAGGTTTCACTTCTCCTTTAGCGTTCAGACCATATGGCCACTCTTTTTTATCTACGAGTAAAGGCCCACAATTGCCACCATTATTATCTTCAATTACCAAATAGGTTTTACCGTCTAGTGAAGTTTTATATCGGCCTCTAAGCTCGTAGGTAGCGTCATCATCACCGTTTAAAATATGTATGGTAAAAAGAGTTATAACTGCAAGAAGCATTATAAGAAATATTATTAGCAGATACTTTATTAATTTAATCATCCTTGGTGCCTAACGCTTTAATCAGCCGACACGTTAGCGGTCGGCTGGATTGACTTTTTAGCATCTTTCTCTATCAATATTGATGAAGTAACTATGTTTTTGTATTCATAAATGGCTTTTGCTCTTTTCACTAGTCTCTTATCCTCTGACAAGATTGCAGAGCAGTATGCTCCCATTCCAATATGACCAGCATCACTTCTCACATTTTGGATTTTACTAATTTTTCTGCACTTCTTTTCCGCTTGGAATCCCAAAATATCCATAACTGCATTGCATCCAACTATGCCAAGATACACTGGCCATAACTCATAACCTTGATTATCAATGGGATCAAACCCAAAGAATTGATCGCAGTTCATGCCAGAGTCTTCCATTGTTGGAGATATTATCTCCCAAATTTGGGCAATCTGATGTTCTTCAGAGACAGTGCCAATAGTGCCTTTTTTATCACCAAGTGCAGCTCTAGTCTTTTTTATGTCATTTCCGTTCGAAATCATATCGTCAACCATCGAATCAAGTTCAGGTTTGATGGCGCCGATTTTGTTAGGCATTCCTGTTGTGTTATATGGTAAATCTGATGTTAGTAGCAAAACTTGATTCGCTAAATTATCTGAAAGTTCTTTTAAGGGACCCTCATCTCCACCACCGTTCATCCACACTTGAAATGGATCAAAAATGGTTTCATCGAATTCTACGTTCCCTATTGCTTCAATATAGTTCTGATAATTCTCAAATGGAGTAAGATCTTCGATCAATCTTGCTTCACCGGTAATTTTCCAGTTTTCGTCAAGTATAAGGTCCAACATTTTTGCGCCAATCTCATTTAGCACATTTAAATATTTTTCTGGGTCATCAGCTCGCTTGATTTCCGCATAATGTTCCTTCGAATAAACCCATTTCATGTCATCTCTTTTGCTAAGATTTATATGTCCTAACAACTGGAGGCCAATGATATTTTGATCAATGTAGACTAAGGGAATGCTCATAAATCTCCAGGCGGGCTAACGTCCATTTAAGAGGCTAAATTCAGATGGCTAAAATACATGACGTAGTGAATAAAAAGCCCACTGTATTTTGTTCCACTTGAAACTCTTGTTAGCATAAAGTTACTGTAATCTAATAGGTTTATCAACTGCTACTATAGATGCCACATTAAAAGCAGGAATAAACTGATACAGCCAATCAGCGAAATGCTCTGCGAATAAAAAGCTGAGGGATGCGCTAGCTAAAGATGTAATTAAAACAGCTGAAACGGATTGGAACTTATATATTTTTCCGTCACATTGTGCGCGTATTTCATGCCTTGAAGCAAAACGAATTAGCAATGCATAAATGATCAAAATAAAATAGAGGAAAAATAATGCTTCCAAACGCTGACTCCTTTCATGCTAATGCCCCTGTCCATTGGCTAAGCTTGTTTTGGTCCGATGCAACGGCTTTTTTAAAACAGTACAGACACGTTTAATACGAATTTACTTAGCTTTTTTTGCCTCAAGCGCTTCTATTTCACTCCAGATTTTTTCGGCTTCTGCGCTTAACATGGCGCAGCTTTTAATGTCGCCTTTACGCTGTGCTTGCATGCCTTGCTCAAGCTTTGCATCGTACTCTTTACGTAATTTTTTTGTCGGGTCTGATTTAAATAGTGAAAACATGTGGCTCCTTAGTTTTATAAAAGTATTAGCATTACCATACGCTACAAAGAGCTAAATAGTTCTTTTAGCTGAAGGGCGTTTACCTTGTTATATAAAAACAAGGTAAACGCATTATTTGCTATGCTGCGGTTACTAACGGTTTTATTGTTCAGGCTCAAGGCGTTTAATTCCTTGTCCGTCAATGCCTAAGTAAATATAGCCATCACTGCCTTGTGCTAAGCTGCGGACGCGGCCTATTCCTTCTAAAATTTTATATTGCTTTGAAACACCTTTGTTAGATATTTCCAGTGCACTTAAAAACGAAAATTTCATAGACGATAGCAAAAGTTTGCCTTTTAATTGCGGGTACTTATCGCTGCTAACCAATAACATGTCAGAAGGGGCTATGGAGGGGGTCCAATGCAGTACGGGCGATTGCATGCCGTCTTTTTCTTGTATGTCGGTAAACGACGTACCGCTGTAATTAACACCATAACTAACCACAGGCCAGCCATAATTAGCGCCCGCTTTAATTATGTTTAGCTCATCGCCGCCACGTGGGCCGTGCTCATGAGACCATAACGTTTGTGTTGTTTTATCAAACCACATGCCTTGAGGGTTACGGTGTCCGTATGACCATATAGCGTGTTTAGCGCTTTTTTGATTTACAAACGGGTTATCTTTAGGAATACGGCCATCAGTGTGTAAGCGATAAATTTTACCGCCATCACGGGTTAAGTCTTGCGGGTTTTTATCGCGCGAGCCGCGATCGCCAATCGAAAAGTAAACATACCCTTGGTTATCAAACACAATACGGCTTCCGTAGTGCTGGCCTTTTGTGCTGTTATGCTCACCTTTGTATAGTAATTGTGTGTTTAAAAGCTCAGTGCGATCGTCACTAAGCTTGGCGCGCATTAGGGCTGTATTACTGCCACTTTTAGCGCCTTGGGTACTTGAGTAAGTTATGTAAAGCCATTGGCTATCGTCTGGTCCGCTATGTAGGGCTAAATCTAATAAACCGCCTTGCCCATTAGCATCAATTTGTGGCAAACCCGAGAGCTTAGTTAAGTTAGCTGAGTTTTTAGGCAGTAAATAAAGTGTGCCGCTTCGCTCGGTTATAAGTAAATCACCGTTACTTAACGGCTCAATAGCCCAGGGGATAGTTACCCCTTTAGCCACACTGACGGCCTTTACATTGAGCGGTAACACATCAAGGGTTTTGTAATCTACAGCTGCCACTGGCGTTGAAACGAGTACAGCTATAAACGCCGTTGATAATGTTTTAGCAATCGTTTTTGTAGGTATAAACGCAGTCATATCCCTGTCCAATAAATAAGCAAGTAATACCTACATTAGCATGCTGCTGCAGATTTTGCTAAATGTAGCGCTTTAATAAAAACTATATATATTTCAATCATAAAGAGTTTACCCGCAGTGTTGTATGGCTGGTTTTAATATTTTAAACAGCTATTTATTACACCTTAATTGAGGCTTTAGTACAGCACTTTAAATTAGTGAGCTGCGTAAAAACTGTGCTAAAAAAACTGAATATTTACTCTAATACTATTGAAATTAATTTTTTTGGGCGTACACTTGTGCGCTGAAGTTTGAGCGTACACGTGTAAGTTAAAATTCAATATTTAATATCCAAGAGATTAATAGTGATGATTACTAAAGTATTAGACCAATTTTCGAAGTGGTTTTTACACCATCAAAGCTTTGCAGGCTACATTGAGCCCATTATGCAAATGGTTAAGCCTGCGTGGCGTGCTGGTCTTTATAGAGCAAAAATAGAAGAGCTGACGCAGCACAATGGTGATTTTTTAAGTATTACCTTAAAGCCAACTCAGCACTGGCAGACACACATTGCTGGCCAACATATTAGTTTAACGGTAGAAATAAACGGGCGTTTATTAACTCGTGTGTTTACGGTTGCCTCAAGCCCTGAGCAATTTAAAGCTACGGGCTTGGTGCGTTTATTAATTAAAACTAATGAGCAAGGGCGTTTTACAAGCCTTTTAAGCAGTGCTTTACGAGTCGGTGAGTGGTGCAATGTTTCAGCGCCTAGTGGCGACTTTGTTTATAAAAACACCCAGAACAATGCAACGTTTATAGCTGGCGGCTCGGGTATTACACCTATGCTTGCCATGATTAGTGAGCATTTAAAACATACCACACAAAAAGTATCGCTAATTTATTATGCCAAAGCTGCTGCACACCAATGTGTAGAGGAGCTAAGCGCATTAGCAAACCAGTTTTCGCATTTTTCGTTTTTACTGCTCACACGCGAGCAATCAGATGAGATTACTCGCCATGTAAATGTATGGGAAAACCCAGATATATACTGCTGTGGGCCTGCAAACTTTATGAAAACGGTGTGTGACTTTGCTAAAAAACACCATTTAAATTACTACCAAGAGGCATTTGGTTTAACGCTGCCAAGCCAAAATGACGACAGCCTGTTTAACGTGCAGATTAATAGCAGCGCTCATGTCGTAAATGCCAACAACGCATTATTAGCACAGTTTGAAGCAAAACAATTACCGGTTAAACGCGGGTGTGGCATTGGTATTTGCCACCAGTGCCAGTGCATTAAAAAGTCTGGCGTGGTGCGTAATTTAAAAACTGGTGAGTTGAGTGATAACGGCGAGCAGTTAATTCAACTGTGTGTAAGTCAACCTGTTAGCGACTTGGAGTTACAGCTATGAAAAACATAAACTTTGATCAGTTAGCCCACGATTTAGATAGCATAAAAATGGATACGCTAGGCAAAGTAGGGCAACAAGATGCAAACTACATTCGCTCGGTCGTTAAAAAGCAGCGGCTATGTGAGTGGAGTGGCCGTATTTTACTTATGCTGGGCTTTATTCAGCCACTTTTATGGGTTGCGGGTGTACTGTTATTAGCGCTGGCAAAAGTTTTAGACAACATGGAAATTGGCCACAATGTTATGCACGGCCAATACGATTGGATGAACGACAAGCAGCTTAACTCGCAACACTACGAATGGGATATTGCCTGCGACGGGCAAAGTTGGCATCGCGTTCATAACTTTGAGCACCACACCTACACTAATATTATTGGTAAAGACCGCGACTTTGGTTATGGTTTATTACGTTTAAGCAATGATTTTAAATGGCGCTTAAAAAATGTGTGGCAGTTTATTACGTATATTAATTTAAGTGTGCTGTTTCAGTGGGGTGTGTCGTATCACGAACTGGCAGCTGAGCGTGTGTTTATTGGTAAAAAGAAAGAAAACCGCGAAGGGGGTGTATCGCATTCTACCCTAAAACAGCGCTTTTTTAGTAAAGGTGCGCGCCAATTAATAAAAGATTATGTGATATTTCCTTTATTGGCAGGCCCTTTGTTTTTATGGGTATTAGCAGGCAACTTACTGGCAAATTTAATCCGTAATTTATGGACCTCAACCATTATTTTTTGTGGCCACTTTACCGAGGACACCGAAACCTTTAAACAAGAAGACTGCATAAACGAAACCCAAGGGCAGTGGTATTATCGCCAAGTATTGGGCTCGTCTAATATTAAAGGCCCGCATTGGTTTCATGTTTTAACTGGGCATTTAAGTTGCCAAATTGAGCATCACTTATTTCCAGATATGCCGTCCTCTCGCTATCAAGAAGTGGCCCCGCAAGTGCAAGCCGTTATGCAAAAACACGGTATTGATTATCATACAGGTGGTTTTTTTAAACAGTATAGCTCGGTATTAAAACGTATTATTAGGTACTCGTTTAAATAAATAATGTGCCTTTAAAAAGCCGATTAATGAAGATGCATTAATCGGCTTTTTTGTATGTGCTTAACAATATGGCTAATTTATAAACAGCAGTTGCAAAAAATTCTTTTTGATAATTAAAAAAGCCTCAGTTTTGCTATGGTTAAATGATGCATGAATGTCATACAATGGAGAAAAATAGACCACACAAGAGAGATTAAAATGGCCGCATTCGGTACCGTGTTTATGCCGCAGATGATTCAAGCTCGTTTTTCTGATAACCAATGGAGCGAAAGCTCAATCGTCCCTTCCGATAAACTTGAACTTCATGCGGGCGCGCATGTCCTTCATTATTCAAGCACGTGTTTTGAAGGCTTAAAAGCTTTTCGCCACGAAGATGGCTCTATTTATATTTTTAGAATAGATGCAAACATTGCGCGTATGCAGCAAAGCTCTGCGTTATTAAGCTTACCAAGCTTTGACGGTCAAATGCTAAAAGACATGATTATCGAGATTGTTAAAGAGTATGCTGATGAAACGCCATTACCGCCGGGCTCTATGTACATTCGCCCAACTCACATAGGAACAGAGGCTGCCATTGGTAAAGCGGCTGCACCGTCAATGAGCTCGTTGTTATATACACTTTTATCGCCAGTTGGCGATTACTTTACCGGCGGCGCTACTGCGCTGCGTGTATTACTTGAAGAAGATGGCATGCGCTGTGCCCCACACATGGGCATGGTAAAAAGTGGCGGTAACTACGCCAGTGCACTTGCACCAATTAGCGCAGCGCGCGAAAAATACCAAGCCGATCAAATCTTGTTTTGCCCTGGCGGCGACGTACAAGAAACAGGTGCAGCTAACTTTATTCTTATTGATGGTAACGAAATTATTACCAAAGCGCTTGATAGCACGTTTTTACATGGCGTAACCCGTAATAGCATTTTAACCATTGCAAAAGATTTAGGTATGACGGTAAGCGAGCGTAACTTTAGCGTTACCGAGCTTTTAGAGCGTGCTGCAAAGCCAGGCACAGAAGCTGCACTTTCAGGCACTGCTGCGGTGTTAACGCCGGTAGGCACGTTTATTCATAACGATAAAGAATACAAAGTAGGCAGTGGCGAGCCAGGCCCTACAACAGCGCGATTACGCCAAGCATTGAACGATATTCAATGGGGTAAAAGTGAAGACAAACACGGCTGGTTAACTAAAATCTAATTGATTTGAGTAGTTCGCAGTAAAAAGCCACCGACTAGGTGGCTTTTGTGTTTTTGAGTACATTCTGAAATGGTTAGCGCTTAAAACTTCATTTCTATTTTGCCGTACACGTAACGGCCATTAAATCCGTAGGGCGAAAAGCTCGAATAAGCAAACAAGCGAGAAAAAGTAGAGACTTCTTCTACATTTTCGCGGGTAGGATCTGGGTATACATCAAAAATGTTATTGGCACCTAAACTAAGCGTTAGGTTATCGGTAGCGGCATAAGCCACATCTAAATCAGTGATCCACTTAGGTTTTAATACCTCGTTTAGCTCGGGCGTTGATGAAGGGTCTTGGGTTTCACCATAACGCGTAGTTCTAAGTGTGGTACGCAGCGCATCATGGGTCCATGTAGCACTTAAATTGTATTTATTGCGCGGGGTGCTTACTTCAAAGCGGCGCAGCTCTGTACCTGAGAACAAGTTGTCTTGATCAAACCCAGCACCTTGCAGTTCAGCGGGCGGGTCAATAATATCAGTGACTTCATTTTTGCCGTAGTTATACCCTAAGTTAAAGGCAATATCGCCATAGCCATCGGTGATTAAGTTGTACGAGGCAACCACATCAACACCACGCGTTTTACTATCTATAGCGTTTAAGAAAAAGCGGCCTTGGTTAGCGCCCGTACCTTCTAGCAGCTCTTCTATTGCTGCGCCCGATAAATTGTTAGATAAAACAATACGGTCATCAATTAGTATTTGATAGTAATCAACCGATAAGCTGAAATTAAAGTCGGTAGACCAAGTAAAGCCAACCCCGTAGTTAGTGGCTTCTTCGGCATCAAGGCCCGGTGAGCCAAGCGCTTTGGCTACATCGCTGCTTGGTGCAAAGGTGCCGGTTTCGGTCGGAACGCTATCAACAAATACGGTAGCAACCGAGGTAAAATATTGCTGTTGTAATGAAGGCGCTCTAAACCCTGTTGAGGCTGAAGCGCGTATGGCTAAATCTTCGGTTAACGAATAGCGCGTTGCAATTTTGCCGTTAAGTGTATCGCCAAAATCTGAGTAATCCTCATAACGGGCTGCCACAGCTATGTTCCAATCATCTGTCAGGTAGGTTTCTAAGTCTATGTAAAAGCTTACATTATGGCGGCTGTTGTCACCTTCTGATTCAGGTGTAAAGCCTGGAAATACCTGCGCACCTGCTGCACCAAATGGGCCATCTTCGCCTGTGACTACGCCACCTGGGCCAAATGAGCCTTGTGCGTATGAGGCTTCTTCGCCAGCTTCTATTTGATAGCCTTCTGTGCGGTACTCAGCCCCAATGGCAACACTTACCGCGCTTTCTAAAAAGCTGACATCCACTTCGCGGCTTAAATCAACATTTAAAGTAAGTTGATCGTATGTAAGCGTACCGGCATCAAAGCGTGTTTGGCTAGTGGGGCCGTACGACGTATTTAAACTATTGGTTACACCAAATTCGAACGCATCTTCACCATACACAGCCGATACATCGTAGTTCCAATCACTTATAAAGCCTTTAACACCTAACGCGAGTGAGTAGTCGTTTATATCTGAGGTGATCACAGGTAAAAAACCGTCGGGGTATATTTCTTCTATATTACGGCTATCGCTTGCGCGTCTATAAAAACCAGCGCCTTCACCTTCACGTTTAGAGTAAGAGCCAAATGAATACAAATCTGCATCGTTAGCTAGTTGATACCCCGCATTATAAAAAACCGATAGGTCTTCTACATCCCCATTACCAAAGTTATGGTTATAGCGGTTAACTGTAAACTCGCGAGGGTCGAGTGAGCCATCTTCTAATCGGTTGTAGTTTTCGCGTTGATCGTAATCGGCACGGTTAGTTGAGTGGCGGTCGCGGTATTCAGTCGAAATGTTTAAAAAGCCATTATCACCAAGCTCTAAACCAATATTACCTTGCAAAGTAAGCGTTTGCCCATCGGTTAAAGAGCGATCGCCGCCTTCGGTAAATGCTAGGTTGCCATCGCTACCCTCAGATACCGATTCAAGCTGAGGTACACCATCCATCTCGGTGACATTTGCCCCATAAATAGCAGCAAGGGAGCCGCCGCTGCTTGCGCTTTTAAGTACAATATTAATCACACCCGCTATAGCATCAGAGCCGTATTGCGCCGCAGCGCCATCGCGTAAAACTTCAATGCGTTCAATAGCATTAGCTGGTATTGCATTTAAATCTACAGAAGATGAACCACGCCCCGTTGAACCATTTAAATTAAGCAGTGCGCTACTATGACGACGCTTCCCATTAACCAGCACTAAGGTATGATCGGGTGCTAAACCACGAAGTTGTGCAGGGCGTACATGATCACTGCCATCGGTAAGCGATGCCTGTGGAAAGTTAAAACTTGGTAACAAATTGCTCAGTAGCGCGTTTGTTTCCGTAAGGCCTGAACTGGTAAGCGCCTCAGCGCCAATAATATCAATAGGTACGGCGCTGTCTTCAACTGTGCGCCCTAAACGGCGTGAGCCAATTACGCTAATTTGCTCTATATCTTCTTGTACTTGAGGTGTTTGCTGTACCGCGTGTGCAGAAAACGCACCAAATAGCGAAAGCGATGCACCCACAGCCACTGCTGTACTCACTTTTAAGTTATTTAACCTAAACGGTAGGCTTTGATTCATGTTGTTAATCCTCATCTGATCATCCATTGATTTAAAGTTTTTGTTTTTATAGCCGCTACTTTTTAATGGAGCTGCTTTGAGAACATAAACCGCATTAACAAAATGAGTCAATTGAATAACATTCAATTAAAATTAAGGGATATATAGTTACAAGGTTTAATTAATAAAACTAAATGAGGTAAAAGCTATAAATAGCCAGGAGTTTGTAAGTAACTGATGGAGCTTAAAATAATTGGCAACCATGAATTTTACTTTTAGTTAACAGGTAAGAGCAGTGTGTACGCCTTTAATAATGGCTGTTACTCAGTGTTTTTTTTAAATTAAATGTATAACCCACCTTTATATGTTAAATAAATTAACATATAAAAAGCAGATTATTTAAGCTGAAATTTGTATAGCGTTTAAAAAGGTTGCGAGTGATTTTTATAATAAAATAATATAAAAATTAAAATTTTATTTTACCGATAAGTATATCTTTAAACATGACCCAATCTCCCCATAAGCTATAAAGGGGGTGCTTAAAAGTGGCGGGGCGGTTTTTTTCAAAAAAGAAATGCCCAATCCAAGCAAATCCGTAGCCAATAACCGGTAATAACCACAGCAAGCTATATTGCTGCTTGATCAATGCAATAAAGATGACTGCAAGTACTAGCGTGCTGCCAATAAAGTGAAGCCTTCTGCAGGTTACATTGCGGTGCTCTTTTAAGTAATACGGGTAAAACGCTTTAAAGGAGTTAAAAGTGTGTGGTGTGTTCATAGTCAATGCTCTTATTTTTATAGTTTATTAAATATACAAGGGCTGCTAGATTTTGCAGGAAAAATTTTTGCAAACAAGAGGTTATTTAATCGCGGCGCTAAGTTTGTAACCGAGTGGGCTCGATAACGGCTTTTGCGCACGCCTACTTATTTGCTATAACCCCTTACACAGGCTCTTCGTTTAACCAAACGCTTAGCAGGATGTGCTCTTGGCTTTTTATTGTACTGGTGAGAATAACCGCTGATAGGTTTTATAGGCGTACTCATCGCTCATGCCGCTTAGGTAGTCGCATATTATGCGCATCCCTTGGTTTTGTTTTTCAGCGTCTAGATAAAGCGCTTGCGTTGTTTCGGGTAATAAACGCAGTGGGTCACTGGCAAAAGCGGTAAATAATTCAATCAGTAAGTTTTGACCTTTAAACTCTATTTGCTGCATTTCTGGGTCGCGTATTAAGCGATTAAATACAAAACGTTTGAGTATTTGTAAAACGCGCTCGTACTGTGGGTCTAGCTTTGCAGTGTACTTTAAAATAGGGCACTCAAAATCACCATGCTGAACATCTAAATGAATATGAATAATAAACATATTTACCAGCTCGCCTATGGCATCTTTACGCTCAAAATCGTTTTTTGAAAATAAGCGTTGGGTAAGCGAGTCTAATTTAGTGTTTAACCAATCGTAATTAAGCGCGTTTAAGTGGGGTAATGCGTGTGTTTGCCAATCATCTAGTGTCAGCACTTTAGTGGCTATGGCATCTTCTAGGTCGTGCACTGCATATGCTATATCATCGGCATGTTCCATTATGGCGCTATCTAACGATTTATAACGGGTTTTTGCACGGAACTGATCTATTGGCGTATGGCTTGTTAATAGGGCTTTGTCGTTGTCGCTTAAAGGGGCAATGATCCATTCAAATATTTGTGCATCGTCTTTGTATAAGCCTTTAGCGGGGCGCCAATCATCTGCTTTTATAAATGAACGTGTATTATTTACCTTCGGAATGGTGTGCCATAAATCGTCTATAAATGCGGGATATTTAATAAAGCCAAGCAATGTGCGGCGCGTTAGGTTCATGCCGTGGCCGTTAGAGTAAGGCTCAAGTTTAGCGACTGTACGTAATGTTTGTGCGTTGCCTTCAAATCCACCGTGCTCACGCATCATATAATTTAAGGCAATTTCGCCGCCATGGCCAAACGGGGGATGGCCTATATCGTGGGCTAAACATAAGGTTTCTAATAAACCGGTAGAGGGGAAGTGTTCAAAATCGCTGTGCTGTGCTTTTAAATGCCGCAATATGCCGGTACCAATTTGCGATACCTCCAAAGAATGCGTTAAGCGTGTGCGATAAAAGTCGTTTAAGCCTATCCCCATAATTTGGGTTTTTGCTTGTAAGCGCCTAAAAGCTGCAGCATGAATTATACGAGAGCGGTCTACCTGCCAGGGGGAGCGATTATCATTAGGGCGATTTTTATACTGTTCTATTATTCGGCTTTGCCATTGCTTATCCATACTGCTTACTCACAAAACGTTGTTATACACGGTATAAGCTCAGTATACCCATGCCCTAATAAATTGCGAATGAACAAGTACATAACCTTAGCTGGTGGATAATATATTTATCGCAAGCAGCCACTTTAGCATTTTTTAGCAAAGCGTGGCCCTTAAAGGGTTACACACAGGGAGTTATTCGCGTTTATATAGTGGCTTAGGTATAATGGGGTTTCGTATGTGTGTGTATTACCCATACATAATTGTTGTTTGAAAGAGAGACTACATGCTAAAAACCATTTTAAAGCTGTTACTAAGCGTATTTTTTTTATGGGCGCTTGCATATCCGTTTATGCAAAGTAATGAGCACGAGGTTGAAGAACAAACCACAGGTGAACAACCTAAAAAAGTAAAGAAAAAAGAAAAACCCCTGCACAATGTTACCTTACCTAAATTTTCTGAATTTGCTGATGTAAAAGAGAAAAAACAGGCATTTTTTGATTTTATTCGCCCACATGTTGAGGCTGAAAATAAAAAAATATTACAGCAACGCGCTAAGTTAGAAATTGCGCGTATGATGCTTGAATACAACGAACCGCTCGAGAAAAAACAACAGCGCGACATCGTTAATATTTTAAAAGCCTATGGCTTACCTGAAACAGTAAACACCCTAATTTTAAGCCAAGCGCTGCGCCGTGTTGATATTATTCCTAAAGAGCTTGCGCTAATGCAAGCGGCGAATGAGTCAGCGTGGGGTACATCACGCTTTGCACGCATAGGGCTCAATTTTTTTGGCCAATGGTGTTATTCAAAAGGGTGCGGTATGGTGCCAAGACGCCGCAATAGCGGAGCGGCGCACGAAGTTGCTGCATTTAAGTCGGTACGCGCAGCAGTAAGCTCGTATTTTAGAAATATAAACACGCATAATGCCTACAAAGATTTACGCCTGATACGCGAAGATTTACGACAACAGCAAAAGCCCATTGCGGCAACGGCACTAACGCAGGGTTTAATGTCGTACTCAGAGCGCGGCGAGGCCTACATAGAAGAGCTAAACACCATGATTAACCAAAATAGAGCTTACTTTGATGAATAAAATACGACTTATAAATATTAATGCCATACTCATTTTATTAAGTTTGGCGGCAAGTACCGTCAATGCCAAAGAGTTTGTTATGTCGTACGATGGCTTTTACGATAGATTAAAAGTGGTTAACAAGGGCGACTTTCAGTATGCACGGGTTAACTTTTACATTAGCGATATTGCCACAAACGAGGCATGTGCTATTAAAAGCGGCACAATTTTAACTGAAAATAACGAATACCCGCTTAATTTTACCGATAAAGCACAGTTACTTTTACCGTTTGATAAGCAGCTCGATACGGATAAAGCCGTTATTGTTGTAGAGCCACAAAACCCCGATCACGATTGTCAGTTAAAATTGCAAATTGAGGCCAGCGAATTTGAAGGGCTTAGCTTAACTAAAGATTCGTTGTATACAATTAATAACGAGCTAGATGAACTTTTAACCGATTTATCGGGCTTTTTTGTTAGTAAGCTTATGTGGTTTTTATTGCCAGAGCAAAAAGGCGTTGCTGTAACATTTAAAGAGCCTGTAACCTTTAATAACCCACATATACAGTGCGAAAAATTAATCTGCTACTTTGCAGTACAGGATAACTGGGAAGATGACGTAAATCTGCTTGGTGATATAGAAAACGTAGTTAAAGTAACTCCCTGGATAGCAAAATAAGTTGCAGGGTTTAATAAAAACGGCGCTTAATATAGCGCCGTTTTTTTATGCGTTATTTTGGCAGTGCTTGTGTTGAGTCACGTTTTATAAGGGTGGGTTCAAACACGCGGTTTATGTGTAAGTTTTTATACTGATACACATCTTGTAGCACCATTTTTGCAGCCATTTCACCCATTTCTTCTACTGGGTTATCTATGGTGGTAAGTGTAGGGTAAAGATAATTGGCAAATATAACGTTATCAAAGCCAATAACCGACAAATCGTTTGGTAAATTAAAGCCATGCTCTCGGGCGTATTTCATAGCACCTGATGCCATTTCATCGTTGGCACACACTAAAGCACTAAACGGAATACGCGTGTTGAGTAGTTTTTCAAGGCCTTTGCTGCCGCCAATTTCGTTAAAATCACCTTCGTAAAACAGCGCCTCATTAAAGGGGATGTTTTTTTCGTGCAGCGCTTTTTTATGGCCTTTTAAACGGTTTCTGGCATCGGCTTTAACTTGCGGCCCCGCGATATAAGCTATATTTGTGTGGCCTTGTTCAACAATAGATTTACTGGCTAAGTAGCCGCCGAGTTCGTTATCTAGGCTAATGCAGTTACTTTCAAGTGAATGTACGTATCGGTTAATAAGGTAAATAGGGGTTTTACCTTTACTTAGCTCAATTAGGTAGTCATCACTGACTGACTCTACATGTAAAATTAGCGCATCGCATTTGCGGCTAATTAAAAATTCAATGCCGTCTTTTTCTTTATCGTCTTCACTGTGACCAGTGGTAATAATAACGTGCTTACCCGCGGCGCGCAGGGCTGACTCTATGCCTGCCATCATTTGAGCAAAGAAAGGACCATGAAGCTCTGAGACCAAAATACCCACGCTGTTGGTTCTGTTTGAGGCAAGCGATTGCGCAATAGAGTTGGGCTTATAGCCCAGCTGCTGCATTGCATCGAGTACTTTTTTAGTGGTTTTTTCACTTACGCGGGTGTTTTTATTCATTACCCGTGACACTGTAGCTAACGATACGCCAGCAAGCTCCGACACTTCATAAATTGTGGCCATGTTATTGTTAACTCACTTATATCCTTTATTTTGGCGGGCAAATAATACCGTACCCACCAAATGTTAACTAGCACTAGTTTTTAGCGATGCCTGTATAGAGGCTAACTGTGCGTTATTGAGCGTGTATTTACGCATAATAAATGCAACAAACAAAGAACCAAACGCCGGTATAATAGTAAACGATAATAAAATACCCTGCTGCGTATCAAGGCTCTGCATTGTTTGCGCCTGATAATTATAAAAAGACAGCAGCCAGCCTGCAATTGCACCGCCTAACGCCACACCCATTTTTATAAAAAATATAACGCCCGAATACACAAGGCCAGTAATTCTTACCCCAGTTTTGTGGTGCCCGTAGTCTATGGTGTCGGCCATTTTTGCCCATAGTAGCGGGGTGGCCATATCTAAAAAAAACTTCCACAAAATAAAGGCAGCAAATGCCAAGGTAATGTTATCAGGGGAGATAAAATAGCTCGCAATACATATGCCCGCAGCGATTAACTGCAAACTAATATAGGCTTTTATTTTACAAAATCGCTTAGCCAACGGCTGAGCACACGCACACCCAACCATACTGGCAACCACTCCTAGGGTCATAAAGGAGGTAATTAAATCTTCTTGCCCTAAATAGTATTTAACGTAATAAACCCCTAAGGTTAAACGTAATACTTGGCCAGTGAGTAAAAATAGCGCGGCAGCGCACAGGACTCGCCATTGATCGTTTTTAATCAAGGTTTTTAAACTTTTAAACAACGACAGGTTTTGCTCAGGCGGTTGCTCTACGCGCTCTTTGGTACCAAAAAAACACAGTAAAAATAACACTAAGCCAAGCAAGCTCATTGCCGTCATGGTGTATTGGTAGCCTTTGGCATTATCGCCTTGGCCAAAGTATTCAACCATTGGCATTGTACAGCCCGCAACAATAACGCCGCCTAACATACCAAACACAAAACGATAAGATTGCACGCTAACACGCTCTTTTACATCGTTAGTGAGCACGCCACCTAATGCGCAATAAGGAATATTTATGGCGGTATACGCCACCATAAGCAAGGTGTAGGTAGTAAAGGCGTAAATAATTTTATCAGTGCCTTCAAGCTCTGGCGTGGTAAAAGCTAAAATACTAATAAGCGCAAAGGGCAGGGCAAGCCACAATAAATAGGGCCTAAAATGGCCAAAGCGTGACTGGGTTTTATCGGCTAAGTTGCCCATAACTGGGTCGGTGATGGCATCAAACAACCTAACCACTAAAAACATGGTGCCTACCACCGCTGGAGAAAGCCCTACTACATCTGTGTAGTAAAGCATTAAAAACATCATAACTGTTTGAAAAATAATATTACTTGCCGTATCGCCAAGGCCATAGGCTATTTTTTCTTTTACACTTATCATGATGTTAGGTTCTCGCTTTTTGATTTTTATTTATGCGATTAGTCGAATAGCTTTTATTGGCTATTTACGGCTTTGTATCAAGCTTTTATAAGCTTGGCCACTGGCTTTTATAGTACGTTGCTGAGTTTTATAATCAACGTAAACAATACCAAAGCGTTTTAAGTAGCCCTCAGCCCATTCAAAATTATCCATTAAGCTCCACGCAAAGTAACCAATAATATTAACCCCTTGCGCTGTGGCATCGTGAACGGCATTTAAGTGGCTATGATAATAGTTTAGGCGATCTACATCGTTTACCTCGCCATTTTTTATGGTGTCGGGCATAGCCGCGCCGTTCTCGGTTATATAAATAGGCGGTAAGGTGTAGGTGTTGTTAAGCGTTACAAGTAAATCGGTAAACGACTGCGGGTAAATTTCCCAGCCCATGTCGGTTAAAGGCCCTTGTGGTGCAAGTGGCTCGTATATATCGCTAGGGTGTGCTTTGTATACTTGGCGCGTATAAAAATTAATGCCCAAGTAATCAATAGATTGTGAAATTATGTCCATATCGCCTGGGTGGACTTCAGGCTGCTGATTGCTAGGAAGCTGTTTAATAATTTCTGGGTATTGGCCATCCATTATTGGTTTCATATACCATTGATTTAAATAATCATCGGCGTAACGAGCTGCGTTTATATCCTCTGCTGACTGCGTTAAGGGGTAGCAAGGTGTAAAATTAAGCACAATACCATTTTGAGTATTAGGCGAGGTGTGTTTTAACACATCCATTGCCAAACCATGGGCAAGCAATAAATGGTGCGCCGCTTTTTTACCGTACTCTTTGCCCACTAAACCTGGGGCATGTATGCCTACTTCGTAGCCTAAAAAGGCACTGCAAAATGGCTCATTTAGGGTTGCGTACGAAAATACCCGCTCGCCAAATGCTTGGCTAATAAGCTTTACATAGCGAGCAAATTCATAAGCTGTATCGCGATTTAACCAGCCGCCTTTATCTTCTAAATGTTGAGGTAAATCCCAGTGATATAGCGTTACAAACGCTTTAATGTTGCGCTTATTAAGCTCATCAAGAATATTAGTATAAAACTTTACGCCCTCAGGGTTTAGCTCGCCCGATAAGGTAATAACGCGCGGCCAAGAGATAGAAAGTCGATACGCATCTACGCCAAGCGAGTCTATTAATTCAATGTCGTTTTGCCACTGGTTGTAATGATCGCAGGCAACATGCCCATTTGAGCTGTCGGCTATTTTGTTGGGTGTATCGCAAAAGGTATCCCATATACAGGGCAGGCGATGCTCATACCCGCCTTCAATTTGAAATGATGCCGTAGCCACACCATAAACAAAGCTTTTTGTTAATAGAGGTGAATGAGATGGTAACGATAATTTTGTCATTAGTAACAAACCTTTTTAAACCTTAAATGCATAAATAGCCACTGTATTTACTGCGATGAAGCGTAAGGGCGCGTTTATAAAAAAATAAAACTTGTTGAAATATGTTACATGTTCGTATTTAATTACACGTGAAAGCGCTTACATTTTTAGATTAGTGTTAATTGATACGAAGGTCAACCCTTTAATGTTGCTGGGTTACACGGCAATTTTTAATAACGACTTTTGTGTTAGGGCGTATTGATCTTTGATGGTTGAATTTGCAGCTGTATGTTTGGTTTTAGGCAAGGCAGAGCCTATGAAGTGTGGTTATTCCCCATAAATAGGCGATAACGCAGCATAAATGCCAAACATGCGTTGCCCTTCGGGTTCTTTCTAGGGACGATTAACTCTTTGTTGCTTGGTTTTAACTTAGCCCACTAGGTTACAAACCTCGCGCCGCGATTTAATCGCCCCTAGATTGAACAAATCTCAATCCGCAAAGAACAACACGCCCTAATTTATAATAATAAATTGCGGAGAGCCCATGGCCAGTTCAGCACCACTGACGACACACACACAGACGCAAAACTACCAAGATAAAAACTATGGTTTTGCATTAACATCTTTAACTACTTTATTTTTTATGTGGGGATTTATTACCTGCTTAAACGATATTTTAATCCCGCATTTAAAAGCGGTATTTAACTTAACTTATGTTCAGGCAATGCTGGTTCAGTTTTGTTTTTTTGGGGCTTATTTTTTAATGTCACTGCCAAGTGGCTATATAGTTAAAAAATTAGGGTATAAAAAAGGCATTGTAGTGGGGTTACTTATAGCGGCATGTGGTTGTGTGCTTTTTTACCCAGCCGCGGCACTACATAATTACCCGGTATTTTTGTTTGCTTTATTTGTTCTGGCAAGCGGTATTACCTTGTTACAGGTTTCTGCAAACCCTTATGTAAGTTTATTGGGCCCCCCTAAAACAGCGTCTTCTCGCCTTACCTTAACGCAAGCATTTAATGCGCTAGGCACGACGGTTGCCCCTACATTTGGTGCATTTTTGATTCTTGACTCTGCATCTGAAGCATTTTTAACGCCGGCACAAAATGCAGAATCGGTACAACTTCCTTATTTACTATTAGCAGGCATGCTTATTTTACTAGCCGGTATTTTTGCATGGCTTAAATTGCCAGACATAATGAATGAGCAAAAAGAAGCCGCTGAAAAGTCAGAGACAATTGAAGGTAGTGCATGGCAATACCGCCACCTAACACTCGGTGCTGTGGGTATATTTATGTATGTAGGTGCAGAGGTTGCGATTGGCAGTTTTTTAGTTAGCTTTTTAGCCCAAGAAAATATTGCTGGATTAAAAGAGCATGTTGCCGCTCACTACATCACATATTATTTTGGTGGAGCTATGGTGGGGCGTTTTATTGGTGCCGCGGTAATGCAAAAATTACCCGCTGGTAAAGTGCTTGGCTTTAACGCAAGTATGGCTATTATTTTGGTGGTTATTGCCATGAGCACGTCGGGTCAATTAGCAATGTGGTCAATACTACTGGTTGGTTTATTCAATTCTATTATGTTCCCAACTATTTTTAGTTTAGCGTTAAATGGCCTTGGTAAGCATACCGCGCAAGGCTCTGGTATTTTGTGCTTGGCGATTGTAGGGGGGGCAATAGTGCCACTTTTACAAGGTGCACTTGCTGATAGTGTGGGTGTTCAACTTTCGTATGTTTTACCTATTTTTTGTTACTTATTTATCGCGTTTTATGGTTTAAGCGGAAGCAAACCAGTTCAAGCTCAGGAGACTCTATAATGAAAACCCCTTTTTCACTTAATAAAATAGCACGTGCCTCATTAATTGCATCAGTAGGCATTTTAGCGGCTTGTTCAAATGACGCGACAACCACTCCGGAAGCTAATAATGCGTTGTCTAAAACAGAGAAAATTTGGCCAAAACTTAATATTGCCGTAAAGCAAGACCCAAAAATTGAAGCTAAAATAGCAGATTATTTAAAAACGATGACACTTGAGCAAAAAGTAGCTCAAATGATTCAACCAGAAATTCGTGATATTACCGTTGAAGACATGCGCAAATATGGCTTTGGCTCATACCTAAATGGGGGCGGTGCGTTTCCTAACGGTGATAAACACGCAACACCAATGGACTGGGTAAAATTGGCTGAAGATTTTTATCAGGCGTCGGTAGATGACTCTATTGATGGCAGTAAAATACCCACAATGTGGGGCACCGATGCGGTGCATGGTCACAATAATGTAATTGGCGCGACCTTATTTCCGCATAATATTGGTTTAGGTGCGGCAAACAACCCGGCATTGATTGAGCAAATAGCAGCTATCACTGCGGTTGAAGTAATGGCAACGGGTATTGATTGGGTATTTGCACCTACAGTGGCAGTTGTGCGCGATGACCGCTGGGGCAGAACCTATGAAGGTTATTCAGAAGACCCTCGCATTGTACGCGATTATTCAGCTGCCATTGTAAATGGTTTACAGGGCAAAGCCGAAGGCGACTTTTTAAGTGATAAACGTGTTATTAGCACCGTTAAGCACTTTTTAGGTGATGGCGGCACAGTCGATGGCGATGACCAAGGTAATAATATCGACAGTGAGCAAGATTTGTTTGATATACATGCCCAAGGTTATGTAGGCGGCTTATCGGCGGGAAGTCAGTCGGTTATGGCAT
Organism: Pseudoalteromonas sp. CST2; assembly: GCF_028599385.1. Lineage (NCBI taxonomy): Bacteria > Pseudomonadati > Pseudomonadota > Gammaproteobacteria > Alteromonadales > Pseudoalteromonadaceae > Pseudoalteromonas > Pseudoalteromonas sp. CST2. The sequence continues at coordinate 58,954 of NZ_JAQREO010000002.1, forward strand.
CGTTTAATAGCTGGCATGGAGTTAAAAACCACGGCAACAAATACCTGTTAACCGATGTGCTTAAAACCCGCATGGGCTTTGATGGTTTTGTGGTAGGGGATTGGAACGGCCACGGTCAAATTGAAGGCTGTACAAACGAAAGCTGTGCACAGGCTGTTAACGCGGGGCTTGATATTTTTATGGTGCCAACGGGTGCTTGGAAGCCGCTGTACGAAAACACCATAGCGCAAGTCAAAGCTGGCGAAATCAGCATGTCGCGCATTGATGATGCAGTAAGTAGAATTTTACGCGTTAAATTGCGTGCCGGTTTATTTGATAAACCAAGCCCAGCTAAGCGTCAGTTTTCGGGTAAAACTGAGCTAATTGGTGCGCAGCAGCACCGCGAAGTTGCGCGTCAGGCAGTTCGTGAATCACTTGTTTTACTTAAAAACAAAAACAATATTTTGCCTCTTGAAGCAAACCAAACTGTACTTATTGCCGGCGATGGAGCCGATAATATAGGTAAACAGTCGGGTGGCTGGAGTATTACTTGGCAAGGGACAAATAACAAAAATGCTGATTTTCCTGGTGCCACGTCTATTTACGCAGGTCTTGAAAAACAAATTACGCAGGCGGGTGGTCGTGCCATTTTAAGTGTGGATGGCTCATATGAGCAGCGCCCAGATGTAGCTGTTGTGGTATTTGGTGAAGAGCCTTATGCAGAAGGCCATGGCGATAGAGATAACCTTGAATTTGAGCGTGGTAATAAAAAATCGCTCGCGTTATTAAAGTCGTTAAAAGAGCAGGGTATTGCGGTTGTATCAGTATTTATTTCGGGTCGCCCTATGTGGGTTAACAGTGAATTAAATGCCTCAGATGCATTTGTAGCAGCATGGTTGCCAGGTACAGAGGGCGGCGGTATTGCCGATGTTATTTTAAAAGCCAAAGATGGCAGTATTCAACATGACTTTAGCGGCAAGCTTTCGTTTTCATGGCCTAAAACAGCAGTACAAGCAACGGTTAATAAAGGCGATGACGATTACAGCCCATTATTACCGTACGGCTTTGGTTTAACTTATGGCGATAAAAATGTATTGGCTGATAATTTAGACGAAGACTCTAAATTAGATAACTCAGCACTCACTAGTATGGATATTTTAGTTGGCGCACCGGTTGCTCCGTGGCGTTTATTACTTAAATCTGGCGATGAGCTATTAGATGTATCAAGCAGTACTCATCAACTGGGTGCACTTAAATACCGTACTGAAGATAAAACAGTTCAAGAAGACGCGCGCCAATTTAATTTTAGTGGCGAGCAAAAGGCAAGTGCTGAAATAGTCACAAGCTTTGCAGAAGATACCATTACGTATTTAGAGGCTAATGGCGTTATTAGTTTTGATATTAAACTCAATGAGCCACTAACCGATGACGTAAACCTTGCTATGACTTGTTCAGGTGAGTGTGGTGGTGCGATTGCCTTGAGTAAAATGGTTGATCAATCAATCAAAAATATATGGCAGTCGGTGTCGGTAGACTTACGTTGTTTTGCCAACCAAGGCGTAGACTTTGCAAGCCTTACAAGCCCGTTTAGTTTACATGCAAGCAGTAAAACCTCAGTGTCGGTAGCAAACATTCAGTTTGTGCCTAATAAGGCAGACTCTGCTGGGCTTAAATGTCAGTAATCATTTTGTTTTAGTGTGTATGTCAAAGCCCTTCAATTGAAGGGCTTTTTTTATGTGCAAACCGGTTTGTTATTTATAAAAGGATTTTGTGCAGATTCATATATAACTTTGTCGCGTCCTGTGGTTTTAGCAATATACAAGCGCTTATCTGCCGCACTAAGTAGCGATTTAAAAGAGCTTGTTTGAGTATCGCTGCATGCCACTCCAGCGCTTATTCTTAAATAAATGGTGTTGCCGTAATAGCTAAAGGGCTTGTTTTTAATGTTTTTTCTGAGGGTGTTTGCAGCGCACTGTGCCTCATTTAAAGTGCAGTGGCTTAGTAAAATTGCAAACTCTTCGCCGCCAACACGTGCGGTAACTGCGCTGTTAGAAAAAAGCGCTGCAATATGCTGCGAAACCCATTTAATTGCCTCATCACCTGCATCGTGTCCGTATTCATCGTTAACGCGCTTAAAAAAGTCTATATCGACCATAATAATGCTAAGGGGATGCTCGGCATTATTTTTATTAAATAACGTATTGGCCACTGCATTTAAACCGCGCTTATTTAATAACTGGGTTAATGGGTCGCGATTAGCAAGGGAGTTGAGCGTATACTCTGTATTGGCAAAAACTAAAAAAGGCAGCAATAGGGCGGCGCTAGTGGCAAGTATTAAGTGTACAGCCAAAGTAAATTGCAAAACAGAGGCAGAATTAAAGTTGAGCGCAGTAAAAAACGGCAACAGTAATAAAACTCCCTGTATTAGCATAACGAGTGCGTGCATTAATAGGCAAAGCAATAGCATACGTTGCTGTAATTTTGCTATAAAGCGGGTACTTAAAACAATATACGAGGCATACAAAAATAACCCTGCCACAGTTAAACTAACCAATACTTGCTCTGCTGCGGTGTTGTAAACTACGAGCAAAAAAACCGCAGCCATGATGAGTAAATAGCTAACTTGCCTGCATATGCTTTTATTTAAAGGGCTGAGTGCTTTTAATCCCATAATTAAAAAAAGTGGGCAAGCAATAATAAATAGACTGGCAAAGTAATGGGTAATAAACGGCCATGCAATGATCACGCGTAAGCTTGCGCATAGTATGGCGAATGTAAAGGTGGTACAAGCTAGGCCAAAATATAAAAAACTAGTTTGTTTTTTATATTGATAAATAGAGATAAAATACAGCCCAATTATAAGGTTTAAAATAAAAGAAAGGCTTATAACGGTTGGTAAGTGCAGCATAGAAAGGTTCTTTTATTATAAAACGACTATTTTAATGGAGACTAGATACTAAAGCTTATATTAATTACAGTAACCTAGCTTAAAGTAGTATTTTTATAACCTTTAGTAGGTGTATCTATGCTGAATACACCTACTTTATTAAACTTCTTAGAGCCGAATCTATATCCGTAAAATGAAAACGGTAATTATGCGCTAACGCTTTTTTGGGTATTACATATTGCCCAGTAGTGAGCAAATCAGACATTTCACCCATTAACACTTTTAACACAGGGCTTGGCATGGTTAGGGCCGCAGGGCGTGACAATGCTTTACCTAAACTTTTGCTAAATACTTTATTGCTAACAGGGGTGGGTGCAGTAGCGTTAATTGGCCCGCAAAGCGACGTGTGTTTTATAATAAATAAAATCAGTTGAATCATGTCATCAATATGAATCCACGACATACCTTGCTCCCCATCTCCAATGGGGCCACCTGCAAAAAATTTAAACGCAGGAAGCATTTTACTTAAAGCGCCGCCGTTTTTGCTAAGTACAATTCCCGTGCGTAATAAACACACCCGTGTTTTATCACTTTGCGCTTTTAGTGCCGCATGCTCCCACTCTTTGCATAGCTGATGGCTAAATTCATCATTTACATCGTCGGTGTCTTCATCTACAGGAGTATCGCCTTGGCGGCCATAATAGCCAATGGCACTGCCAGATATAAATGTAGCAGGGGGCGTGCTGCAATTTAAAATAGCATCGCTGATTTGCGTGGTAAGGTTTATTCTGCTGTTTCTAATTGTTTGTTTTTGTGCTTGCGTCCAGCGTTTGTTGACGATAGGTTCGCCGGCTAAATTAATCACGGTATCAACATGGTTAAAATTAACCTCATCAACGCTGCTTACTACATCAATATTATGACCAAGCAATACATGGGCTTTGGTTTTATTTCGGCTCAGTACGGTTACTTTATGATGATGTAGCAAAAAAGGCGTTAAGTGTTTACCTATTAGGCCTGTAGCGCCTGTAAAAAAAATATGCATAAAAATCTTACCAATTTTAAGTGTACGATTTGTTTAAAATGTATACTATTTAAACTATCTTAATGCAAATTATTACGTTAACTAAAAAACAACGATCACTTTGTAAATATTTCATTTAATTAGTTTTTGCCTTACACTAAAGCGAATTTCATAAGAAAAGGATTGGCGCGTTGGCAAGTTTAACTGGCGTAAATAAAAGCTTAATAATATTTGCAGCCCTGGTGGTTGTATTAGCCGGTATTAAGGCCGCAAGTGTTATTATTATTCCCTTTATTTTGGCGGCGTTTATTGCCATTGTATGCAACCCGCTGATCACATTTTTTGGTCGCTACCGGATCCCTAAAGGGGTTTCTGTTGTTATTGTGGTGCTTATCATTGTGGGCTTAGGTGTTAGCTTAGGCGGCCTTGTAGGACAATCAGTTAACGACTTTTCTCAGCAACTTCCTGAATATAAAGCCCAATTACAAGAAGAGTTTGTGTGGCTGGTCGATCTTGCATCGCAATACAATATCTTAATCGATAGAGATCAAATTCTTTCTATGTTTGACCCAGGTAAAATGGTCGATGTAGCCACGAATATGCTTACCGGCTTAGGTGGCGTAATGGCAAACATGTTTTTAATAATTTTAACTGTGGTGTTTATGCTTTTTGAAGGGCCTGCATTAAGCAAAAAAATTCATATGGCACTTGCCGACCCAGATAGAAAAATGGAGCAAATTGACCGCTTTTTGGTTTCTATTAATTCGTATTTAGCAATTAAAACATTAGTGAGTTTAGCCACCGGTATTATTGCAGCATTTTATTTATGGATTTTAGATGTTGACTACTTTGTGCTGTGGGGCGTGTTGGCCTTTATGTTTAATTATATTCCTAATATAGGTTCTATTATTGCCGCAGTACCAGCTGTATTGTTAGCACTGATCACACAAGGACCATTAACAGCCGGGCTTGTAGGTGCAGGGTATTTAATTATTAATACGGTAATGGGTAACATTGTAGAGCCTAAATTTATGGGTAAAGGGCTTGGGCTTTCTACCTTGGTGGTGTTTTTGTCGTTAATATTTTGGGGTTGGTTATTAGGCACTGTAGGCATGTTGCTATCGGTACCGCTTACCATGATTGTTAAAATAGCCCTAGAGGCAAGTGATGAAGGGCGTTGGGTTGCCACGCTACTTGGTACTGGTGAGTCGATAGACGATAAATAATATCAATTGGTTTTAATAGCTTAAATTGCGTATTTGATTAAATAATTGATACAAAAAAAGCGATTAATACACAGTATTAATCGCTTTTTTTATAGGGGTTAATCCCCGTTTAAAGTGGCTTTTTAAGCACTTGAGTAAACTGTTCAATAAGTGCAAGTTCACATAATTTGTAATCAATAGCGGCTTGGCTGGCATTTGGCAGTTTTAATATGTAGCGCCATTGGCAGCTTGCTTCAATATACTTTTGGTGGTTGTCGACGCTGCGCTTAAACAACATGAGTATTTGCGTATTTCCGCTTTGCTCTTCTAATTTAGTGAGTTCATATTTACGTTTTTGAACCCAAGTACCCTGATTGTACTTAGCCTGATTTATTTGAGTGTCTAAACACTGCGTATAGCGTTTAGTTTGGCTTGGCGTTGCGTTTTGCTCAAGCGTACACTGTGCTTGCGCACTGACATTAGCACTTAGTGCTAATAGGCTCGCAAGTGTGATTAAAAGGCTATTTTTTATCATTGTAATTAAACTCTAAAATAAATTGTGCGCCGCCCAAGGTGTCCGACTTATTAATCGTTAAGTGACCGTTATAAGATTTGACCAAGTCCGAGACTATCGCCATACCAACACCGTGGCCGCTTTCGTAAGTATCAAGGCGGGTACCACGGGTTAATAAAGACTCGCGTTTATCCTCGGGTACACCGGGTCCATCGTCACTAATGCCTATGCACAGTGTTTTACTTTGAATGACCTGTATTTCTACTTGCGAGCGACACGCTTTACAGGCGTTATCAATTAAATTACCCAGTAACTCCATTAAATCTGTTTGGTCACCTAAAAAGTAATCTTTATCGGTCACGGTACAATTAAATATAATGTCTTTATCGCGGTATACCTTGGCCATTGCACTTAAAATAGAATCAACCACAGGTTTAACTGGGGTTTGTTTTTTCCATGTATCTGAGGCGCCAGTAGCTGCACGCTTTAACTGATGCTCGATCATCACATTTATTCTATCAAGTTGCTCTTGGGCATCGGCATCATTAGCAAGCGGGCTTGATTTTAATACCGCAAGGGGCGTTTTTAATGCATGTGCTAGGTCACTTAAAGAGGCTCTGTAGCGCTCTTTTTGACGTTGCTGCGACTCTAGTAATAAGTTTAGGTCTGATTTAATTGTTTGCAGCTCTACAGGGTATAAGCCTTTAATTTCTTGAATATCGCCCGACTCAATGGCTTTTATTTCTTTATCAAGACGTTGTAACGGCCGGCCGCTCCAAATAAATCCAATTGCCATTAAACCGGCAATCGCAATACCCATTATAAACATCCAATCGACTAGGGTTTGTTTAAAGCCATCCATTAACCTTAGCAATGCATCGTTTCGTTTGAGTAATATAAAACGTGCCTGCTCAGATTGGTCAATATTATTTAAAATGACCGTTAGGCTTAATTGCCAGTAAACTGCATTGTTGTAAACCACACGTCTAAAGTCGGCCGCACCTGCTTTAGGCTCTATGTACTCGGGTTTAAAGTTTACATTTACTGCCGACTCTGAGTGCCACACAGGTACATCATCGCGGTAAATCATGGCGTAGGTATCTGAATTTAAGTTATTTAGCTCAGGCGTTAAAATTGTGCTGGGCATAATAATGCCGCGCTCAGTAAAGTCGACTTCAGAAATAAGGGAGTATAAGTGGGCTTCTAGATTTTTTTCGGTGGTTTCGACTAATGAGGCGTAATACGCTTTACCAATCGAGTAAAATAAAATAGGCAGTGCCACCAATAAAACAAAGACAAGGATAAATCCTTGCCTTATTTTAAGCGATATTTGCGATGCTACCACTGACTTTTAAGCCTGTAACCACGCCCACGTAGTGTTTCTACTGGGTTTAATGTGCCTTCAGGGTCTAATTTTTTACGCAGACGAAGTACAAATACTTCGATAACGTTAGAATCAAGATCGAAATCTTGGTCGTAAATGTGCTCAGTAAGTTCTGATTTAGAAATTACTTTTTGCGGGTTAACCATTAAATACTCAAGTACTTTGTACTCATAAGCCGTAAGGCTAAGTTCTTTGTCGTTAACCCAAACTTGTTGTGAGCGAGTATGAATTTTAATTGGACCCGCTGTCATTTCAGGGTTTGCTTTACCAGCACTGCGGCGAATAAGTGCGTTACAACGCGCAATTAATTCTTCAACATGAAACGGCTTGGTTAAGTAGTCGTCGGCACCTGCATCTAGGCCTTCAACTTTGTCTTGCCAGCGGTCGCGCGCCGTTAAGATTAAAATAGGGATCGTCACGCCTTGTGCACGTGCTTTATTGATTAGCTCAATACCGTCAATTTTTGGTAAGCCTAAATCAACCACCGCCATATCTAGCGGGTATTCTGTAATATGGAATAGGCCAGCTTCGCCATCGTGACATAAATCAACACTGTAACGTTCTTTCTCTAAAGCATTACGTAGGTTGTCTGCTAAGTGTAAATCATCTTCTATAACTAAAATTCGCATTTGCTAATCCTTTTTCACTTCGCCGGTTTTTTTATTTATATGTAAATCAACGACGTGGCCGTCAGATTTGAGTATACGTACAGTATAAAATTTTGCTTGTTCTGTAATTTTTAAGGTTTTACCGTCAGTTTCTTCTTTTGCAAGTATTACGGCTTTCTTTTTGCTGATCTCAGTTTTTTTAACTGCTTTGGTAACAGTCGAACTTGCGTGTACGGCGCCACTGACGCTAATACAGGCAATTAAACCAAGGGTTAATAATACACGCATGACGGGAACTCCTAGATCAAACCCAGCTATTCTAATTAACTAAGCTACTAAAACTCAAGTAAAAACGTCCAATATGCGCTTTTACGTTCGCCAGCTTAATTAATTAGCAGTGAACCAACCCTGAATTAAATAACGTTTTAAATTCAGGGTGTTCGTTACGCTGGTAATACTTTTTTATATGGTTTTACAACGGTGTTTGCGTAAACGCCGGCTGCAACGTATGGATCAGAGGCTGCCCATTCACGTGCTTTTTCAAGTGAATCAAATTCGGCAATGACTAATGAGCCTGTAAATCCAGCATCTTGCGGGTCTTCACTGTCGATTGCTGGCAGTGGGCCGGCAACAAGTAAACGGTTTTGAGAGTCAAGTTCGCTTAAACGTGCTAAGTGGGCGGGGCGGGCTTCTTTTCTAAGCGGTAAGCTGTTTTCAACGTCGGTTGAATAAATCATGTACAACATAGTAATTCTCAAAAAAATGTTAAGTTTAATAACGCAAATACTAGCACAACGTTGATAGTTGGTGAACAAATTACCGTTAAAGCTAGGTTTACAGTTATTAATTATTTTTAGTGTGTAATTGCTTGAAAAGCGCGGCACAACACTGGTAGAGTCGCTTGAATAACTTAAAAATAACAAGGTTAATACATGAGCAATAATAGAGAGCATTTTAGCTCCCGTCTTGGCTTTATACTGGCTGCAGCAGGTTCGGCAGTGGGTATTGGCAACTTAGTAGGTTTTCCTGTGTCGGCAACTAAAAATGGTGGTGGTGCATTTTTACTTGTATACGCTTTGTTTGTTGCTTTTATTTGTTTACCGGTAATGATGGCTGAAATGGCCATGGGTCGTAACGCGCAAAAAGATCCACTTGGTTCGTATAAAGCGCTGGCAAATAACGACAAAAAATGGAAGTTTGCAGGCTTTTTGGCTGTATTAACGCCGTTTATGATTGCCGTATTTTACATGGTTATTACCGTGTGGATTTTTGGTTACTTAAGCCAAACCGCCATGGGTAATTTAGATGCATTGGCAGATCCTAGCCATTTTGGCAGCTTTATAAATAGCTACACTGTTTTTGGCTACATGGCTGTGGTCGTTATTATTGTTAACCTTATTTTATTGGGTGGGGTTAAACAAGGCATAGAAAAAGCCGCTAAGTTTTTAATGCCGGCTTTATTTGTTATGTTGCTTGCCCTTGTAGCGTATGTATTAACGCTTGATAACGCCATGGCTGGTGTTAAATATTATGTTATTCCTGATTTTTCTAAAATGAGCGCCAGCGTGCTCAATGGTGCACTAAGCCAAGCGTTTTTCTCATTATCGCTAGGTATGGGTATTTTAATGACGTACGCCTCTTACATATCTAAAAAAGATGACATTGTTGGCAGTGCTAAAATGGTAGCTATTACCGACTCATTAGTGGCATTTGTTGCCGGTTTAATGGTGTTACCGGCAATATTTAGTTTTGATCCAAATACCGACCCAGCCGCGCTTTCTGACTCGTCTGTATCGATGATATTTGTATACTTACCTAAAATTTTATTAGCACTACAAAATGATATTGGTTACTTTGGCGCGTCTGCAGTAGCGTTTTCGTTCTTTTTATTAGTGTTTTTTGCAGCGATTACTTCGCTTGTATCAATTGTAGAAGTACCTACAGCGACCCTTAGCGACCGCAAAGGGATCAGCCGTAAAAAAGCCTTAGGTATTTTAACGCTAGCCACCGGTGTGCTAACTATATTATGTACTATGTCGTTTGGTATGGTTGATAGCCTAACGTCGTTTACTAGTTACGGCAGCGGTAATAAAAGCTTTTTTGATATTGTTTATGATGTATTTTACGACACTATATTGCCACTGAATGGTTTAATGGTGTGTTTATTTGTTATGTACCGCTGGAAAAAAGCGCGCCTAACAGATGAGCTAAGCCAAGGCTCACCTAATTACGCCGGTAGCTTTATGGAGAAATACGTTAACTTTTCGCTTTCTACGTTTATTCCGGTTATTTTATTAGCCATATTTATAAACACAGTAGCGACTAAGTTTTTTGCCTTTAAGTTATTTGGTTTTTAGGCTAAAAAAGTTTTCAAAAGCCGCGTATTAACGCGGCTTTTTTGTGTTTAAAATAGCGGCTTAGCTTGTTAGCTTATAGCTCCTGAGTCTAATGAACTGCCTATCCCCAGTGTAAACATCCATAATCCCCATAAGCTATGCTCAATTACACACACTATGGTTGAGCGGCTTTGCGCGTAAGTAAACGAAAATAATAACCCGCCTAAAAATGCTAAGCCTACAGCCACCCAATTGGCATACACAATATGGGCAAGGGCAAACACCGTTGCGCTTACCACTATACGCACTCTTTTTTTGGGCATAATGCGTTTATAGCGATGAAAAAAGTAGGTCCTGAAAATTAGCTCTTGTGGTAATACCGACAGCAGCGGGTATAGAAGCAGTAAAAGTAACCAGTTATAAAATGAGTGCAGCGGCATACTAAACCAGTTTTCTTGATGAATAATGCCGTAAAACACGCCTGAAAAAAGCGCACCTAAAAAAAAGAAACTAAATAAACGGCGCTTTACCGCAGAAAACTGCCCCAGGCTTGTAAGTCTAAATCGCTTAAAGTGAGGGTCGTTCAGTAATAACATGCAGCACACACTCATTAAAACAATCAGTGCAGGTATTAGCCAGTTTGCTAGGTAGCTACGAAGGGTAAAGCCTATTAAAGGCAATAAAACAAATATTAGGGTAAATTCAAACCAGCGGTATTGATTGGCGTTCAAGGTCGTCTCTGATTGATTTTTTTTACACGCTATCAAGCAAAGACGACATTTTTATGACGAAGGTGTTTTACTTTGCGGGTTCTTCTTCATCAGGGAAGTATTTATACAAAGCAAAAATAGTGATCAAAATACTCACAAAAGTAATGGCCATTAAACCAAACACTTTAAAGTTAACCCAAAAATCGAGTGAGAAATTATACGCAATGTAAATATTCAGTACTGCAATACCTGCGGTAATGGCAACCCACATTAAGTTAAGCTTATTCCACACCGGCTCAGGTACTTCAATCGCCTGTTTAGAGTCGTTGGCGTTTTCGAGAATTGAGCTAAGGGCTTTTTTAACAAGATTTTTATTCAGTACGTAACGGCTAATTAATAAGGTAAGGCTTAAGCCGGCATAAATTAACGTGGCTTTCCATTTTATATACTGCTCATCGTGGAGTACTAAGGTTAATGTGCCAAACACCGCTGCAATAGCAAAAAATAGCCATTGGCGGGCAGGTACATGGCCGTGCTTAAAGTAGCTATACGCAACTTGAATAAGCGTAGTGACCATTAAAAGGCCTGTTGCCCAGTAAATATCAACTAATTTAAATACCGCAAAAAATAATATTAGCGGGATGTATTCAATCAATGCGTGCATATACTACCTAAATTATACAAAAAGAAGTCAGGGAAGTTTTTACCACATAACACTAGGCAACTACAAGGTTGACTTGTTGCCCTGTAAGCCTTAGCCTGCGTGGCTTTAATTATCCATCATCATATTCCCACGCTTAACCAACACTGATTAAGTGTGCATTTAGGAGCCTACAATGAACAAAGCACAACTTGTTGCCCAAATAGCAAAACGCAGTGAACTAACAAAAAAAGACACACAAGCAGCCCTTACTAGCTTACAAAAAGTAATTACTAAATCGTTATCTGAAGGCGACCAAGTGCAAATTAATGGATTTGGTACATTCGCTTTAAGCTTCTACCCAGCGCGCACTGGGCGTAACCCGCAAACAGGCGAAAGCATTGAAATAGAAGGCGCTAACAAACCCGTATTTAAACCTGCCAAAGCATTAAAAGATCTCCTTTAAGTAGCAACTTGCATTGACCGGTACCAGTGATCAGTACCAGCGACTAGTTCCTGCAACCAATACTTGTTAATAGCCTGGTTACCTTTTTAGATTTAGTTAGCGCTATTAATCATAAAATTATAGTTCGGCGCACCCCGCTAATAGGGTGCGTCTACAAAATAAATACCCAACTTTTAGTTTAATGCCTAACGACTTCATCTTATAAGCAAAGCTTGTGTGCTGGTTTTTAATACGCACTTTAAATTAAGCTATGTAGATTGTTCAAACCCTCTAAATGATTTACATAGCTTTGACAGCTTTAATTTATATTATCCATTATTTTCAATAGGTTAAATTTGGCATCGGTTATGCTTTTATTAGGGTGATTGAAACATTTTATTAAACGCAATAAGGAGATCTCTATGTCTACATTACAAACAAGCACTCGTTTACAAGGTAAAAAAATTGCTATTTTAGCTACCGATGGCTTTGAGCAAAGTGAGCTATTATCTCCACGTGATGCTTTACTTAATGCCGGCGCCGATATCGATATTGTGTCGGTAAAAGAGGGTGAAATCACCGGCTGGGATGAAGATAAATGGGGCGACAAAGTAAGCGTAGATAAACTTGTTACAAATGCCAGTGCCAGCGATTACGATGCGCTTATGCTGCCAGGTGGCTTATTTAACCCTGATACGTTACGCCAAGATAAGCACGCAAAAGCGTTTATAGACGGTTTTTTTGGCGCCGAGAAAAACAAACCCGTTGCAGCTATTTGCCATGCCCCTTGGTTACTTGCCGAAATTAATAAATTACGCGACCGTACCGTTACATCATTCACGAGTATTAAAAGTGATTTAATCAATGCTGGTGCAAACTGGGTTGATGAAGAGGTGAGTGTAGACCAAGGTTTAGTAACAAGCCGCAGTCCTGCAGATTTAGAAGCATTTAATGCAAAATTTATTGAAGAAATTTTAGAAGGTAAGCATCAAGCTCACTAAGTGTAGAGCTTAATAAAAAAGGGCATTTTAAATGCCCTTTTTTAATGCGTAAATTTTAAGCTTTTACAGTGCGGTGGCCGCTTTCATATCAGCTACAAACGCTTTTAACTGCGTTGTCATCGCGTCTAAATCATTAAGGTTGGCTTCAATAATTTTAACAACAGCTGAGCCTGAAATAGCACCAGCTGCACCGGCATTTAGGGCGGCTTTTACATCATCGGGAGTAGAAATACCAAAGCCTAATAAAGCAGGGGCTGCATGGTATTCTTTTAATTTAGTTACTATGTTACCCGCTGGCATTTGCGCTTTAGTATCGGTGCCGGTAACACCCGCACGCGATAATAAATACGTGTAGCCACGGCCGTAAGATGCACATTGGCGCAGAGTATCGTCATCGGCATTGGGTGTGGCAATAAATATTGGGTCTACACCGTTTGCCATGGCTGCTTTTCTAAACATTTTAGACTCATGCAGTGGTACATCAGCAACTAAAATAGAGTCTACGCCCGCCGCTTTAGCATCTTTATAAAATGTTTCTAAACCGCGTTTAAACACAAGGTTAGAATACAATAATAAGCCAATTGGAATATCTGCATTGTAATCGCGTATTTCTTTAATAATATCAAAGCAATCTTGCGTGTTAATGTTTACATCGAGAGCACGAATATTCGCCGCTTGAATAACGGGGCCATCAGCGATTGGGTCCGAAAACGGAATACCTAGCTCCAGTGCATCCGCGCCGCCGTCAATTAAGCTTTTAATAATGGCAATACTTTGCTCTTTACCTGGGTCGCCAATGGTAACAAATGGTACAAATGCACCTTGTTTTTGCTCATTAAGTGCAGCAAAGGTTTTACCGTAACGATCTGTATTTAACTGGCTCATAGTTGACCTCCTTGTGATAAAACACTGTGTACGTGGGTTAAATCTTTATCGCCACGGCCACTTAAGTTAACCACCAAAATGCTTTCTTCTGTTTGCTCTTCGGCGTATTTAAGCGCATAAGCAAGGGCATGGCTTGATTCAAGAGCTGGAATAATGCCTTCGTTTTTAGCAAGTGCTTGGAACGCGTCAAGGGCTTCTGTATCGGTAATACCCACATATTGAGCACGGCCTGTTTCGTGTAAAAACGCGTGCTGTGGTCCAACTGCTGGGTAATCAAGACCGGCAGATACTGAGTATGACTCTTCAATTTGGCCATCGTCGTTTTGCATAATGTACGTATAGGTACCGTGCAATATACCTTTAGTACCTTTACAAATTGTAGCGCCGTGCTCGTGGGTATCTAGGCCCTTACCTGCAGGCTCTACACCAATAAGTTTTACACTTGGCTCGTCAATAAAGTCAGTAAACATACCAATGGCATTAGAGCCACCGCCAACACAGGCTAGTACGGCATCTGGTAGGCGTCCTTCTGCTTTTAGTACTTGTTGTTTAGCTTCTTCACCAATGATTTTTTGATACTCTCGTACAATTGTTGGGAATGGGTGAGGACCCGCTGCGGTACCAAGTAAGTAGTGAGCGTCTTGGTAGTTTGCAGACCAGTCGCGGAGCGCTTCGTTTACCGCATCTTTTAATGTGCCAGAGCCGGCTGTTACCGGAATAACCTCTGCGCCCATTAATTTCATTCTAAATACGTTAGGCTGTTGGCGCTCAACGTCTTTAGCTCCCATATAAATGCGGCATTTTAAGCCAAGTAATGCACAGGCTAGGGCTGTTGCCACGCCGTGTTGGCCCGCTCCAGTTTCGGCAATAACTTCTTTTTTACCCATACGTTTAGTTAGCAACGCTTGACCAAGTACTTGGTTAGTTTTGTGTGCGCCACCGTGCAGTAAATCTTCACGTTTTAGGTAAAGTTTAACTTTAGGGTTTTTAATTAAATTACGCGTTAATGTAAGCGGCGTAGGGCGACCGGCATACTCGTTTAATAATTTTGTAAACTCAGCCTCAAACTCAGGGTCTTTTTGTGCTTTGTTAAATTCGTTCTCTAACTGCTTAAGCGCAGGGACAAGTAGCTCAGGTACAAACATACCGCCAAACTCGCCAAAATAAGCTGGATTTTGCATTATAACCTCAATAATTTCTGATGCTTGTAAAAGCATTTTGTAATTTGATAGGGCACTTTTTACCCGCAGATTCTTCAACGCCTGAATTTAAATCAAGGCCTAGGGCACCTTGAGAAAGCGCGTCTTTTATATTGTCTGGATTTAAGCCACCCGCTAGCATAAAGGGGGTTGTTGCGTCGCGCAGTACTGCCCAATCAAATGCTTTACCTGTACCACCGGCTTGTGTATCGCTGTGGGTATCATAAAGATGGCGGTCTACGCCCGTAGCTGGGGTTGGCAATGTATCTTTAATTGCCTGTGCTTTCCAAATTTCACAACCTTTAGGTAACTGTGTACGTAATGCGGCAATGTAATCGTCACTTTCTTGACCGTGTAATTGTACTGCGGCAAGTTTTAGTTCGTGCGCGTATTGTACCACTTGCTGCGGGCTTGCATTAACAAAAACACCGACAAATTTAAGTGGCGCACTTTGGCTCAGCTCAATCGCACAATCTAAATCAACATAACGAGGCGATTTAGGGTAAAAAATGAGTCCACCGTACACTGCGCCGTTGTTGTAAGCGGCCTGTACGTCTTGTGCTCGGGTTAAACCGCACACTTTGTTATCACCTAAAATCACTTTTTTGCAGGCTTGTTCTAAATCGCGCTCAGCCATTAAAGAACTGCCAATTAAAAAGCCATCACATAATGGCGCTAAACGTTTAACATCTTGATGAGTGTAAATGCCCGACTCTGAAATAACTACTTTATCTTGTGGGATGAGTTTACGTAGCTTTTCGGTGGTTGCTAAATCAGTGCTTAAATCGCGAAGGTCACGGTTATTAATACCAATAATTTGCGCATCAAGTGCAAGGGCACGGTGCACTTCTTCTTCGTTACTTACTTCGGTTAATACCGACATGTTAAGCGAGTCGGCAACTGCATGTAGCGCTTTATATTGTTCATCATCAAGCACTGAAAGCATTAGTAATATAGCATCGCCGCCATAAATACGTGCCATGTAAACTTGGTACTCATCAATAAAAAAGTCTTTACAAATAAGTGGTTGCTCTACTTGGCTACGTACAAACTCTAAATAATCAAAACTACCTTGAAAGTATTTAGTATCTGTAAGTACGCTCATGCAGCTGGCGTATTTTTTATAAACAGAGGTGATCTCGGTTAAATCAAACGGCTCTCTTATTAGCCCTTTTGAAGGAGATGCTTTTTTACATTCTAAAATAAACTGCGTACCCGGCTTTGCTAACGCTTTATAAAAGCTGCGGCTGGTTGGCACTGCTAGGTGTTTAAAGCTCTCTAGTGGGCGCGCGGCTTTACGCTCTATTAGCTCTTGTTTTTTATCAGCAACAATTTTGTCTAATACATTAGCCATGACTTACCTCAATAATTGCATTTAATGTGTTCATGGCTTTGCCTGAACTTAGTAATGTTTGTACCTGTTGTGCGCCTTCTTTTAATGACTGTACTTTACCGCTTAGGTATAAAAGTGCAGCCACATTGACCACGATTGCAGCATTGTGCGCATCACTGCCTTTACCTTGTAAAATAGCAAGGCTCGCATTTGCGTTGTATTGTGGGCCTTCACCGGCTAGTTGTTCAAGTGAATAGTTTGCAAGGTCAAAGTCGCTTGGGTTTAATGTGTACTGCGTTATTTCGCCATTGTTTAGCTCAACTACGTTAGTTGGGCCGTGCAGGGCTATTTCATCAGTGCCAGAACCATGCACTATCATCGCGCGCTTAGTGCCTAATGTTTTAAGTGTTTGCGCCATTGGCATACATAAAGACTCATCGTAAACACCCAGTAATTGCACGTGTGGTGCAGCAGGGTTAGCAAGCGGGCCTAAAATATTAAAAATGGTACGTGTTTTAAGCGCAGTACGTACGCCCATTGCGTGGCGTACACCACTGTGATAATGCGGTGCAAACAAAAAGGTAAAATGGGTTTGTTCAAGGCACTGTGCAGCCTGTGCTGGACTCATATCAATATTAATGCCCAGTGCTTTTAATAAATCAGCAGAGCCCGAATTACTCGATACACTGCGATTACCATGTTTTACCATATTAATACCCGCGGCAGCTGCAACAATAGCCGCGGTAGTACTAATATTAATCGTGTTTGAGCCATCGCCCCCGGTGCCGCAGCTATCGGCAAGTTGCGTGCTAGCGGTTGTAAAGGCAACGGCGTTTTCTCGCATTGACGCTGCAGCGCCGGCAATTTCATCGCTTACTTCGCCTTTTATTTTAAGGCTGATTAGCAATGCAGTGAGCTCTATTTCGCTCATGTTACCTTGCATTATTTGGTTAAATAATGCGTTTGATTGGGCATAGTTTAACGACTTGCCTTGAATAAGTTGCTCAATAGCGTATTGAACATTTATGGTCTCTTGTGCTTGGGTACTCATAATGTCCTCTATTAGTTGGTGCGCGTTAAGTACGCAACACTTTGTTGAAGTAGCATTGCACCATTTGGCGTAAGTATTGACTCAGGATGAAATTGATAACCTAACGCTTTATCGTCGTGGTGATATATGGCCATAGGAATATCGTCAAATTGTGCAATTACCTCAATATTTTCAGGTACCTTGGTTGCCATTAATGAATGGTAACGGGCTACGGGCATGGTGTTGCCCATTCCTTCAAACACCGGATGCGGGTTTAAATTAATGATTGATGACTTACCATGTACGGTTTCGCCAGCGTGGCCGATTACTCCGCCATAACTTTGTGTAAGTGCTTGTTGCCCTAGACAAATGCCCAGCATGGGGAAGTGGCCTTTAGCCAGTTCGATTAATTCCATTAAGCAACCTGCATCACTGGGTGCACCAGGTCCTGGCGAAAGCACTAATAATACTTGCCCAGGCTCTTGACGCATTTTATTAAAAATAACCTCTGCACGTATGTTATTTCTGTATACCACAAGCTCACAGCCCAGCATGGTTAGTTCATCAACAAGGTTGTAGCTAAACGAATCAAAGTTATCTAAAAAATATATTTTCATTGGGTTTGCTGTGCTCATTTTATACCGCCTCATAAGTCGATTTTATGGCGGTGATCACCGCTTGGGCTTTAGCGCGGGTTTCGTTAGCTTCGGCTTGCGGATCAGAATCGTAAACGACACCGGCACCTGCTTGCACATACGCGGTATTATTTTTAACAAACGCTGAGCGAATAACAATGCAGCTATCCATTGCACCATCGCCTGTTAAATAGCCCACTGCGCCACCGTAGCTGCCACGGCGTTTGCCTTCGATTTGGCGTACAAGTTCGGCGGCACGTACTTTAGGAGCGCCTACCAGCGTGCCCATGTTCATACACGCTTGGTAGGCGTGTAGTGCATCAAGCTCAGGCTTTAATGTGCCCACCACGCGAGAAACCAAGTGCATTACTTGCGAGTAGCGGTCTACTTTTAATAGCTCTTTTGCATGGCGCGTGCCGGCTACACTAATGCGTGCCACATCGTTACGAGCTAAATCAACGAGCATTAAATGCTCTGCACGCTCTTTTTGATCGTTTCTTAGTTCAAGCTCTATACGGCTGTCTAAATCTGGGTTGATTGCGCCATTGGCAAATTTTCCACGTGGGCGAGTACCGGCAATAGGGTAAACTTCAACTTGTTTGCTTTGCACTTCGTATTTAAGCGCAGACTCAGGTGAGGCGCCAAATAAAGCAAATTCTTCATCGCGCATATAAAACATATAAGGGCTTGGATTTTGCTTTTTAAGCTGGCTATATGCGTGCAATGAATCAGGGCAGGGCAGTGAAAACGTGCGCGAAGGCACAACCTGAAAAATATCACCATCAACGATGTTCTTTTTAAGCTTAACCACTTGCTCGCAGTAAGTTTCATCGCTTATATCAACACTTACATCGCAGGTACCTGTTTGCATAGGCGCACTAAACTCTTCTGCTTTGTCGCATAAGGCATTTAATCGTTCTAGCTCTTTACCTACTTCAAAACAATTAGCGTGTACGTCTGGGCCATTAAACACATTACCAATAAGCTCGGTAGTTTGTTTTTGATGATCGATAACCACTAAGGTTTCGGCTAAGTAAAATACGTAGTCTGGGCAGGTGTTTTCGCCATCGGGTACGTCGCTTAGCTGCTCAAAATTAGCGACCATGTCGTAGGCAAATACACCGCCTAAAAATACCGAAAACGGGTTTTCGGTGGTGCTTTTGATACTGTTTATACAGGTGCGTAGTGCGCTAAATGCATTATCGGCAACCAGTTTACTTGCCTCGTCAATGTCATTAGAGCCGCCTTTATAAACAAGGGTTAGGCTTGTGTCGGTTAAGGTTGCATCGCAGCTTTGCACATTGGCTCTTAAGTACGGCAGTAACTGTTTACCGTTATTAGATTGAGCACTTACCGTGACGGTTTTACCTTGGCAAACAATGCGCAGCGCGCAGTCAACTAAAATTAAGCTTTTAACACTGTCTTTAGAATCAATTTCGGCTGATTCAAGCAGTAGCGAATTAGGCTTATCAAGTGCTGCATAAAGTGCAAGTGGGCTACTAATGTAGTCGCGCACTTGCGTTATGCTAGTAACTTCGCCTGGTGTGGTAGTTATATGACTAAAAATCAAACCTCATTCCCTCAAAAAATAAAACCCCGCAATGCTTTTGCAATGCGGGGTTTGAATAACGATATCTAAATTACAAACAGATCATTACCGTCCCGCTATATCAGGCGCCACCACCAACGATGTGTAAGAGTAAGACCGTTATTCATGTTTTTTTGCCTCAAAATAAAAAATTAAATACGTAAAATTTAGTTATAAAAAAACCCGCATAGTTGCGGGTTTTGAATATTTGCTAGACACGACAATTCATCACCCAAAAATTATGAGTGCCACCACCAAATAGTGTGTTGAATTGAATTGATCATTTTTATTAATTCTTAATGTGTCTTAAAGTGGCTACAGTAAAACGTATTTAGCGCTTTTGTGTCAAGTGTTTATTTAAAACAATTTAGTCAAAAAAGTTGTTATACTTATATAAACATCTATTACCCTTAAATTTAAGCAGTTTTCTTTTGATAAAATACGATTTACACAGCCATACAACGCATTCAGACGGACATTTAACAGTTGAGCAATTATTAAACCGCGCCGTAGAAAAAAACATTGATGTGTTTGCGATAACCGATCACGACACTGTGGCTGCTATTACGCCGGCAAAAGCGTTTATCGAAACAGAAAACTTACCGCTTAAGCTTATATCTGGCGTAGAAATTTCTACCAAGTGGGAAAGCTTTGAAATACATATTGTTGGGCTAAATATTGATATAAATAACAATGCCCTTACATCATTGTTATCGGCGCAGCAGCAAAAGCGTGACGAACGCGCTATTGAAATAGGCAAAAGGCTGGCAAAAAACGGTTTTGATGGCATTTACGAGCAAGCCAAGGCGCTGGCAGAAAACGCCCAAATAACCCGTGCTCATTTTGCGCGTGCATTGATTGAAAGAGGCGTAGCTAAAAATTTTCCTGGGGTATTTAAAAAATACTTAGGGCGCAGCAAAACAGGTTATGTTCCAAGCAATTGGTGTGATATGCAAACAGCTATTAGCGCCATTCATGCTGCGGGCGGGGTTGCAGTACTTGCACACCCAGGGCGTTATCAAATGTCTAATAAATG
Source organism: Pseudoalteromonas sp. CST2 (assembly GCF_028599385.1). Lineage (NCBI taxonomy): Bacteria > Pseudomonadati > Pseudomonadota > Gammaproteobacteria > Alteromonadales > Pseudoalteromonadaceae > Pseudoalteromonas > Pseudoalteromonas sp. CST2. The sequence goes on from NZ_JAQREO010000002.1 coordinate 79,393, forward strand.
GTTACGTAAGCTACTTGTGCAATACAAAAGTGACGGGGGCGATGCCATGGAAGTTGCGCAGCCGCAACAAGCGCCTACTGAACGCCAATTTTTAGGGCAATTGAGCCAAGAGTACGGTTTACTGTGCTCGCAAGGTTCTGACTTTCATTTTCCAACTAGTTATTTAGAGCTAGGTAAAAACTTATACTTACCCAAAGACTGCCAAGGGGTTTGGCAAGTGTGGGAAGGGCAAGAAGGAGCATTATCATGAGTCAATTAATTCATATTCACCCAGCAAACCCACAGCCACGACTTATTAGCCAAGCGGTTGATATTATTAAACAGGGCGGGGTTGTTGTATACCCAACAGATTCGGGCTACGCAATAGGGTGTAACCTAGGTAATAAGCAAGCAAAAGAGCGCATTGAGCGTATTCGTGGAATAGAAAAACACCATAACTTTACGCTGGTATGCCGTGATTTATCTGAGCTGGCAACTTATGCCCGTGTAGATAACCAAATGTTTAGGCTTATTAAAAATAATACGCCAGGGCCATACACCTTTATTTTTAAAGGCACAAAAGAGGTGCCAAAGCGGTTATTAAACGATAAGAAAAAAACCATTGGTATGCGCGTTATAGAGCATCCAATTGCATGTGCATTACTTGCAGAGCTTGGGGAGCCGTTAATGTCGTGTTCGTTAATTTTACCTGGAGAAGAGTTTACAGAATCAGATCCAGATGAAATTTTAACGCGTTTAGATAAACACGTAGATTTAATTATTGACGGCGGACACCTTGCAGAGCAAGCAACCACGGTTATTGACCTATCAGAAGATGATATTCACATTTTGCGTGTAGGATGTGGCGATACCAGCCCGTTTGAGTAACCTTTGTGAGTGATACAACACAGGGCGAAAAAAAGACTCAAAGTGAGCCAGTGCAGCAAAAGCTGCCACTGGCTTTTTTGCATGGCAAAGCCGTTGTAGATAAACCTGAAGATTTATACATTCCGCCCGATGCACTTGAAATTATTTTGGAAACCTTTGAAGGACCGCTTGATTTACTGCTGTATTTAATAAAAAAGCACAAGTTAGATGTGCTCGAACTCTCTATTTTTAGCATTACTGAGCAATATGTCAGTTATGTAGAAATGATGAATGAGTTTCAGTTAGAACTTGCCGGTGAGTACTTAGTAATGGCAGCGTTATTGGCGCAAATAAAATCGCGTCTGTTATTGCCTGTGCACGAGGAGCTCGAAGAAGAGGAAGACCCCCGCGCAGAACTGATCAAGCGTTTACAAGAATACGAGCAGTTTAAAAAAGCAGCCGAAAATATAGATGCCATCCCCCGTGTAGGCCGTGATATTTTTGTTGCACATGCAACTATGCCGGTTATTGAAAATACCGCTCAAAACCTGCCAGAGCTTGAGTTAAAAGATTTAATGTTAGCACTGAGCGACGTGATGGCGCGCGCCAAAACATTTGAGCATCACCAAGTGACCGCAGAAATCCTCTCTACCCGTGAACGGATGAGCCAAATTTTAGCCCAGCTGAGTAACGCAAAAAAAGCGCTGCCGTTTAGCGATTTATTCACCCTTAGTGAAGGGAGAAGCGGTGTAGTGGTTAGCTTTATTGCTATGCTTGAGCTTATAAAAGAAGGCTTAATTAGCTGTTTGCAAGTCTCACCTGATAGCCTAATTTACATAAACCTTACCGACACACCAAATAGCTAATTAGTAAAACTGTAGCTCAAGTTGTATGTGCGTATATGCACAGATGTTGTTTGTATACGCTATTTTAGTTTTTCTTCACCCTCTATATTCTTAAATTATTGAATTTAGAGGAACCCACATGTTTAAAAATACGCCCACATCTTATGGCCTTATTGGCATTATTTTACACTGGTTGATGGCTTTTACCGTGTTTGGTTTATTTGGCTTGGGCTTATACATGGTTGAGCTAACCTATTACGATAGCTGGTATAAAGGCTCACTGGATTTACATAAAAGTATAGGTATAACGCTCGCCGCAGTGCTTATTTTTAGAATTTTGTGGCGCGTATCCAGCCCGAAACCTCGCCTCCTTAGTCAAAATAAAACAGTAAACCACATTGCACATACAGCGCATATTGTTATGTACCTAATTTTAGCAGTCATTGTGGTGGCGGGTTATTTGCTTTCTACCGCTGATGGCAGAGCAATCGCCGTTTTTTCGATATTTAATGTACCAGCTCTGGATTATAACTTTGATGGACAAGCCGATATTGCCGGAAAAATTCATTACTACGGTGCGTGTACATTAATTGGCTTGGCTGTTTTGCATGCACTGGGGGCATTAAAGCACCACTTTATTGATAAAGATAAAACCTTAACGAGAATGATCAAACCAAAGGAATACTAACATGAAAAAACGACTAGTAACTGCAGCTCTATCGGGTGTAATGATGTTATCGGCTACTGCAAATGCAGCAAATTATGTAATTGATACGCAAGGGGCGCATGCATTTGTTACCTTTAAAATTAAGCATTTAGGCTACAGCTGGCTGCACGGGCGATTTAACCGTTTTGATGGCAGCTTCAGTTACGACGCTAAAGCGCAAACAGGGTCTAATATTTTAGTAAATATAGATACAGCAAGTTTAGACTCTAACCATGCTGAGCGTGATAAACACTTACGCGGTAAAGACTTTTTAAATGTGGATAAATACCCAACAGCAACATTTAAAAGCACCAATGTGAAATTTACCGATGATGATACAGCCACAGTAACGGGTGACTTTACTTTACATGGCGTAACTAAACGCATTACGTTTAAAATGGATAAAGTAGGTGAAGGGCAAGACCCTTGGGGTGGCTACCGTGCTGGTTTTGAGGGCGAAACCAGTTTAAAACTGTCCGATTACGGCATTGATTATAATTTAGGCTCGGCGTCTACCCATGTTGATATTGGGCTGTCTATTGAAGGTGTACGCAAATAATAAAGCGTAGATTAAATTAAAACGCCACTTTAGTTAGTGGCGTTTTTGTTTTTTGTAGCGTGAATTCTTGATTCTAATAAGGGTTTTAAATGTGGGGGCAACCAGCGTAACATTACTTGGTGGTATTGCTCGGTTTGCTTAATTTTTTTTAATTGCTCATCTAATAGTTGAATATTTTTAGCACCTTGCTCATTTTTAGTGCAGCCAATATAACCATAACTTAACGGTGGCGCTTCAACTATCGCTCGCTGAGTTAGGTTTTCTTCAAAGTACATAGATTTAGCTAAGTAATGGTGCTCACTTGGGTAACCTAATAAAATATCTAAGCGCTTTAAATTAAGCATATAGGTAAGGCTGGCTAAACTATTTCGCGTTGGGCGAATAACAATATCAACATCGGCGGTGTTATTTATTACATTGTCGAGTTGCTCGCCGTATGAGCGGTTCATAGATACACCTAACGTGAGCTTTTTTTCTGCTAGTAAATCCTGCAACGACACCGGCTCTGAGTTAGGCACTTCTAGTGAATGCGCCAAACCTTTATGCATAGCAATGGAAGGTGAAAGGCCCGTGGTTGAGCTTTGCTCGCTAAAGTGAATAAACTTTTCTCTAAATGCATTTTTATAAAGTGATAGGGCACAATGTGTGGCTGATTTATTGGCTAGTTCTTGCGTTACTTTGCCAGAGGGGATAACAAGGCGATTAAACGTGATGTGCTCAAGTTGTTGCTCGAGTAAGGTTATAACGCTTTCATCACGCCCTTGGTGTTGGTATTTTCCATTTAAAATGTAATAGGGCGCAAAGTCGTGCGTTAGCCAGTTAATCGTGTGGGCGTAACTGACTGAAGAAATGCTTAAATATAAGGTGATACACAAAAATGCACGGAGCATTACTACAACTACCTAAAACAATGAAAGTATCGCTATTGTAGTCAATTAAGTGCAACAAAGTAAAATGCCAGCTACAAAGCTGGCACATTTTATTAACATTAACTGCTTAAGCAGTTAATTGCTCGCAATGATTAGTTGGCTTTTAACCACTTTACAAATTCGCGCGCTTCGCTTGCTTTTTGAAACATTGCGTTTTTCAAACCTTGTGTATCACTAAAAATAACACGTTGTTTGTTTACAGAAATTGATTGCACCGGATGGGCAATTTGGATCATAGATCCATTGTATTTATAAGACATAATAAAACTCACTTTATTCTTGTTATTTACTCTGCGCTATTTTTTTATAGCCAAATGCAGTTAATAAATTAACGATGTTGTGTTTAGCTTCATTACAGTGTTGACGATCTTTATGACACTTTTGCGATGATATTAAAAAAATCATCAAGGTATTAATAGGGGTTCTCGCCGTACAATAACTTAGCTCTAAAATATACGTTTTGCGGGGCTTACTGGATCAGGGTAAAAAGGTTAACCGCGGTGGTTTTTTAAGACCAGAGAGGAAAGGTAACCTAAATAAAAAATGTGTGCAAGCTATTTATTTAAAAATTATTTATACTTAATTTTATCAACTGCTTAAACGCATGGATTTTAACCCTAAAAAGGTAAGTATGAATTACATAATAGTCAGCGATATTTATGGTTTAACAGCACCTTTAATGAGGTTGTTAGATATTATGCAAGCCAATACAGAGGTTATAGACCCCTACAAAGGAGAACTGCAACCCATTGATAGTGAAAAGTATTATTATAATAAATTTATAAATGACTGTGGCCATGACAATTACGTAGCTAAGCTCTTAAATGTATTTAATAACCTTACAGAGCCAACAGCCTGTATAGGGTTTAGTGCAGGCGCAAGTGCCGCGTGGCGCGCACAGTTATTAACAGGCAATCCACACCTAAAAAAGCTGATTGGCTTTTACCCTTCACAAATTAGAAATCATTTAGATATTGCGGCAAAAGTACCTTGTACGTTTATTTTTCCACATACCGAAATGCATTTTAATGTAGATGAAGTGATAAGTACTTTAGCCAGTAAAAGCCAAGTTACGTGTAACAAAACACCGTTTTTGCATGGTTTTATGAATGCTTACTCAACTAATTACAATGTAAAAGCATATGATGAGTATTGCGCACTTATTAAAAGCACTTAAAGTGTATTTAGCTGCGTTTTAGTAATAACAGGAAAGTCGGTACGCGTATTATATTGCGCGTACAAGGTAGTAAAAATACTACTGCGTGAGAGCTTATCTAACTCTTTTATGAGCGTTTTAGCACTTGTGCGCGCAGCTCTGCAGCATAGTTGGTATTGTTTTATTATAGCGGCAACGCTTTTACCTTGTTTGTGAAGGGCTAAATCGGCTTCTACAAAAAATGCTGCCCCTGTCCAATAAACCCGCTGTTGTGCACGTTGCTGCCACATATCACTTGAAAGTTTATTAAGTGGCTGCTGCTTTGTTTTAGTTTGTAAGCGTGCTCGCTCAAACCCTGCGTTTAGGCGCTGAACAAATTGCGCTTGGCTAATGACACCGCTGTTGCGCATTATTACGTTTTGCATGTAACTGGCAAACCCCTCGCTTAACCAAAAGCCAGAGTAAGGCAGTAGTGGTAAATATAAATGAGAGAGCTCATGGTAAAGCGTCCAATCTTTTGTAAATGCATTTAAACTTGCGTAGCGGTCAATATGCAGCTCTAATCCATCGGGATTATTTCGTTTTACGCTAGCCCATGGCACGGGTTCAAAAGCAAAATATTGTGGCTTTAAATAAATAGGGAGGGTGCTTTGTTGCAATGGCCCTAAAGTATTTTGTGTTTTTTCAAGGCTTTGATTTACCCATGTAGCTACCGTTTTTTGACCCTTTGTAGTCAGTGCGTCTAAATTATGAATAACCACATCAACAGCTGAGGCTTTTAAAGAGCACATTAATAGCAATAACAGCCAAAATAACTTCATTTATACCTCCTAAATACGCGCTTAATACTAGACCCACTATTTACGTAATTAAGCACATGTTATTCGTTATTTTTTTAACTAATATCAATTATAAAAAGCAAATTGCATACATGCTCAATCAAGCATGATTTAATCAGGTAACACTATTTTTAGTATAGGTATTAACCATGGCTTATCAGCATATTAAAATCCCTGAGCACGGACAAAATATTACTATTGATGCTAAAGGCCAATGGCATGTGCCTGTAAACCCTATTATTGCTTATATTAATGGTGACGGGGTTGGGCAAGAGGTCACACCGGCCATGCAGCATGTGGTGAATAATGCCATTACACACTGTTATGCAAAGGAGCGAAAAATTCACTGGATGCAAGTATATAACGGCGAGCAAGCAGCAAAGTTATATGATGGCGATTGGTTCCCAGAGGAGACGATTAACGCAGTACGTGCGTGCAAAATAGCAATTAAAGGGCCGCTAACTACACCTCTTGGCGGCGGTTTTCGCTCATTAAATGTGGCGCTAAGGCACGAAATGGATTTATTTGTAAATATGCGCACTGTTAAAGGGTTAAGTGCGTTGCCATCGCCGTTAAAAAATCCATTTTTAACTAATATAACAGTGCTGCGTGATAGCAGCGAAGATGTATATTCAGGAATAGAGTGGCAAGCGGGCAGCGTAGAGAGCGAGAAAATGCTCGACTTTTTATGTGAAGAAATGGGAGTAACGCGCCTAAGGTTTTCTCAAGAGTGTGGCATAGGTATAAAAAATATATCTAAAGAAGGCTCCGAGCGCCTAGTACGCTATGCAATTAATTACGCCCTTAAAAATAACAGCGAATCGTTAACGCTTGTGCATAAAGGAAATGTACTTAAATTTACCGATGGTGCCTTTAAACGTTGGGGGTTTGCCTTAGCCCAAAATGAGTTTAACGCTACCCCACACGAAAACGGACGCTGGCTTGAAATACCACGCGCTAATAAATCGCCTTTGATTATTAAAGAAGTGATAGCCGATAACATGCTGCAACAATGTTTAATGAACCCAGAGCAATTTGATGTGGTAGCAACCACAAACCAAAATGGCGATTTTTTAGCAGATATGCTCAGCGCACAAGTTGGCGGAGTGGGCATTATGCCGGCTGCTAATTTAAATAACGATGTGGCATTTTTTGAACCAACCCATGGTACGTTTGAGAGAATTGCAGGGCAAAACAAAGCAAATCCAAGTAGCAGTATTTTAAGTGCCGTTTTAATGCTTAAGTTTATGGGCTGGGATGAGGCAGCAACGCTGATTGAACAAGCGCTCGAACAAGCACTCAAAAGCAGTAATGTAACCTTTGATTTAGCGCAAAATATTAATAACTCGACAACCCTAAGCTGCAGTGATTTTGCACAAAAGGTTATCGAGTATTTTTAAGCAACTCCATTACTAGGCCGCTGTGGCTGTTTTTGCCTTGTGTACACATGGGCGATTAGTAAGCTGTGCAGCGCGGTGGTAAATATCGTGTGCATTAGGTTCATCGCACTGAGTACCGCTAAGCGTATCCATTAATGCAACTACAATAATAGCCGGTACTTGGCAGCAGTATTCATCAAGTACTGCCTCGGTTGTTTGTGCATCTACATGGCAAAGCGGGTGGTTTTTACGCTGATACGCATGCAGTAGCGTATCTACTTCTAAAATGTCATCTGGTTGGTGCTTTGTTTTACGGCACTTACAACCAAACTCATCAACCAAGGTAGCAAGTGCTTGGTATGTCTCAGCTGCATTGGTTTTAGTGCATAACTGTTGGGTAATAAACTGATGTAAATTAGCGTCAATAAATAACCCGTCTTGTTGTGTGAAGCTTGATGTTGTCATAATCATTACTCTTAGTTTGTTGGCTTAACTTCACTTTAGCGCTAAGTGTATTATTAATGAAATTGTTGTTTTCAATAACTGACATTGATTTTATCAATAGTAAATGACAACAAACCAAAAACCACTTAGCATGCTTAATTAAAGTGGTGCAAATACCTATAAAAATGCACAAAACTGGGACACACTAGATAATAATTAAAAGCATAATTTAATTAGATGTTTGATTTTAAGTGTTTTTTATTTTTTTGGTGGGTTGGCATCAAGGTTGCTAAATATAAAGGGTAGGGTTCACTCCTATTTCTACGATTTCAAAAGCGCCATGGTATTTTCCCAAAGTTGAATACCATGGCGCTTTTTTATTTTTTAAAAGAGCAATGCGCATATAATAGTTGTGATAAAAACGACAAAATAAAGTTTATGATGCCAGTTTTTCTTATAATTTTTACGATACTGTTTGATCATAATATCAACATCTTCTTTAGAAAAAACATGTTCACACCGATAGCACACGTGCATTCCCTTTTTAATAAATGCGCCACATTTTATACATCTATAAATATAGCTAAGGCGGCTTTCGCATAGGTAAGGATATTCTTTTTTATTTTTCATAATTGTTATTTTTGAGCGCTTTTTTTTGTTTTACTATCGTTTCTATACCGTGCGCGACGGTTATACACCCTAAGCCTATTGCACCAAAAATAAAAAAATAGAATTTTTTAGGGCTCGATTCGATAGAAGCAATTACCCGTTCCCCTCCTTTATTATGTATAACGCCATCATTATAAGTAAAGTAGCTCCATAGAATGAAAAACAAGCCTAGTAAAATAGTTACGTATGCTTTGGCTTCTTTCTTTGAGTTTTGCTCTGTTATTTCTAATTGCTTTATAACCTTAGGATCCACTCTCTTTGGGTTGTTTAGCTCTTCTATTAGATGTTTGTATCTTTGCGGGTATTTGTTTGCATCAATAGTTTCAAGTGCTTCATGTAATTCTTTAAGTGAATAATTAGAGTAATCAATGTTGATAGTGATTTTCCTTAAATCTTTTTTAATACATTTTGAGCTGTAATCAGAATTTTAAATTAAAGAAAATTACTAATTACCTATCAGCAATTGTTTTAGCAAACTCAAGCAGCTCACGGCGTAACCACTGGTGTGCGGGAGCATGGTGAAGCAGCGGGCTCCATATCATTTTTACCTCAATAGGGACTATTTGAAACGGTACTGGGCTAATGACTAAATCGGTATGCGTGGTTAATAATTTAGCCTGCCTGCGCGGTAAAGTAGCAATAAGTTGCTCTGATTGGCATAGCAAACTTGCAATCATGTAGTGGCGTGTAAACACCCGTATTTTACGTGTTTGTTCTAGCTGCCAAAGTGCTTCATCAACCCAACCTAGTTTTTGCTTGCCTGACTTATTGGTAACGGCAGCTTCTGGCCCCCAGCCAGCGCGGTTTACCCAAACATGTTCTTTTTGCAGATAATCTTCAAGGCTTGAGTGCTGTAAAAAGGTATTTTTAGGGTGGGTTAAACAGCAGTAATTATCGCGCCAAACACTGGCCTGATGAAACGAGCGGGGCAAGCCATTAAACCGGTTTATGCCTAAATCAATAGTGCCTTTTTCCATATCTTGCAGGTTTACATCGCTTGGACTCAGTACATCAAAATTAACCCCCGGGTTTTTAGTTAACTGCTCAGTAATAAAGGGGGCAATTAAGGTCGACTCCATGTAGTCGTTTGCCATTATTCTAAAAGTCACCTCTGCCGTTGCTGGGTTAAATTGCTCACTGGGCTGAGTAATCGCCTCTGCCATTTTTAAAAGAGACTCTATTTCAGGCTTTAAGCTAAGTGCTTTGCTGGTGGGGGTCATAGAGCCTGCGGCACGTACAAGTAATGGGTCGTCAAATAAATCACGTAATCGTTTAAGTGCGTTACTCATGGCAGGTTGTGTTAGAGCGAGTTTATTAGCCGCTTTTGAAACACTTTTTTCATCAATGAGCACATTTAAGTACACTAATAAGTTGAGATCGACGTTACGTATATTCATATGATCAATTTTATTTATATGCTTTATTAATTACCTAAATTAAAGCCTGCTTGCTAAGGTGTAAACAATTAATAAAAAATAACCGCTATAAGTGGTAAAAATAAAAGTGCTGTAACCATGTCAAAATTGTTAACTAATCAAACCAATAATGCGCTACAGCAAGTTATTGCTACTAAGTTAGCCCGCGCTGTTTTTGCAGGCTTTGAAGCAATGTTTGCGCAGTTTTTAAATATTACCCTAGGTGCGCAAAGCCGGTTTGAACAACAAAAATATCACGATGTGCAAACTGCCATGCGCGAACGCTTACAAGTGTACGAACGGGAAGTAAAAAATGTCAGTGAAGCTGTGAGAGTAATTGCTTACGCTGAACTGAGTTGCCCGCAAACATGGCAGCTAGCTAAAAATATATACGGCGATATGGTGCAAAATCATGAAAACAAACCCATAGCACATACCTTTTTTAATTCTACCTTTGGTGCAATTTGGGACGATAAAAAAATTCGTACCGTACATTTGTTTGTATTAAAAGCAAAATACAGAAGCGAGCCGCGTTCGTATGAAAATTTAGTAAGGAGAATATCGTTTAAAGATGGGTTTAACCATGCTGTAAAAACGCTCATTACCCGCCAAGCTTTTAGAGTGCCTTTTAGCCATTTAAACGCCGATTTACAGGCATTGCAAACAACGTTAATGGCCGGTGCAAAGCAACAATGCAAACAAGTGTATGAGCTTATAAATTTAAACGACGGGTTTATAGAATACGCAAATTCATTATTTTTTAGAAACAAAGCCTGTTACTTAATAGGGCGCTGTATTGCTAAAAATGGCGATAATATGCCTTTTGCTATCGCCATATTAAATACTAATAAAGGGTTAAAGCTTGATGCCGTAATGATGGGCGCCGATCAGTTAAGTTTACTGTTTGGTTTTGCTCGTACCTATTTTATGGTTGATACCGACCAACCCGCGCGTTACGTAGATTACTTAAGCGTGCTGATGCCTCATAAAAAACGCTTTGAGTTATTTAACGCCATTGGCTTTATTAAGCACGCTAAAACAGAGTTTTATCGTTACAAAGTTGATACCACTAAAAATAGCCCTACTAATTTTAAATACGTGACAGCACCAGGTACTCCCGGCATGGTTATGCTGGTATTTACCATTGAAGGGCTTGACTACGTTTATAAAGTAATAAAAGATAAATTTAGTGCACCAAAAACAGCCACCAAAGCGCAAGTAAAAGCCAAGTACAACTTTGTAAAGCAAGCCGACCGCGTAGGGCGCTTAGTAGATACACACGAATTTAGGTATTTAGCGTTCGACCTCAGCCGCTTTAGCGACGAGTTACTTAAGCAAATGAAATCACAAATTGGCAGCAGCATGGTTATATCGGGTAAGGCGCTTATTTTAAAGCATGTGTATGTTGAGCGAAAAATGATGCCGCTTAATTTATACATTAATCACTGCTCTAACAAAGCATTACAACAGGTTATGACCGATTACGGTAAAGCGATTAAAGACTTAGCCGGCGCAAATATATTCCCAGGCGATATGCTAATGAAAAACTTTGGCGTAACCCGTTGGGGGCGCGTTGTTTTTTACGACTTTGATGAAATTTGCCCATTGACTGATTGCCACTTTAGAGATGTACCTAGCGCACAAAACGACCTAGAGGAGCTAAGCGCCAACAGTTATTTTGATATAGCAGAAAACGATATTTTCCCCAGTCAGTTTAAGGTGTTTTTTAGCGCAAACGAAACGGCATTTAACTATTTTAACGGCGAACATAACGATCTGTTTTTAGCCGATTTTTGGCAAGCTTGCCAACAACAAATTAAATCAGGCTTTTTACCTGACGTATACCCTTATAAACAAAGCTGGCGGTTTAAATAAAAATAACTAACCCCATGTCTAGCTAGGGCCTGTTTATCTTTCGAGGTTAAATTTGCAGCCGTCTGTTTGGTAATTAGGCAAGGCAGAGCCTATGTAGTGTGGTTGTTCCCCATAAATAGGCGATAACGTAGCATAAATGCCAAACAGGCGCTGCCCGAAGGGTTTTTGCCTAGGGGCCATTGACTCTTTGTTGCCTACATGGATGTAGGTAAGGGGCGTGAGCAGGACGCGGAAGCTTTGCTCGGTTTTTACTTAGTCCACTAGGTTACAAACCTCGCGCCGCGATTAAATGGCCCCTAGATTGAACAAATTTTAATCCTGAAAGGTTAACAGGCCCTAATTAAAAGGCTAAATACGGAGCATTAATGAAATATATTTCTCATGAGGGTGGCACCCTTGCATTTAGTGAAACCGATAAACCGGTTTTAAAAAGCCACGAAGTGCTAGTAAAAGTGTCTGCTATAGGTGTAAACCGCGCTGATTGCATGCAGCGCCAAGGTAAATACCCAGCGCCAGCTGGGGATAGCCCCATTTTAGGTTTAGAGTGCGCAGGCACAGTGGTTGAGCTTGGTTTTGATGTTGATAAAAGCTGGCTTAATAAACGTATTTTTAGCTTGTGCGCAGGCGGGGCTTACAGCGAATACGTTGCCATAGATGCTAAACAATTAATGGTATTGCCAGATGATTTAACCATGGTTGAAGGTGCAGCTATTAGCGAAGTGTACCTAACAGCATTTGGTGCGCTTTTTGAACTTGGTAAATTACAACAAGGTCAAACAGCGCTTATTCATGCAGGGGCAAGTGGTGTAGGCGGTGCGGCTATTCAAATGGCTAAAAGTGCAGGTGCAACGGTGGTTATTACTGCCGGCTCAGATGAAAAATGCGAGCATGCAAAAGCCCTTGGCGCCGATCATGCCATTAACTACAAAACAACTGACTTTGTAGAATATATGCAAGCAAATGAGCTTTCAGCAAATGCAATTGTAGATCCTGTTTCGGGCAGTTATTTAAATAAAAATGCGGCTATTGCTGCCATGGATTGCCAAATTATTATGCTCGCTTTTTTAGATGGGCGTTTTGCTGAGGTTGATTTTGCAGCGCTATTACGCAAACGTATTTCGTTTCATGCATCAACACTTAGAAACCGTAGCATTGAGTTTAAACGCCAATTACGCGATGACTTAGTTGCGCGTTTTTACAATGATATTGCTACTAAAAAGTACGACTTTAACGTGTATAAAACACTACCGTGGAGCGATGCAAACGAAGCGCATGCTATTTTAGAGCGTAATGAAAATGCCGGTAAAGTGGTATTACTTGTAGAATAACCACCCAATGTAACACTGAGGCGTGGGTTGGCGTTGTTAATGCATGGCTCAGCTAATATAATTTAGTAAATATAAAATACGTACAAAACACACAAGGTTAAAAATGAACCCAATACTAGCAATACTTAAAGAGCACAATGTAAGCGACGAAAAAGTAAAAGCATTGTTCGAGGCCTTTACACAAAACCCAATGATGGCAATGGCATTAGTACAAGAGCTTGGTATTCCGCCTGAAAAACTACAGCAGTTAATGGCCGTGGTTATGACTCAGCCGCACTTAATTAAAGAAGCCACCGACGAACTCGGCCTAGACTTTGAAAAAGTAAAAGAAGCGAAAGACAAGCTAAACCAGCAATAAGCTTCACAAATTACTCCTTACCAAGGCATAAGCCTTGGTAATTCTACCTAAAATCACCACACTTTTGTTACATTATTCATTGAACTGCTTGGTATTAAGCTAGTCATACTATTACTTATGATAGGTAGGGACTAGGTATGAAGCCACTTTATAAATTTTGGAAAAATAACCGTTCGTTAATTTTATTTATTGCGCTGATGAGCGTGTTTAGAAGCGCAGTTGCCGATTGGTATGAAGTACCGACAGGCTCGATGAAACCCACCATATTAGAAGGCGACAGAATCTTAACCGATAAAATGGCTTATGATATACGCATCCCTTTTACACATATTCCTTTAGTTAAATTAGCCGACCCACAAACAGGCGATATTATTGTATTTGACTCACAAGCTGCTGATAACCGGTTAATTAAACGCGTAATTGGTGTGCCTGGCGATACGGTAGCGCTTTATAACAACGAGCTAGAAATTAATGGCGTTAAACTTAAATACAATAACTTGCAAAGCAATATTGATTCTTTAGATAAAATAGAAGATTTAAATGGCCACAAACACACGATTCGTGTTGCGCATACGCCTTCGCAGCTATCGGGTTTTAATAAAATAACTATTCCTGAAGATTATTATTTAGCAATGGGTGATAACCGCGACCACAGTGCTGACTCGCGTGTTATTGGTTTGATCCCTCGCAGCGAACTACTTGGCAAAGCAGAGCGCATTATTGTGTCGCTTGATTACGACGATTATTACTTACCTCGTAAAAACCGCTTTTTAAAACCCTTACTTTAAGGCGGTTTTGGGCGCTAACCACACGCCCGATGTTAATCGCTTAGCTCTACAATTTTTTGCGCAATATTATAAAGCGAGCAGTGCGAGTCCATTGCTTGCTTTTGCAACTTTTTATGAGCTTGCTCTTCGCTAAGGCTTAGCTGCTCTATTAAAATATACTTTGCCTGATGTATTATTTTTTGTTCTGTTATTACCCGTTTTGCATCAACTAAAGCCTGATTTATTTGCTTAATATGTTGGCTTTGCTCCATGATTAGGTCGTACATGCTTTTATTACTATTGAGTTTATTAGCAGCGGTATTTTGGGGGGTATTTTGTTTAAACGCGAGTTGCCCGTCGGTCATTGGCATGTATTGTTCTTCAAGGCTGCTTATAACTTGTTTATTTGAATTTAAAGTGCGCTGAGCCTGAGCAATTTGCATTGCTGCAGAGTCAATAAGGTAGTCGCTGAGGTTTTGCTCAATTTTGTGCATAATATCGATACGCGTTGTTGTTACCTCGTACCACACCTCACTAAGCTGAGAAAGCGGCTGCGCATTTTCGTCATCTAAATTTTGTAAAAGCCCGCGTAGCTGATCCACTTGCTTATTTACGGGGTGATCAGTTAACGAGCGATAGCATTTTAATACGTGTTCGTCGGCGTATTCGTTAAAAAACGTAAAGCTGTGATGCTGTTGTTGAACAAAATGAGCAAGCTGTTGTTTTTGCTCCACGGTAAACTTACTTGATGCAAACGCTTGCGCGCCACAGGCACGTTCTTGTCCGGCGTATTCTTTACCTTGCATAAAATTAAAATAAGCCACTAGCAATCGTGTAACGCGCGGGTCGCTGGCGCCATCGGCGGCTTCTAAAATTATATTTAGCAAACACGAAATAAGCTGCGTATACGATTGAGTTGCATGCACTGGGGTAATTTTTTGATTTGCTATTTGTTGTCGCAGATCTGGCAGCGCCTCTAACGTTTGCAAACTATGGGTAATTAAATTGTACAAACGGGTGTGGCCCGTGTCGGCGTTATCGGTAATAAAGGTCGTTTTAATTGAGTGGTAAAACTGCGTTTGTGTTTGCTCTGTTAAGCTAATTTGTTGTTTTAACTGCGAAGCAAAACGTTTGCGGTTAGAGGCTAAATAAATATTGCTCATGCCGCGCTCTTTTTGTAACTGATGTATAAAATCGCCCAGTTTAGTAAGCGATGCACAGCTTTTTTGAAGCTGCTTTAAGGCATGAATTTCTTGGTATTTTGCTGCTAATAAAAACTGTTTTGTGAGAGGATTGCTCGATAACATAGGACTTATTCCACACTTTTTTGTATATAAAGTGCAACCACTGTTCCAATCATTTAAAAAATTTTCGATTGAATTTAAAATTAAATTAAAACAGCCGCTTAAAGCCATACTTGCTATTTGTTCCCATTTTAACTTATCTGTCCTTATTACAGGAATAAACCTTTTTGGTGCAAAAATAGTTGTTTTTGCACTCGATTGCACCCTTCATGAACGAGGGGAAAAAAGTGTTTACTCTGTAAACTGCACAGAGCAAACACCAGAGGGGGAATTTATACGTTGCTACATTGCAGCAACGCTGGGCTGATAGCCATTTGATGATTTATTACCTCGCCAACCATAATTAGCGTAGGGCCCGATAATGTGTGCACCGCACTCTCGCTAGTAATTTTCTCAAGCGTGCTGGTTATTATTTTTTGCTGGTTGGTGGTGGCATTTTCTATCAATGCGATAGGGGTTGTTTTAGGCCAGCCAACCGATTGCAAACCAGTACTTAATGCGTTTAAACGTCCTAATCCCATATAGACGACTAGCGTGGGGTTATTAGAGCCTTGTACATAGGTGTAGTTGTGCCAATTAGGGAGTTTATTAGGATCGGCAAATTGCGCCGTTAAAAATGTAACACTTCGGGCCACATCGCGAGCAGTAAGCGGTATACCAGTATAAGCCGAGGCTGCACACGCGGTGGTAACGCCTGGGACAATAGCAAAATTAATATTGTGCTCTGATAGGGCGTTGGCTTCTTCATTAATGCGCGCAAAAATACTCGGATCGCCACCTTTTAAACGAACAACTTTAAACCCTTGTTGTGCGTATTTTACTAATAAGGCACTAATGGCAGCTTGTGGCATAGAGTGCTTGCCTGCGCGTTTACCTACATACACTCGCTGCGCATGTTTAGGCAGTGTATTTAAAAGCGCTTCACTAACTAGGCTGTCGTACAATACCACGTCGGCTGCTGCAATCAGGCGCTGCGCTTTCACCGTTATAAGCTCAGCATCGCCAGGGCCTGCCCCTATTAAATACACGTGGCCGTTTTTTTGGTGTTTAGCTTTGTGCTTTGCATCTTGAGTGAGTTTATTAACAAACTTGTTTAGCCATGGGCTTTCAATACCCGAAAAATACGAAAGAACACTCATTTTATTGCTCCTTATGCTAACGCTGTAATGGCTTTTGGCTCAGCGCTAACAAAGACATTGCCATTGTCTATTTTGGCTTCAAATACGGGGAGCTGTATTGCCTCTGCTTCTAGGCACTCGCCGGTATTTAAACAAAAATGTTGCTTATACAAAGGGGAGGCCACTACTAATTTTCCATCAATAGAGCCAATAATGCCGCGCGATAGTACATTGGCTTTGCCTATCGGGTCGTAGTTGCTAATGGCTAACACAGGCTCACTATTTTGTGGAACATAAAATATGGCCACTTGCTGGTTGTTTACTAATGCGCATACGCCACTATTAGCAACTAGGTCGTCGATTGTTCCAATTTTATGCCAATACATCAGCTTGCTCCTGCTCAATTTCCATTACGGGGATACGGTTTGTCGAATTTTGCTGGTTACGTTTTTCAGAGTCAGTGGCGGGGCGAATTTGGTTGCGCTCTTGTACAAATAAAATATTGCTATCGGCATCTGGGCTATTAATAAATTGGCGGAACCGTTTTGAGGCCTCTGGACTTTCGACTGCTTTTTTCCATTCGCAGGCGTAAGTTTTAGTTATAAGCGCCATTTGGGTTTCAAGCTCATGGCAAATACCTAGGCTGTCGTCTATTACTACGCTTTTTAAATAATCTAACCCGCCCTCTAAATTTTCCATCCACACTGAGGTGCGCTGCAGTTTATCGGCGGTTTTAATGTAAAACATGATCACGCGGTCAATGTATTTAATGAGTGTTTCGGTATCTAAATCGGTAGCAAATAAATCAGCATGGCGCGGGCGCATACCGCCATTTCCACATACGTATAAGTTCCAGCCATTTTCGGTTGCTATTACGCCTATATCTTTGCTTTGTGCCTCAGCGCATTCGCGAGTACAACCCGATACGGCCATTTTAAATTTATGCGGGGCGCGTAAACCTTTGTAGCGGTTTTCAATCGCAATCGCGTGGCCAACACTGTCTTGTACGCCATAGCGACACCACGTACTGCCAACACACGATTTAACTGTTCTGAGCGATTTACCATAAGCGTGACCGGTTTCAAAACCGGCTGCAATAAGTCTTTCCCAAATAATAGGGAGCTCTTCAAGGCGTGCGCCAAATAAGTCGATACGCTGCCCACCGGTTACTTTACAGTACAGGTTAAAGTCTTTGGCAACTTGACCAATAACGATAAGTTTGTCGGGGGTAATTTCGCCACCCGCTATACGGGGAACGACAGAGTAAGAGCCATCTTTTTGCATATTTGCAAGGTAAGTGTCGTTGGTATCTTGCAGGCCAACATGAGCGGGTTCTAAAATAAACTCATTCCACGTTGAAGCTAAAATAGAGGCCACTGCAGGTTTGCATATTTCACAGCCGTGATGACCGCTGCCATGTTTAGCGAGCAAATCATCAAAAGTTTTAATGCTTTCTACTTTTACTAAATGCAGTAACTCTTGGCGCGAAAAAGCAAAGTGTTCACACACATGGTTGTTAACTTCAACCCCACGGCTTTGAAGTTCACTGTCGACTACCGATTTTAATAATGCGGCACAACCACCACAGCCGCTGGCGGCTTTGGTACAAGCTTTAACTGCCGACAAATCGCATGAGCCGCCATCAATTGCACCCACAATGTCGCCTTTGCTTACATTGTGGCACGAACAAATAGTCGCAGTATCGGGCAGGGCATTTCCCGCTAAAACAGGCGCTCCTTCGCTATCAGGTAAAATGAGGCACTCAGGGTGTGCGGGTAATTCCATGTCGTTTAACATGTACTGCAACAGTGTGTCGTAATCGCTAGTATCGCCAACAAGCACTGCGCCTAATAACTTGTTGCCTGTCTCATTTAAAATAATTTTTTTATAACAATCACGAATAGGATCTTGATAAATTAGCTCTTTGCAATCGGGGGTTTTAGCGTGGGCATCGCCAATTGAGCCTACCTCTACCCCGAGTAGTTTTAATTTTGTGCTCATATCGGCGCCTAAAAACTCAAGTTCGCCGCCTGTAAGTTGGCTTGCAACCACGCGAGCCATGTTATATCCCGGGGCGACTAAGCCAAATAGCTTTTTGTCCCATAAGGCACATTCGCCAATAGCATATATATCAGGGTTTGATGTTTGGCATTGGTTATTAATTACAATACCGCCACGTTGCCCTAATTCAAGTTCGCCCACTTTGCCAAGCTCATCGTATGGGCGAATACCGGCCGAAAACAAAATTAAGTCGGTTTCTAAAAACGTGTCATCTGAAAAATTTAATCTGTAACGGCTCGTTTCGCCTTTTACTATTTCGCTGGTGGCTTTAGCGGTATGCACGCTCACGCCCAGTTTTTCAATTTTGTTTTTTAACAGCGTGCCACCTTGTTCATCAAGTTGTACCGCCATAAGTTGGGGTGCAAACTCAACTACATGAGTATCAAGCCCAAGTTGCTTAATTGCATTGGCTGCTTCAAGCCCTAATAAGCCGCCACCTATCACTACGCCACTTTTACTTTGTGCAGCGCTTGCTTTTATTTGCTCTAAATCTTCTAGGGTACGGTAAACCAAGCAATGGGGTTGGTCATTTCCTTTAATTGGCGGCACAAACGGGTACGAGCCTGTTGCTAAAATAAGTTTATCGTAATTAAATTTATCACCGGTTTGAGTGCTAACTACCTTGTTTGTTTTATCTATTTCATTAACCCACTGGTTAGTATGCACATTTATATTTAACTGCTGATAATTATCAAAGGTGGTTAGGGCTAAATCGGCGGCTGTTTTACCATCAAACACGCTGGATAAGTAAACACGGTCATAAGCTAAATTTGCTTCTCCACACAGTACGGTAATGTGCGCGTTAGCGTCGCTTTGGCGCATTTGCTCTACAAAATGGTGCCCAACCATCCCATTCCCAATAATGAGTATTTTTGTTGGTGTTTGCATTGGTATCCCCTCAATGACGGTTTAATTTAAAAACAAAAAAGCCCGCTACAGATACAAATTAATGTAACTGCGAGCGGGCTTCTTTGCCTGTGGTCATAACAACCTAAATGTGTGTCGTTTTAATAACGAACGGTATGGTTATCATATAAGCAAAAACACGGCCATTTTTATAAGTGTTTGTTTTTTAATAGCTACATTACTTTTAAATGGTTTTACTTACGCATATTTGAGTTGTTTTGGTGCGGTGCTAGCACTATGGGAGTGCACAAAATGAGGCTACAATGTGATGCTTAGCCAATAAAAGTGCATTTGTGACGTTAACTAATAACGAGGAGTAAGCGTTTAGGCTATAAATAAAAAATGCACTTAGTGTTATTTTGAGATGAAAATAACACTAAGTGCATTAATACTGTAAAGCGGTTTTACTTGCTTTGTTTTGCCAGGGTTTCTACATCGGTATCTTCAACAGGTTTAAAGCTGCCCGTCGCTTCATCGTAGGTTTTAATTTCTGCAGATTCTATATCATATACCCAGCCGTGTAGCTTGACTTGACCGGTTGCAATTTTTGCAGCCACAGCAGGGTGTGTTTTTATATGCTGTAGTTGTTGTACTACGTTTTCTTCAATTACTAAGCCTAGGTGGTCGTTATTGTTTAGCTCTGCGCAACCGCATTTTTCTTTTACAACTTCAGTTGCTACGCGGCTGTGGCCAAGCCACTCTTTAACGTGCGGTAAGCTTGATAAACCTTCAGTATTTATAGCGCCTTTCATTGCGCCACAATCCGAGTGCCCACAAATGATAATGTGCGATACGCCCAGTGCAGCCACCGCAAATTCAATTGAGGCTGTCATACCGCCGGTTTGATTACTATGTGGCGGGATAATATTGCCCGCGTTACGACAAATAAATAATTCACCGGGTTCAGTTTGAGTCACTAAGTTTGGATCAATACGCGAGTCGGCACAGGTGATAAATAACACTTCTGGGTTTTGACCATTGGCTAGTTTTTGAAACGCTGCTTTTTTTGATGGGTAAACTTCTTTTTGAAACTTAGCCACGCCCGAAATAATATGTTCCATGTACAACTCCTATTGGTGTAATTTAATCGTGTTATTTATAGCTTTATTCGCCTGACAAATTAGCGCCATTATAACTTTGTTCTTGTTTGTTTTGTACTATTACACTGTTTAATAAATTTCATACTCGCGAACAAAGGGCGACACACGTGCATGAAGTTATTGGCGAATACATGAGCGTACCTAGCAGAGGCTTCGAGTAAAATAAAAGGCGGTAAGTGGCGAAAAAGGTGGTTGAGAAGGTTATTAGCTTAACTTGCTTTAAGTTTATGGGCTGATTTTAAGTTATACATGCGCTGATCCGCTAAGGTTAAACACTCGGTATGGCTTTGGCACTCATCGCTAGATGCTATGCCATAACTAATACCAGATTGCGGCCATTGCTGTTGAATAGTGCGATGTAATGCGGTGAGCTTTTGGGTAAGTGTGGCTTTTAGTTGGGGGAGGTGTGATTTGTTTTTGACTTTACATAACCAAATAAATTCATCGCCCCCGGTTCTAAATACGGTGCCGTCTTGCGCTAGATGCTGTGTCATTAATTTTGCTGCATTAATTAAAAACGCATCACCTTTGGCGTGACCAAGCGCATCGTTTATTTTTTTTATTCCATCACAATCTATAAACACAATGATGTAAGCACTGTGTGCAAGTTTAATCAGCTCATCATTTAATAGTAGTCGGTTGCCAACTTGGGTTAGAGGATCAAAGCGAGATTCATGTAACAAGGTACTAAATTCATGCTGTTTTAACTTTAGCCACTCAGACAAAGACAGCACAATACACACACAATCTATTGCTAAGGCTAACAGTACAAGTATTTCTGATGAGGTCGCATTTATTAAATCAAAATGAAACGCAACGTATACTACTAATGACAGGCTATAGAGCATATTTCCAAATAAAAAATACTTGGCTCTAAAATCGTTCAGGCTAAGCATAGCAAACCCGGTGGTTAAGCTAAGCATAACCCATACAGCTGCTAAAAAGTGCGCGATATAAAACACTAAATAAAAAGGCATAAATAGACTGCAGATACCACATACAAATGCACTAACGGTAAAGTATTTTAAAGCACTCCCAAGCTTATTGGCTTTTTCTTTATCGAAGTTAAACAGGTAGTAGGTAAATGCTGCTGCGCAACTCACAGCAAAGGCAAATAAATAAATACCTAAGTAATGTTTATTAAAAGAGGGGCTGGCATAAATTGTATTTACAGCGCCCGAAGCAAACGCCCAGCCAAGACCGTGCAAACCGACATACCCAGCACAAAACAAGGCCACTTTTTGCTTTACTCTTAAAAACATTACAAAGGCCATCATTGCTAAAGTAAGCATGATAGAAATAGCAATAAGGCTTAATGAGTTTATATAAAACTGATGATGCAAAAATACACCTTCGCTTAAAATACTTAAATCAACTGGCGTTGGATAGTGTTTGGCTTCTAAATATATCCATAAATAGCCACTACTTGGCGCATAGAAGGGCAATTTAAATGCTTGTCCATGCATTAAAATAGCCGGTTGATTAACGTGAGACTGCGAAAAATCAGCAAGCTTAACTATATCCCCCTGTTCGGTTTGCCAATAGGCTAAACCAACGTCGATAAAATTGGCTTGCGGCAGCACATACCAATCTCCAGTGGTGGGGTTATTTAGCGCAATTTTTGTTATTACAGCGCCACTTTTACCGAGCAGGTTACTCGTTTCACTAGCGTTTTTATAAGATGTAATTACTTGCTGTGCAGAAGGAGGCGCA
The DNA here is from genome assembly GCF_028599385.1 of Pseudoalteromonas sp. CST2. Classification (NCBI taxonomy): domain Bacteria; kingdom Pseudomonadati; phylum Pseudomonadota; class Gammaproteobacteria; order Alteromonadales; family Pseudoalteromonadaceae; genus Pseudoalteromonas; species Pseudoalteromonas sp. CST2. The sequence goes on from NZ_JAQREO010000002.1 coordinate 101,710, forward strand.
TTGAATGCTGTGACAGGGCGCCACAGGTTATCATCCTCTAGGGTAATGTTGTTATTAAGTGTATAAGCATATGCTAGCGGGCTAAACAAAGCACAGAAAAAGAATACTGTTAATATACCAACCCGCACCATACCTAAACTCACTTTAAAAACCCACTAAGCGATTATAATCAAATTGTAAACAAATAGTATATAAATCAAACAAAATTATCGCCTTTAAGTAATGGCTTAATTTGGCTTTAAATAACAAACTGCATTAATAAATAAGTAATACGAGGGCGTTTTTGTTTAAACGAATTTATAAACACTGCGGGTGTTTGCAGTATTAGTTAGGATTTAAAGTAGATAGTGCTCTAACCAACAGAGCTATGATTGAACTATTAATTGCTTAATTAAATTGATTCAGTGGAATGAATAAATTTGATACGACAGAGTGGATTCGAACAACCGATTTCTGCATGGGCATAGAGAGTGGGTAGCGCGCTAACCAATTGAGTTATGGCTTAACGATTAATAGGAATAGGTTAATTATATTTATTAAGAGGGGAGAATAGTTTTGGTACGACTGAGTGGATTCGAACCACCGACCTCTACCATGTCAAGGTAGCGCTCTAACCAACTGAGCTACAGTCGTACAAATAGTATCTTAATTATATTTATTCAGAGGGAAGAATAAATTTGGTACGACCGAGTGGATTCGAACCACCGACCTCTACCATGTCAAGGTAGCGCTCTAACCAACTGAGCTACGGTCGTATTACCTAATTAAGATGCGATAAATTTAATTATCAGCGGCCGCTAATATATAGCGTGGTGAGTGGTGAATCAAGCAAGTTTGTTGCTTTTACGTTTATTTGCCGTTTTTTTATTCATATTGGGCTGATTTCACACGTTTTATAAAAGTTTTGCCACCAGGTAACGTGTTTTTTGGCTGAGCCTTTAAGCTGGTTTAGTAGATTGTTTTGTGAATCAAGCGCTATTAAAGTATTTAATTGCTTATTTGTTATGGCTTGGTCAAACCACAGTTGGTTATACAAAGGTAAAAGTGTTTCAAGGTAGCCTGCTAAATTAGCCTGATAAGGCTGTATTTCTTTAAGGAAATACTTTTGAAACACGTTACTGACGATAGTGGCTATTTTTTTATTTTTTCCTGCTGGGCATATTTCATCGATGGATTGCGATTCGATAAATCGCGTGGCTGAATTATTAAACGCTATTTGCAGCCGTGCAGAATAAATGAGTAATTGGTTAAAACGGTACTTATTCAGCTGCTCTAACGCGTTAAAAATGTCTGCGGAGTTAATTTTTAAGTAGTGTTTATTGAGTATGTGTTGTTTTATGAGTGCAAGCTGCTGCATGGCCGCTACCGTGTCGCTAAACCCTGCAGGGGAAGCAGAAAGCTCTGAGCTGCTAGCTTGCCACGTGTTTTTTAGCTCAAATTCGTTATACAACATTAAATTAAAGTAGTGGTTTAGTGTTTGCTCTTTATGTGTTTTTGCTTTTAACAGGGTTTTATAAACTGCTGAGTCGGGCTCAAGCGTGCTTAAGCACTGCTGTGCATTTTGCACAAACTCTATTTGATACTTTAAAACACCGGCATGTCCGGCCGTTTTACCTAGCTGATTGTTGTGCTCACTAATAAGTAAGCTGAGCTTACAATGGCTTAAGCTGGCAAGTTCAATCAAGCTAATGGTGGTGGTGTTTAAAAGCGTGTTAGGGGGTAAAAGCGGACTAATTGCTACAGGTTTACTTAAACCGGGGGCTTGGGTTTCAAGGGTATTACTTAAGCGTGCTATGTATGTTTGATAAGTGTTGCTAGGCGCTTTTGAACACCCAGCAAGCACGGCGCAACACACAGCTAATAAACAACTTAACCATGTTTTGCTTGGTATTAATGTTAGTGCTTTTTTATACAAATGGCGCCTGCTTTAATCGCTTATTAACGGTGAACATAAGCCATACAGCAGCAACGGTTAAACCAAAAATAATACCTATCCAAAAACCGTGCGGCCCCATGGCGGGCACAATTAAATCTGTTCTTCCCAATACGTAGCCTAAAGCAAAACCGATTAACCAGTAAGATATAAACGTTATATACGATATAGGCTGCGTATGTTTTAAACCTCTTAAAATGCCGTTCGCAGCGACTTGAAGTGCATCAGGTATTTGATAAATACATGCCAAAATCATAATTGAGGTCGCTAATGCAATAACGGCTGGGCTGTCGGTGTATAGTTGGCTTATTAAATCGCGGCCAATAAAGGTTATAAAAGCTAAAAATAACGCAATAGCAATGGCTAATATGTAGCTGGTTGATATAGCAGTTTTTAATTGGCTTAAATGGTTTTGACCAAATAAATTACCAATACGAATACTAATGGCGATAGATAAGCTCAGTGGCATCATAAATAATAACGCGGTCACGCTTCCCGCAATTTGATGGCCCGACACTGCAACAGCACCTAAGTGTGCAATAAATAAAGGTATACACGCAAATAGCGTAATTTCAAAAAAGGTAGCCAACGAAATGGGTATACCTAATTTAGTAATAATCCCAATGGTTTTAATATTGGGCTTTTCAAAATTTGCCAGCAGGGCTTTTGCATCGATTTTTTTACTAAACTGGCAATACGTTACTTGTGCAACAGCCATTACAGTTAGTACCAATGCCGTAGCAATGCCACAACCAGCGCCGCCGTAGGCTGGTAAGCCAAATAAACCATTTATAAAAATATAGTTAGCCGGAATATTTACGCCAAGGCCCAGCAAGCTGATATAAAAAGCGGGTTTTGTCATTCCCATGCCTTCGGTCATATTGCGATAAACGGTAAAAATTAAAAAGCCAAAGGCTCCCCATTTCACAAAATGGATATAGTCATACGCAAGGCTTGCGATAGCGGGGGTTGTATCGAGTTTTAAAATCACTATATCGGCTAGGTTGGCTATAGCAAAACCAATTGCGCTTAAAATAGCGGTTAAATACAGAGCTTGCTGAAAATAATGGCTAATGCCTTTTTTATCATTAGCGCCCGCAAATTGGGCAATAATACCGGTTAACGCGAGCAAAATACCTTGCAGCGCCAGTAATAACGGGTTCCATATACCGGTTGCAATCGACAGCGCAGCTAAATCTGTTGGGCTTACTTGGCCTGCCATAATGGTGTCGACCACCGACATTAAAACGAGTGTTACTTGTGCTAAAAATACAGGTACGGCAAGGGTGATTAAACGTTTGGCTTCCCAGCTACTAAAGGTCATAAAAACAGCTATTTGATAAAACAGGGCGCAATTGTAATCGATTGTGTTTAAAATAAAAATCACTGTTGTGAATGATTTTACGAGTTGATACGTTAAACTAGCACTTTGTAATAATTTTAAGTGATTTTATGTTTACAGGAATCGTTCAAACTCAAGCTACTGTTGTATCTACCACGCATACCGAAGGGGTTTTACGTTTGGTTGTATCGGTAGGTGATGAATACGTTAAACATTTAGATTTAGGCGCCAGCATTGCAATTAATGGCTGTTGTTTAACGGTGGTTAAAGTTGAATTAAGTAACCACGATGTAGTGGCGCAAGTACATTTTGATGTAATTGACGAAACACTATTACTAACTAATTTAGGCAAGCTTGCAGTAGGTAGCTTAGTTAATTATGAGCGCTCAGTAACCTTTGGTACTGAATTAGGTGGGCATATTGTGTCGGGGCACATACACTGCACTGCCCAAATCGAGCAAATAGTTAAGCAACAAAATAACTGTAAAATTCAGTTAAGCTTACCTACTAAATGGCAAAAATATGTTTTGTACAAAGGCTTTGTAGCAATAAATGGCGCAAGCCTAACCGTGGGCGAAATTGACGAGCAGGGGTTTTGGTTACACCTGATCCCCGAAACGCTGGCCATTACAAATTTAGGTAACGCTCAAGTGGGTGATGAACTAAATATAGAAGTTGATCAGCAAACTTATACCATTATTAACACGGTAGAAAATTACTTACGCCACCAAGGCTAAAAAATTTGTTCATCGTCGCTGTCTATGTGTAACTCTAATTTTTTATGAGCATGGTCTATGTGCATGTTTAAATGAATAGGGTTACAGCAGGCACTGCATTCTTCTACGTAGTCTTGATCCCCCATACTTGCGTCAATGTCTAGGTGTATGTGGTTGCCACAGTGTGGGCACGTGATACGTTGTGATAAAAAATCTTTCATAATCACTCCAATAGTACCAAGGTAAGAATTAACTTGTTGATACGCATTAATTAAGTTGTGCAGTTATACTAGCAACAACTTGATGGCTCAAAACTGAACTAAACAACAAGGTATTGAGCCTAAATAACATCCTTTTTAAATATAGTGCTGAAGCAACGATTATGACAGTTATTTTACGCCTTATAAGGCGTTATTATTTAAAGCGATAGCAGCTCATCAATATGCTGCTTAGCCTGAGTAAGATAGTGCCCTGCAAATATATTTGCGTGATTTAAAATAGGGTAAAGTTGGTATATAGCTTTGCGCTTTTTATAGTTTTCGCTTAATGGGTATTGCGCGTTATAGGCGTTATAAAAATCATCAGGTAAGGGGGCAAATAGCTCGCTCATTGCAATATCTACCTCGCGGTCTCCGTAATAACAAGCGGGATTAAATAAGGTCGGTACATTTTTAATAAAGCCCATATTTCCTCGCCAAAAGTCGCCATGTACTAAAGAGGGCTCCACAATATGGCTGTGCAATTGCTCTTTTACCAAATTAATTAATAGCTCAGGCTCTACAAGCTGAATGCCTTTTTCGGCTAATAGTTGCAGTTGCCAACCTATGCGCTCTTCTGCGTAAAATAAGTCCCATTTTTTATGCCATTGGTTTGGTTGCACGGTAGTGGCTAGGTAATTATCTACATCAAAGCCAAACATTGCTTGGTCGTGCTTTTGGTGCAGCATAGCCAGTTGTTTACCCATATCGTGCCAATGCGTGTGGGGCTGTTTATCAAGTACTAACCATTCAAGTACAATAAACGAAAATTCAATATTAGCACCTGTTACAATACAGTCGGGCACCATAAAAACACTATTTTGGGTGAGCTGCTTAAGTCCTATCGCTTCGCTTTCTAGACGATCTAGTTCGCTTTTAAGGGCAATTTTAACCAGGTAATTGTGTTTTCCATCGGTGAGTTGATAGAGTTTATCGGTATTTGTACTTTGCAGCTGACGTTTGTAAGTATGTTTAAAGTCATAATGAATGGCTTGGCTAATGTGCTCGTTTACTGTTTTCCACATATCAATTGCTCGCCTTTTAAACAGATACTTAAACTATGGCAAAAAAGTATTAATTTAACAAACTAATCGTTGTAAAATTAACGATATAAAAAATGCTAATGGAGTAACAATGAACAAAAGTTTTATCACCAATTTGCTTGCTGTCTTGTGTGTAGTTATAGGCTACTTTTTTAACCACGCTATTGTGTTATCGGTGGGGTTATTTGCGCTATCTGGTGCTGTCACAAACTTATTGGCTGTTCATATGTTATTTGAAAAAGTACCTTTACTATACGGCTCGGGTGTTATTGCTCTAAAATTTGAAAGTTTTAAAGTGGCTATTCGTAATTTAATTTTGACTGAGTTTTTCTCTGAGCAAAAAATTAATAACCTACTTAGCAAAGCACAACCTAATATCGACTTTGAAGGCATTATTACTAAGGTTGATTTAAACCCTGCATTCGACAACCTACTTCAAGTAATAGAGCAATCACAGTTTGGCAGTATGTTAGGTATGTTTGGTGGCACAGCGGCTATAGAGCCAATGCGAGAAAAGTTTATTGAAAAAATGCAGCTATCACTTGCGCAAATTAGCCAAACAGACGATTTTAAAGTGCTAGTAAACGATACGTTATCACAAGGGAATAGCGCACAAAGCTTACATGCTACGGTACTTAAATTAGTTGATGAGCGTTTAAATGAACTCACCCCAAAAATGGTTAAAGACATTATTCAAACTATGATACGTGAGCATTTAGGTTGGCTAGTAGTATGGGGCGGTGTGTTTGGCGGTTTATTTGGCTTAATTGCGGCCATTATTTAATAAACTAAGCCTGCTTACAAAGCAGGCTTAATTTTGTGTTAACGCCATACTATTTTGGCCCTGTGATGATTACTTTTTCTGGGTTGTACGATTTAGCTAAGTCTTTAATTGATGTACGAGTACTGGTATCAATATTTAAATAATTTGCGCTTTTATCAAGGTTATACAAAGTAACAAAATCGCCCATTGATAAGTTATTACAGTGCAGCTTTTTGCTCATTACCGCTTTGCTTATATTTAAATCGCGTGACGCTTTACGTACTACGTACGATTTATTAGCTGCAACAGCCATACAAGCCTGTGTACCTGGCGATGAATCGGCCGCGACAAATTGGGTGGCTAATGCTGGTTTTGCAATTAGTAAAGTAGCGCCTAGTACCATAGTTGTGCATAAAGTAGCTTTTAACGTGTTCATAATTAGTCCTCATTGTTTGTGGTTCAGCTTTATTATTGAGCGATTCAAACTAAAAAGCTGTTAACCAAACGCAACAAGGTGTAAGCAGGTATGTTTAAAAATACACACTTAAGCTAGGTGACTGAATTTAAGCCCTAATAAATGTGTTTTTTGACACACTTAGACAAAATTATTTTATAGCTACTGACATATTTTCTCAGCCTGCTATTATCGCCCCCATTATTTACGCGCTTAATTTTTAGGAGAACCAGTGAGCAAAACGTTAGCCAGCTATTACCAGCAAGCGTATACCTGCGAGCACAAGCATTTTAACCAATGTTTTTATTGTGGATGCGAAGCCACAGAGCGCGATCATTGCCCGCCGTTACATATGCTACAGAGCATTATTGATTTAGGCGAAGAGGCCGACTTTGTCTCTATTGCCGCGTGTTATGAGTGCCATGCCTTATTGCATAATGAAAGGCTAATGACGATAGATGAGCGTTTTACAAAACTTAAAAAAAAGCTCTCTAATAAGTACGCTAAGGCGCTGCGTGTTTATAACATGTGGGAAGAAAACGAATTAAGCGAAATGAGTGACGAATTTGCGCACAGCATTCAAGCGGGTATGAAATTAGGTAAAGAGGCATCTGAGCGTTTAGCGTTTACAGGCTTTACATATTCCACCGAAGAAGCCCGCGTGACCGTACGCGAAAAAACCAAAGAGTTTGATGTTGAAGGCACCGTTTTTACCGACTTTAAAGAGGCATTAAATTACTGTATTAACGTACTTAAAGTTCAAAAAAGTGACTTTTATAAAATATTGGTAGAGGATTATAACGGCGACTTTAATAGGGCACTTAGCCAGTATCGTCATCGCCATGATAAAGTAACAGCAGCAAGCGATGGCAATACATTAATTAAGGATTTTGCTAAGCAGCATAAGCAAAACTCAGACTTTGTAACTCGCACCGTAAAACACTTTATAAACAAAGACCCATCGCTTACTACCGAAGGCGCACTTGAAAAACTGTATAACAATTATATAAAAAAATAATTACAGCCGTTTAACTCATTTAATCGCTTTTTTACCTGTTTTTTTAGCTTTATTACGCCGCTTTAGCTAAAGTAGCAAAAAAACAGGAGAACCTAACAACATGCAAAAATTTGCTCCCTCATTGTTAGCAGTTGGTTTAGCTGCTGCCCTTGTTGGTTGCCAAGAAAACGGCCCACAAGATGCAAAAATTACCATTAATAAAAACCCATACCCAAGTACCTACACACCGCTTGCAAGTAAAAGCACATTAATTATCAATGCAACAGTACTTACTGGCACTGGCGAGCGCTTAGATGACGCCGATGTTTTACTTGTTGATGGTAAAGTACAACAAGTAGGTAAAGACTTATCGGCCAATGCAGATGCAACCATTGATGCACAGGGAAAATGGGTTACCCCAGGTATTATTGACGTACATTCTCACTTAGGTGCTTACCCAAGCCCATCGGTTGAGTCTCATCAAGATGGAAACGAAATGACCAGCCCAAATACTGCTGAGGTGTGGGTAGAGCATTCGGTATGGCCTCAAGATCCTGGCTTTAACCGCGCGCGCGAAGGCGGTATTACTTCACTACAAATTTTACCAGGCTCAGCTAACTTATTTGGTGGCCGTGGCGTAACACTTAAAAACATTCCTGCGCATACCATGCAAGCAATGAAATTCCCTGATGCGCCTAATGGCTTAAAAATGGCCTGTGGTGAAAACCCAAAACGCGTATATGGTCGCCAAGGTACTTTGCCTTCAACCCGTATGGGTAACATGGCCGGTTACCGTATGGCATGGGCAGAAGCACAAGAGTACAAACGTGCATGGGATAAGTACGACGCCGATTACGAAGCAGGTTTAAACCCAGAAGCACCAGTTCGCGATATTAAGCACGATACTCTTCGCGCGGTAATTGAAGGTGAAGTGTTAATTCATAATCACTGTTATAAAGCTGAAGAAATGGCGATGATGATCGACCTTTCAAAAGAATTTGGCTATCACGCAGGTACGTTCCATCACGGTGTAGAAGCTTATAAAATTGCAGATTTATTAGCTGAAAATGGTTCGTGTGCTGCACTTTGGCCAGATTGGTGGGGCTTTAAAATGGAAGCCTACGACATGGTTCAAGAAAACGTAGCTATTGTTGATGCGGTAAAAAATTCGTGTGCCATTGTGCATTCTGACTCAGACACCACTATTCAGCGCTTAAACCAAGAAGCGGGTAAAGTAATGTACCGTGCAAACGAAAATGGGTTTGATATTTCGGAGCAGCACGCGATTAAGTGGATCACCTCAAACGCGGCTAAATCATTAGGTATTGAAGATAAAACTGGTTCGCTTGAAGCAGGTAAGCAAGGCGATGTGGTTATTTGGAACCAAAACCCATTTAGCGTTTACGCAAAAGCTGAACAAGTATTTATTGATGGCGCAAAAGTTTACGATAGAAACGATAGCGCATTTCAAGCACAAAGTGATTTTATGTTAGGCCAACAATAAGGAGCCCAGAATGAAAAATTTATCACGTTCGTTTTCGCTATCTCTGGTTGCTGCCGGACTATTAGCCTCAGGTGCAGCTAATGCACAATCGCTTGCAATTATTAATGCCACGCTGCATACGGCAACCGAGCAAGGTGTTTTAGAAAACGCCAGCATTGTTATGGATAACGGTAAAATTACCGCTATTAATCCACAGCAAGTACAAGCAGATAAAGTTATTGATGCAAATGGGCAAATTGTAACCCCAGGTTTTATTGCTAGCATTAATCAACTTGGCTTAGTGGAAGTAAGTGCAGTTGCAGGCTCACGCGATGCAGGCGAAGAAAAAGCAGGCATTGATTTTGATGTAAGCCTTGCTTATAACGCTCACTCAAGCCTTATCCCGTATGCACGTAAAGGCGGTGTAACCCGCGATGTAATTACCCCGCATGGTGGCGATAGTATTTTTTCGGGCTTAGCAAGCGTGGTTGATTTAAGCGGTGATTTACAAGGCGACATACAAAAACAAGCTGCATTAGTGGTTTATTTAGGTGAGCGCAGTAAGGGCTCGCGCGCATTTACATTGCAAACGCTAATTAATAAGCTTGAAGAGCACCAAACAAAAGCAGCTAAAAAGCCTAAAAAAGACGACGACAGCACCCCAAGTACTGAAGATAAAGTAATGGTTAAAGTACTTAGCGGCGATATGCCACTTGTAGTGGGTGTATCTCGTGCGGCTGATATTATTGAGCTACTTAAAGTTAAAGAGCAATTTGGTATTAATTTAGTGCTCAATGGTGCACAAGATGCTGTTGTTGTTAAAGAGCAGATTGCTAAAGCGCAAGTACCAGTAATTATGAGTGCTATGGATAGCTTACCTTCAAGCTTTGACTCTTTACATGCCAGTTTAGATAACGCAGCCGCGCTTGAAAAAGCTGGGGTAAAAGTTATTTTAACTGTGGGCGGCGATGCCAGCCATAATATTTACCAGCTTCGTTTTGATGCCGGTAATGCAGTTTCGTACGGCATGAGCCAGCAAGGTGCATTAGAGGCCGTTACATCTAATGTGGCGAGTGTGTTTAATATTAATGCCGGCAGCATTGAAGTTGGTAAAGCCGCTGATGTAGTAATGTGGAGCAACGACCCGTTTGAGCTAAGCTCGCACGTTAGTAAAATGATTATTAACGGTGAAGAAGTATCTACGCAGTCGCGCCAAGATAAACTGCGTGAGCGCTATACCACTGAATCATCTATGCCGCGTGCATATACAAAATAATTAATATAGCTTTAATTATCCCAAATTCAGGTTAATTATTAAAGGCCGCTACTTTAAAGTTAAAGTAGCGGCCTTTTTATATAAAATAAAGACACAAAAAAACCGCTTACTTTAAACGTAAGCGGTTTTTTAATTTAATCTAAAATTATACTAATTTAGATAAAATTTCGTTAAACGTTGCACTTGGGCGCATTGCTTTAAACGCTGCATCATCGTTTGGTTGGAAGTAACCACCAATATCCATTGAAGGACCTTGTGCATCGTTAAGCTCGCTTACGATTTGCTCTTTTTGCGTTTCTAAATCGCTCGCAATTTGTGTAAATTGCGCTTTAAGCTCGCTGTCTTCGTCTTGCTTAGCCAGCTCTTGTGCCCAGAATAAAGATAAGAAGAAGTGAGAACCACGGTTATCAATTTCTTTTACTTTACGTGAAGGCGACTTGTTTTCAGCTAAGAACGTACCTGTTGCTTTATCTAGCGTATCAGCAAGTACTTGTGCTTTTTTGTTGCCTGTATTCACGCTTAGGTGCTCAAGCGAAGCCGCTAGTGCTAAAAACTCGCCTAACGAATCCCAACGTAAGTGGTTTTCTTTTTCGAACTGTTGAACATGTTTAGGTGCTGAACCACCTGCGCCAGTTTCAAATAAGCCACCACCGTTCATTAGTGGCACAATAGAAAGCATTTTAGCACTGGTACCCAGCTCTAAAATTGGGAATAAATCTGTTAGGTAGTCACGTAATACGTTACCCGTTACAGAGATAGTGTCTTTACCTTCTTTAATACGCGCTAATGAGAATAAAGTTGCTTCAAGCGGTGCTAAAATTTGAATGTCTAGGCCATCAGTATCGTGATCTGGTAAGTATTTGTTTACCTTTTTAATAAGCTCTGCATCGTGAGCACGGTTTTCATCTAACCAGAAAATAGCAGGTACGCCCGTCGCACGTGCGCGGTTTACAGCAAGCTTAACCCAATCTTGGATTGGTGCGTCTTTAACCTGACACATTCTCCAAATATCGCCTTGCTCAACAGTGTGCTCAAGTAATGTTGTGCCATTTGCATCAACAACACGAATAGAACCATCCGCTTTTGCTTCAAACGTTTTATCGTGAGAACCGTATTCTTCTGCTTTTTGAGCCATTAGGCCTACGTTTGGTACGCTACCCATAGTGGTAGGATCGAACGCGCCGTTTTCTTTACAAAAATCAATTGTAGCTTGGTAAACGCTTGAGTAGCTACGATCTGGGATCACAAAGCTAGTGTCTTGTAGTTTACCGTCGTTGTTCCACATTTGACCGCTTGAACGAATAGCAGCAGGCATAGACGCATCAATGATCACATCGCTTGGAACGTGTAAGTTAGTAATACCACGGTCAGAATCAACCATTGCAATAGCAGGACGCTCAGCGTAAACCGCTTGAATGTCTGCTTCAATTTCTTCGCGCTTAGCATCATCTAATGTTTGAATTTTAGAATAAACGTCGCCTAAACCGTTATTTACATCAACACCTAGCTCTTCAAAAAGCTCGCCGTGTTTAGCAAATACGTCTTTGTAGAAAACTTTTACCGCGTGACCAAAAATAATTGGGTCAGATACTTTCATCATTGTCGCTTTCATGTGAAGCGAAAATAATACGCCTTTTTCTTTAGCTGCATCAATTTCTGCTGCTAAAAACGCTTGTAGTTTAGCTGCGCTAATGCGCGATGCATCAATTACTTCGCCAGCAATTAGCGGCGTGCTTTGTTTAAGTACAGTCACATCGCCATTAGTCGCTACGTGCTCAATACGTACATCAGTTGCTGCATCAACAGTTACAGATTGCTCAGAACCAAAGAAGTCACCTTCGCTCATGCTTGCAACGTATGATTGTGAGTCTTTGCTCCACGCACCCATTGAATGAGGGTTATTGCGTGCATACTCTTTAACAGAACCTGGTGCACGACGATCTGAATTACCTTCACGCAATACTGGGTTTACAGCACTGCCTTTAATTTTGTCGTAAGTGGCTTTAATTTTAGCTTCTTCATCATTTTTAGGCTCAGCCGGGTACTCTGGGAGTGCGTAGCCTTTTTCTTGAAGCTCTTTAATGACAGCGCGTAATTGCGGTACAGACGCACTGATATTTGGTAATTTGATGATGTTTGCTTCTGGTGTTTTTGCAAGTTCGCCAAGCTCTGCAAGCGCATCGCCGATGCGTTGCTCTTCAGTAAGGTAATCAGCGAAGTTTGCAATTACACGACCTGCTAATGAGATATCGCGAGTTTCAACTTCAACACCTGCCGCATTTGTATAGGCTTGGATAATTGGTAGCAACGAGTAGGTTGCTAGCGCCGGAGCTTCGTCCGTTTTAGTGTAGATAATTTTTGATGTCATCATCATTCCTAGATAGTAGGCCGCAGTGGCCGTATTCAACAATGCAAAGAAACTCATTAGCGCATGGTTGCGTTAACAAGCAGTTTGTTAGGTGTCGGTACTCTTAATATGCCAAAAGGCAGAATAGTCACACCTGACTAACTGATTTTTATAGGTTGCAAAGTACACGTATTTTAGCCGCGTAAAAGCATAAGCTAAAATGTAACCGCGTAATTTAGCAACAAGAGTGTAACAAGCTTGTTTAAAAAGGGCTAGCGCTTGCGCTTTTGAACAGCCTTAATTAGCAGGTAACTGTTAGAACATTGGGGTATATAAAATAAAATCAAGGAAAAGGGTTGAATTTAGCGTGTACAGGAGCAATTTAGTAATAAGAAGAGAGTTGAATGGTAAGTGGGGAATTAAGCGAGGATCTAAATTAGGTCGCTCGCTTTAGTCGAACAAATTTTTGATCACTCTAAAATGTCGCCGTTAGGCGCAATGTTTTTAGCGTGTAAGCCCTTAGGGCCTTGTTCTAGCTCGAATGTTACATCCTGACCAGCTTTAAGTGTCTTATAACCGTCCATTACAATCGTTGAGTAATGAGCGAAAATATCATTCTCGCAGCCGTCTTCTACGATGAAACCAAAACCTTTGGCGTTGTTGAACCATTTGACTTTACCACAAGCCATACTTCTACATCCTTCTATAAGTTGACTAATTTAGTTATTCTAAACCGTATAATTTGCTAGACTGACTAAGGATTAATCAATCTACTTCTGACTGTAGTTTATTTGGCCAGTCAGTCAAGTGTTTTGTGGTATTTTTTTAACATTTAATTTATTTTTTATTCAAGTTTGCTTGAGTTCTAAAGACAAGACTATATTTAATTATGAGTGGTATGAAAGATTCAGGTGTCATCGACACAGTTCGCGATAGTGAAAAGCAAAAGCTGCAGCCACCGCGAAAATACAAAGTTGTTTTAAATAACGACGACTACACGCCAATGGACTTTGTAATAGAAGTTCTAATGACGTTTTTCAATATGGATAGCGATAGAGCAACTGATGTGATGCTACAAGTTCACGAAAAAGGTAAAGGGATATGCGGTGTATTTAGCGCCGATGTAGCCCATACCAAAGCGGAACAAGTTAACCGTTATGCACGGGATAACGAGCATCCACTGCTTTGTAGTTGTGAGCAGGAATAAATACCAATTAGGTGATCAATCATCTCATTGTTGTGGTATAAAATAATTATCTCAGTAAGGGGTTGCCAATGCTAAACAAAGACTTAGAACTAACGTTAAATGCCGCGTTTCGTGAAGCGCGTACGCGCCGCCATGAGTTTATGACGGTAGAACACCTTTTACTTGCGCTTTTAGATAACCCTTCAGCAGGCGAAGCGCTAAACGCCTGCGGTGTTGATATTTCAGGTTTAAAAACCGAACTATTAGAATTCATAGACGAAACCACACCGGTTATTCCCGATTTAGAAGAAGAACGCGAAACCCAACCAACACTGGGCTTTCAGCGCGTGCTTCAACGGGCGGTTTTTCATGTTCAATCATCAGGTAAAAACGAAGTTACAGGCGTTAACGTGCTCGTTGCTATTTTTTCTGAACAAGAAAGCCAAGCGGTTTATTTACTTAAGAAAAGCGATATTTCTCGCTTAGATATAGTGAATTTTATTTCTCATGGTATTTCTAAAACGGATGATGAGTTAGGAGATGACACTGACGATATTCATGAAGAAGTACAAGAGGTTCAAAACGAAGAGGCAAGTAAGTTAGATAGCTTTACCACTAATTTAAATGCCCAAGCCAAAGACGGTAACATTGACCCATTAGTAGGGCGCGACAGCGAAGTAGAGCGCACCGTACAGGTTTTATGTCGTCGTAAAAAGAATAACCCACTGCTTGTTGGTGAAGCTGGGGTAGGTAAAACAGCCATTGCAGAGGGCCTTGCATACCGCATTGTTAATGAACAAGTGCCTGAAGTGATTGCCGATGCTGTTGTATATTCGCTTGATATGGGCGCATTGCTTGCCGGTACTAAGTACCGCGGCGACTTTGAAAAACGCTTTAAGAGCTTATTAAAAGAGTTACAAGCAAAACCTAACTCAATTTTATTTATTGATGAAATACACACTATTATTGGTGCAGGCGCTGCATCGGGTGGTGTTATGGATGCCTCTAACTTACTTAAACCGCTGCTTTCAAGCGGGCAGTTACGTTGTATGGGCTCAACCACTTACAATGAGTATAAAAATATTTTTGAAAAAGACCGTGCGTTAGTGCGTCGTTTCCAAAAAATTGATGTACTTGAACCAAGTGTGGCCGATACCACTAAAATTTTAAATGGTTTAAAAGAGCGTTACGAAGAACACCATGGTATTCGTTACACGCAAAAAGCATTAAAAGCAGCTGCTGAGCTAAGTGCTAAATACATTAATGAGCGTCATTTACCTGATAAAGCCATTGATGTAATAGATGAAGCCGGTGCCAACCAACGTTTGCAGCCAAGCTCTAAACGCAAAAAAACCATTGGTGTATCAGATATTGAATCGATTATTGCTAAAATGGCGCGTATCCCAGCTCAAAGCGTGTCTTCGACTGATAAAGAAACGCTTAAAAATCTTGATCGTAATCTTAAAATGTTAGTGTTTGGGCAAGATCAGTCTATCGACGCGCTAACATCTGCGATTCGTTTATCTCGCTCTGGGCTTGCAAACGAAGATAAGCCAGTGGGCTCGTTCTTATTTGCGGGGCCAACGGGTGTAGGTAAAACCGAGGTTACTAAACAGCTTGCTAAATGTATGGGTGTTGAGTTTATTCGCTTTGATATGTCAGAGTATGTTGAGCGCCATGCAGTAAGCCGTTTAATTGGTGCGCCTCCTGGGTATGTTGGTTTTGAACAAGGTGGTTTACTTACCGAAGCCGTTATTAAAAACCCGCATGCAGTTGTATTATTGGATGAAATTGAAAAAGCCCATCCAGATATTTACAACATACTACTGCAAGTAATGGATCACGGTACGTTAACCGATAACAATGGTCGTAAAGCTGACTTTAGAAACGTGGTGGTGGTTATGACAACCAATGCCGGCGTGCAAGAAACCACACGTAAATCGATTGGCTTTACCGAGCAAGATCATACGCACGATGCAATGAGTGAAATTAACAAGGTATTTTCACCTGAATTTAGAAACCGCTTAGATAATATTATTTGGTTCAACCACCTTGAAAAAGACGTTATCTTGCAAGTGGTCGATAAATTTGTAGTTGAGCTGCAAGCACAATTAGATAAGAAGTCAGTTAACCTTGAGCTGACCTCTAAGGCCCGAGAGTGGTTAGCAGATAAAGGCTACGATAAAGCAATGGGTGCACGTCCAATGGCTCGTGTTATTCAAGATGAGCTTAAAAAGCCATTGGCTAACGAAATACTCTTTGGTGAACTGGTTGATGGCGGTACTGTTAAAGTATCAGTTAAAGATAAGAAAATTAACTTTGACTATGAAAGTAATTTAACACCCGCTTAAATAAGTGTATTCACTTATAATACCAATCCGCAAATTAAGCGAATGGGTATAAAAACTAGCCTACGCGATACGCGTGGGCTTTTTTGTGCTTTTTTATAGGCAACAAAAAACCCAGCAAAAGCTGGGTTTTTTGTTTATTAAATGTAATTGCTAGTCAGTACCATCAATTACATTTAATAAACGCTTTAAGCTAGTTATTCACTAGCCAAAAACTAAATCTCGTTTACGCACTTAGCGAGCACGGAATACGATACGTCCTTTCGATAAATCGTAAGGAGTCATTTCTACCGTTACTTTATCGCCGGTTAAAATACGGATATAGTTTTTGCGCATTTTACCTGAAATATGAGCCACAACTACGTGACCATTTTCTAGCTCAACTCGGAACATTGTATTTGGTAAAGTATCAAGGACTGTCCCTTGCATTTCGATTACGTCTTCTTTCGCCATGTTTAGCGTAACACCTCTTTAATAGTTAAACGCTGCAGATTTTGCCCAAAATACGCCAATAAGTAAAGGCGCAGCGGGCATTTTTGCAAATTAAATAGCCAACCACTGGTCATTAACGTGTTTTTGCGCGGGTAAAAACTGAGTTTTGTATTTCATTTTGGTGCATTCATCGATTTGGTAGCCCAAATACACAAATTCTTTATTTTGCTGTTTGGCAAATTCGAGCTGCTGTAAAATCATCACAGTCCCTAAACTGTAGTGCTCAAAGTCGGGATCGAAAAACGTATAAATAGCCGAGACAGCGTTATCCATGCAATCTGTTACGGCCACTGCAACTAAAGTGTCTTGGTGCCAAAGCTCAATAAACGTTATTTCTAACCAGCTACAAAATAAAAAGCTTTGAAACTGTTCTAAATTAGGCGGAAACATAGTGCCATCGCTGTGGCGCATTGAAATGTATTTACTATAAAGTGGGTAATATTCTTCGCGCTTAGCTTGTGTGTATTTAACTTCAAAGTTTGCTTTTACTTTATTTAGTTTTCTTTTTTGTGACTTTGAAGGGGTAAACTCTTGGGCTAACACGCGCACCGAGTTACAGGCGCTACACGAAGGGCAGTGCGGTCGATAAATTTGGTTACCACTACGCCTAAAACCGAGCGATAAAAGCATCTCAAATTTATGCGTGCTGTAACAGGTCGGGTCAAGTATTACCAATAATTGCTCTTGCCTGTCAGGTAAATAGCTACAAGCAAACTCTTGGCTAAGACCAACGCGTGCAGGAATATGTTCACTCATAAATTGCTGTTAACTCCTGTGGTTGCCACATGGTTGAGTTGAGGGTGTAAGCATTTGCTTGTTTAAGTTTAGTCAAAAATTCTGAGCGAGGGATCACTTTTGCGCCTAAAGAGGTTAAATATGGGTTTTCTAGTTGGCAGTCAATAAAATGTGCGTTATGGCGTTTTAACCAATTAACTAACGCCCACATGGCCAGTTTTGAGCAATTAGTTTGATGATGAAACATCGACTCGCCACAAAAAACGCCATTCTGCATAATGCCATACAGCCCACCGGCAAGTTCGCCTTTTTGCCATACCTCAACACTATGTGCAATATTAGCGTCATGTGCAGCAATATAAGCGCTTAACATGTCGTTTGTTATCCATGTGCCTTCGGTGTCTATACGTTGCTCACAGCACGCTTCTATCACCTCCGCAAATGCATTGTTAACAGTTACTTTAACAGGGTGTTTTTTTAAATGTTTACGCAAGCTTTTACTTATATGAAAGTCATTTAGCTCTACAATGCTGCGTTCACTTGGCGACCACCACATAATGGGCTCACCTTCGCTAAACCACGGGAAAATACCCATTTTATAGGCATTACTTAAGCGCTTTACAGATAAATCGCCGCCTATGGCAAGCAGTCCATCGGGGGAGGTAAGTGCATATTCGGGGTTTGGAAATGCTATATCGGTTTCACTTAGTTGGTATAGCTGGTTTCTCATAGAGGGCTTAACTTATTAATTATCATAAAAGTGTAACTATATTTTAGGCATAAAAAAAGGCTGAACTAACAGCCTTTATTAATTTTGTAGCGTTTATAGGTTATCTAAGAAACGCTCTGCATCTAGGGCTGCCATACAGCCTGTACCTGCAGACGTAATTGCTTGACGGTAAATGTGATCAGACACATCACCTGCGGCAAATACGCCAGGTACGCTTGTTTGTGTAGCGTTACCGTTAAGACCAGACTCAACCACTAAATAGCCGTCTTTCATTTCTAGTTGGCCTTCAAACATGTCGGTGTTTGGCTTATGGCCGATAGCAATAAACACACCCGCTAAATCAAGCTCTTCGGTAGCATCAGATTGTGTATCTTTAATGCGTACGCCAGTTACACCCATCTCATCGCCAAGTACTTCGTCTAGCGTACGGTTGTAGTGCATGACTACGTTACCATTTTGCGCTTTTTCGTTAAGACGATCAGCAAGAATTTTTTCACTGCGGAAGCTATCACGACGGTGAATAACGTGTACCTCATCCGCAATGTTAGATAAGTAAAGCGCTTCTTCTACAGCAGTGTTACCACCACCTACAACGGCAACTTTACGCCCTTTATAGAAAAAACCATCACATGTAGCACATGCAGATACACCACGACCTTGAAAATTAGTTTCAGACTCTAAGCCTAAGTATTTAGCCGATGCACCAGTGGCAATTATTAATGCATCACATGTGTAAGTACCTTGGTCGCCAGTAAGCGTGAAAGGGCGCTTAGACACATCTACTTTATTAATGTGGTCAAACACAATTTCCGTTTCAAAGCGCTCAGCGTGCTCTTTCATACGGTCCATTAATGCAGGGCCTGTTAAACCGTGCGCATCGCCTGGCCAGTTTTCAACTTCAGTTGTGGTCGTTAATTGGCCACCTTGTTGAATGCCGGTAATTAAAACGGGGTTTAAATTTGCACGTGCGGCGTATACTGCGGCAGTGTAACCCGCAGGGCCAGAGCCTAAAATTAGTAACTTAGAGTGTTTTGCTTCAGTCATGATCTTTTCCTAAACGTTTAATACTGAACTTAATGGCTTCGATTCTAAGAAAAACAAGGCACAAGTAAACAAATTATGTGAATATTTTTTTCTGACAAAATTAAAAGCTGTGCAATATTATGTACTGACTTTGCCTGGAACGATAAAATAGCCCGTGTAAAGGCTAAAAAACAAACAGATGAGCAACAAAGCTTCGTTAATTCATGACCCGTTAGTATTTTTTTGATATGTTTTACCTAATTTTATTTGTCACTGATAGATTATGTGACCTTAGTGAATAGGCAACTATGTTATTTTGGCAGGAAAAACCCGCATTTGGGTTGACTTCAAAAGACGTTAACGTCTTAACCAACGCACAAGAGTACCGTACGCAATTGCTACGTTTAATTAGCAATGCAAAAAAAAGAATCTACATTACGGCACTTTATTTACAAGATGACGAAGCAGGGCGCGAAATACTTGAAGCGCTGCATCGTGTGTCGTTGGCAAACCCCAACCTTGAAATAAAAGTGTTGGTTGATTTTCATCGTGCTCAACGTGGTCTTATTGGTGCAAAAAAATCGGACGGTAACGCAAGTTTATATTGTGACTATTTAGAAAAATTTAAATCAAACGTACAAGTTTACGGTGTGCCAGTTAAAGCCAAAGAGTTGTTTGGTGTGTTACACCTTAAAGGTTTTGTTGTAGATGATACTTTATTGTACAGCGGCGCCAGCTTAAATAACGTGTACTTACAATACAACGAACGCTACAGGCTCGACCGTTACTTTTTAGTTGACCAAGCAGCACTGTGCGACTCCGTGGTTGATTTTATTGAGTCTAAGCTAATAGGCTCGCAAGCCGTGCCACGTATTGATACACGCCCGCTTAAGCGCTTAATAGACTTTAAATTTGAACAAAAGCAATTAATGCGCGAGCTCAAGTCGGCCAGTTATGCAAACCCAACTACGCCCAATAACGACCCACTCGGGGTGCGTTTGTTTTTAGGTTTAGGGCGTCGTAATAATAGCCTTAACCGATTAATTAAAAACTTGTTTGATACCACAGAGCAAGAGCTTGTACTTTACACACCGTATTTTAATTTTCCGGCGCCGCTTATGCGCTCACTACGTCGATTATTAAAACAAGGTAAGCAAGTAACCATTGTAGTAGGTGATAAAACCGCAAACGATTTTTATCTGCCGCCAAGTGAGCCGTTTAGTAAAATTGGTGCACTACCGTATTTATACGAAACTATTTTGCATAAATTTGTAAAATCGCAAAAGCGCCATATAGATAACGGCAATTTAAACGTGTATTTATGGAAGCACGAGAGTAACTCGTTTCACTTAAAAGGTATTTGCGCCGACCGACAACGCCACTTATTAAGCGGGCATAACCTTAATCCGCGAGCGTGGGGCCTTGATATCGAAAACGGTATTTTAATTGAAGACCCACAGCAAAGTATTATGCAAGCCATAGATAACGAAAAGCAGGAAATTTTAAAACACTGCCGCCGTTTAACTGGGCCAAATGATTTAGAAACAGTAGAAAATTACCCGCAACCGGTTAAAAAGCTACTTGGTCAGGCTAAACGCGTAAAAGTTGATTTTATAATTAAGCGTTTTATATAAATTAATTTATATAGTCAAAATTTAGATACAAAAAAAGCAGCTAATTAGCTGCTTTTTTATTGCTTGTAGTTAGGTAACTATTTTGTTCAATAACACCTAACGACTAAACGCAAAATTACGCGTTTTCTACTGCTGTACGAGGGTCAACATATTCCATGTTGAACGCTTCAGCTACTTCTTTGTAAGTTACTTGGCCTTTAATTACGTTTAAGCCTTTTAAGAAGTGCGCGTCATCTAGTAGTGCCTTTTTGTAACCTTTGTTTGCAAGGTTAATAATAAACGGCAATGTTGCATTGTTAAGTGCAAAGGTAGAAGTACGTGGTACAGCACCTGGCATGTTAGCAACACAGTAGTGAACAACTTCATCAACAATGTATGTAGGATCAGCATGCGTTGTTGCTTTAGAAGTTGCAATACAACCACCTTGGTCAATAGCAACATCAACAATTGCAGAGCCTGGCTTCATTGCTTTAATGTGATCGGCTGTTACTAGTTTAGGTGCTGCAGCACCTGGAATTAGTACGCCACCAATTACTAAGTCAGCTTCTAGTACGTGTTTTTCAAGTGCGTCAGCTGTTGAGTAAATCGCTTTAACTTTGTTACCAAATTGCGCGTCTAGTGCACGAAGTACATCTATGTTGCGGTCAAGTACTACAACGTCTGCGCCCATGCCAACAGCCATTTGCGCTGCGCTACGACCCACCATGCCGCCGCCAATAACAACTACTTTAGCTGCTTCAACGCCTGGTACGCCACCTAGTAACATGCCACGGCCGTGGTTAGATTTTTCAAGCGCTTGTGCGCCGGCCTGAATAGACATACGACCTGCTACTTCACTCATTGGTGCAAGAAGCGGCAAGCCGCCACGTGCATCAGTCACTGTTTCGTAAGCAATACAAATCGCTTTGCTTTTAACAAGGTCTTCAGTTTGTGGAAGATCAGGTGCAAGGTGAAGGTAAGTAAATAAAATTTGGTCTTCGCGTAGCATTGCACGCTCAACAGCTTGTGGCTCTTTTACTTTTACGATCATGTCTGCTTTTGCAAAAACATCAGCTGCAGTGGCTAAAATTTCAGCGCCAGCTTGTGTGTAATCTTCGTTAGTAAAACCAATGCCCATACCTGCATCTGTTTCAACAATCACTTGGTGGCCGTGATTTACTAATTCACGAACACTCGCAGGAACCATACCTACACGGTATTCATGGTTTTTAATTTCTTTAGGTACACCAATAATCATAAAATTTGCCTTATTAAGAACGGATTAACATTTTTCACTATTATATTCATCATAAGGCAGTGTGTCTCACCTTTTTTAAAAGGCTAGCTAGTGTTATTATCTAAATAATAAAAATAAACAGAATATTAAACTAGTTGGGTGTATGCATCAGTTATTAGATAGAATTGACCGTAAAATTTTAATGGAATTACAGCACGATGGACGCCTTTCTAATGTAGAACTGGCCCGACGAGTTGGCCTGAGCGCCACGCCCTGTCTGGAGCGCGTAAAAAAGTTAGAACGTGAAGGTTATATACTTGGCTACAAAGCGGTGGTTGATCCAGCAAAGCTTGGCCAAGGCTTATCTGTGTATGTTGAGGTAACCATTACCAAAACATCGCCCGACGTATTTGATGAATTTAGTGCGGCGGTTAAACAGCACGAAGAGATAATAGAGTGTCACTTGGTATCGGGCAATTTTGATTTTTTATTAAAAACACGCGTAAACGATATGTCAGAATACCGCGGTGTACTAGGCGACATTCTTTTAAAGCTGCCAAACGTGAGTGAAAGCCGCACCTATGTAGTAATGGAAGAAGTAAAAGGTGAAGACGGCGTAATTATTCGCCCTTACATTGCGTAAATTTAACCGCAAAAGATAAACACACTCTAATTTATAAAAACTTGTTCATAATCAGGCCATACACATTAAGATAAAGTGCATCAAATTGCATTTCCTGCTAAGGTATTTGATTGCAAGCAAGTGCCAATAGAACAATAAAGAGGGATAGGAAGTTATGCGCCTAAACGGTGTGCAAAGACTATTAGAAACAGGGCTGATCATCAGTACCTTTGCGGCAATATTCATATTATGTGCTTTAATCAGCTTTGATCCCGCTGACCCTGCGTGGTCGCAAACGGGTGAATTTAGAAATGTAAAAAATATTACAGGCACTGCCGGTGCTTGGGTAGCCGATATATTATTACTTTCATTTGGTTGGCTTGCTTATTTAGTGCCGGCCGCTATTCAGCTATTTGGCTATTTACTGTTTAAACAACCTCATCGTATTTTACAGCTCGACTACACCACACTTGCTTTGCGTGTTATTGGCTTTGCTTTATTTATTACCTCAGCAACGGCAATCAGCAGCATTAACTTTGATGATATTTATAACTTTTCATCCGGCGGGGTAGTGGGCGATGTGATTGCATCGGCCATGATGCCAGCATTTAACTTTACCGGTACCTCTATACTATTATTGTGCTTCTTTTTTGCTGGGCTTACTTTATTAACCGGTGTGTCGTGGGTTGAATTTGTAGATTACCTCGGCGATTTAGTGGTTAGAGGCTACCGTTACATTGCTAATTACGCCCAAGGTTGGATGCAACGAGAGCGTATTGCGGCAAATCCGGTGCAAGCCGATGCGCAATTTAATGATGAGCCTGACGATTATGAGCAAAGCGATGCCACACTCGAGCAATCATCAGAATTTGAACAAGAACCTGCTAAAAGTAAAAAACCAGCTAAACAAAAAGCCATTACTAAAGAGCAGCCTACCTTTAGCGAGCCGCAAATTAGTGATGACTACAGCCCATTTGATGAGCTAGACGATATACTCGACCAAGAAATTGGCTTTAGCGCCATAGACGATGAGCCTATGGATACAGCGGCTGCACTCAACGCGCTTGATCAAAGCCAAGTTGTTGAGCCTGAAAAACCGGTTACCACGGTGGTATCGCCAGCAAGGCCTATGCCTAAGCCAAAACCTGCATATCAGCCTCCGCCAACAGCAAAAGAAAAGTTTGAAGAGTTACTAGATAAAGAGCCACCGCCAGGGCCATTACCGTCGCTTGATTTACTCGACAGACCGGATAAAGCCAAAAACCCGATATCGGAAGAAGAGCTTGAAAGTGTATCGCGTCTTGTTGAAACAAAATTACTCGACTTTAACGTACAAGCAAAAGTGGTTGGCGTATACCCAGGCCCAGTTGTAACACGTTTTGAGCTTGATTTAGCGCCGGGTATAAAGGTGTCTAAAATTACTGGTTTATCAAAAGATTTAGCCCGTTCGTTATCGGCAATTAGCGTACGTGTGGTTGAGGTGATCCCAGGTAAAACTTACATAGGGATAGAGCTGCCTAACAAGTACCGCGAAATTGTACGTTTATCTGAGGTAATTAACGCCCCTAAATTTGAGCAAAATCCATCGCCACTAACCATGGTGTTAGGTAAAGATATTGCAGGGCAACCTGTGTGTGCCGATTTAGGTAAAATGCCCCATTTACTGGTAGCGGGTACCACAGGTTCGGGTAAGTCAGTGGGCGTTAATGTAATGATATTAAGCTTACTGTACAAATCGGGCCCTGATGATGTTCGTATGATCATGATTGACCCGAAAATGCTTGAGCTTTCGGTTTACGAAGGTATTCCGCACCTATTGTGTGAAGTAGTTACCGACATGAAAGAAGCCGCTAACGCACTACGTTGGTGTGTAGGCGAAATGGAACGCCGTTATAAATTAATGTCGGCGTTGGGTGTACGTAACTTAAAAGGTTACAACCAAAAAGTACTTGAGGCCAAAGAAGCGGGTTACCCAATTCTTGACCCATTATTTAAAGACACCGACGGCATGAAAGAAGGCCCAGACGAGTTAGATAAACTACCGAGCATAGTGGTAGTAATAGACGAATTTGCCGACATGATGATGATTGTAGGTAAAAAAGTTGAAGAGCTAATTGCCCGTATTGCGCAAAAAGCACGTGCCGCAGGTATACATTTAGTACTTGCAACACAGCGCCCATCGGTAGATGTAATTACCGGCTTAATTAAAGCCAATATACCTACGCGTATGGCGTTTCAGGTGTCGAGCAAAATAGACTCGCGTACCATATTGGATCAACAAGGCGCCGAAAACTTATTAGGTATGGGTGATATGCTTTACTTACCGCCAGGCACAAGCGTACCAGAGCGTGTGCATGGCGCATTTGTAGACGACCATGAAGTACATGCGGTAGTAAACGATTGGAAAGCACGCGGTAAACCAAATTACATTGATGAAATTTTAAATGGTGATGCAACAGAAGATGTTTTATTACCAGGTGAAACCAGTGAAAATGCAGATGAAGAGTCAGATCCGCTATACGACGAAGCCGTTGCGTTTGTAATCGAAACCGGCAAAGTATCGGTATCCTCAGTACAACGTAAATTACGTGTTGGCTATAACCGCGCAGCACGACTAGTAGAACAAATGGAAACATCGGGTATCGTGAGTTCACCAGGCCATAACGGCGCTCGCGATGTATTAGTACCTAATGGAGCAAATTAATGAAAAAATTAAACAGTTTATTATTAGTGCTTGGCAGTTTAATTGCCACGCCTAGCTTTGCTGATGACAGCCAAGCACTGCAAGACAAACTCGCAACCCTTAAAAGTTTTAAAGCGCAGTTTTCTCAAAACGTAACCGATCCGCAAGGCCAAGCGGTTATGCAAGGCGAGGGCACAATTGCCCTTAAACAACCTATGATGATCCGCTGGCAGCAAACAAACCCAGACGATACCTTATTTGTATCCAATGGTGACAAAACCTATTACTTCGACAGCTTTGCTGAGCAAGTAACTATTATGGATACCCATAGCCTTATAGATTCAACACCGTTTGTACTGCTTACTTCAAAAGATCCCGCACAATGGGAAAAATACAGTGTTCAAGCCACAGACTCTGGCTTTAGTGTAACCCCAAATAAAGGCGTAGAAAGCCAAGTAGAGCAACTTGATATTACCTTTGCAGGTAACGAGCAAGGCCTTGCTAAGTTAGTTGTGACGGATAATTCTGGTCAGCTTTCGTCGTTTAGTTTTAACAATGCACAAGTAAATACCTCGCTTGATACAAGCACCTTTGAATTTACCCCACCAGAGGGTGTAGAAATAGACGATCAGAGTAACGGTGAATAATTTAGGCTTTAACTTTGGGCCCGATGTACGCCCACTTGCGGCGCGCATGCGCCCAACAACGCTTGACGAATACATAGGTCAGCAGCATTTACTAAGTAGCGACAAGCCCTTGCACCAAGCCATTGTTGCAGGGCGTTGCCACAGCTTAATTTTGTGGGGGCCGCCTGGGGTAGGTAAAACCACCCTTGCGCAAATTATTGCAAACCACGCCGATGCCGAACTTATACAAATGTCGGCTGTTACCGCAGGCGTAAAAGATATTCGCGACAGCGTAACGCAAGCGCACGATAACCTACAAAGCCGCGGGCAACGCACCTTAATGTTTGTGGATGAAGTACACCGTTTTAATAAATCGCAGCAAGATGCATTTTTACCTCACATAGAAGACGGCACTTTTATATTTGTAGGCGCGACAACCGAAAACCCCTCATTTGCACTTAATAATGCGATTTTATCGCGTGCACGCGTGTATGTTTTAAAGTCGCTAGCCGATACCGACCTATACACAGTGATAGAGCGCGCACTTAAGCAAGATGAGCAACTAAACCAAAAAAACATTGTTATTGCCGATAACGCCAAACAAGCGCTTTGCCAAGCAAGCGGCGGCGATGCCCGTAAAGTGTTAAACCTGCTTGAGCAAGCGGTTGATTTAACGAGTGAGCAAAACGGCACATACAACGTAGATGAGCACGTATTAAGCCAAGTACTACCAACCCATTTAGCTAAATACGATAAAGGCGGCGATGAATTTTACGATTTAATATCGGCTTTTCATAAATCAGTACGAGGCAGCTCACCCGATGGTGCGCTGTATTGGTATTGCCGTATTTTAGCCGGTGGCGGCGACCCTCTTTATGTAGCAAGGCGTTTACTTGCCATTGCCACAGAAGACATAGGTAACGCCGACCCACGGGCAATGGAAGTGGCGTTAAACGCATGGGATATATTTCAGCGTGTAGGCCCAAGCGAGGGCGAACGCGCCATTGCACAAGCCACTTTATATTTAGCCAGCGCACCTAAAAGTAATGCCGTTTATATGGCATTTAACCAAGCAAAGGCTGATGCCAAAAACGAGCCAAGCTACCCAGTGCCAGAGCATTTACGAAACGCGCCTACAAACCTAATGAAAGATTTAGGCTATGGCGCCGAGTATCGCTACGCACATAACGAAGAGGGTGCCTTTGCCGCTGGTGAAAAATATTTACCGCCAGAAATTCAAGACAAACACTATTATTTACCGAGCGATCGTGGCCTTGAGAAAAAAATTAAGCAAAAGCTTGATTACTTAAAAGAACGCGACGCGCAAAGCCCACTTAAACGATACGAAAATGATTAAACTTTATATGATGATCGCCCTTGGCGGCGCCTCAGGAGCCTGTTTACGATTTTTTATTAGTGAAACCATGCTAAAACTCCTTGGTAGGGGATTCCCTTTTGGCACGTTGACGGTTAATATTCTGGGTTCATTGTTAATGGGCATTTTGTACGGTTTGATAGAGAAAGAAATTATCGCCACAAGCCCCGCTAAAACCCTTATTGGTATTGGCTTTTTAGGTGCGTTAACCACCTTTTCAACATTCTCAATGGACTCGTTGTTGTTATTACAACAAGGTCACTTTATTAAAATGGCCCTCAATATCATCTTAAATGTGATGATCTGTATTTTTATGGCTTGGCTGGGCCTTCAGCTGGTAATGCAAAAAGGTTAAAAAACTAACATGTTAGATTCTAAATATTTACGACAAGACGTTGAGCAAACTGCAGCACGCTTAGCGGCTCGTGGCTACGAGCTTGATGTTGCAAAAGTGACAGAACTTGAAGAACAACGCAAAACATTACAAGTAAAAACGCAAGAGCTTCAAAGTCAACGTAACGCCAGTGCTAAAGCCATTGGTCAAGCAAAAGCAAAAGGCGAAGACGCTCAACCACTATTAGACGCAGTGGCAAATTTAGGCAGCGAATTAGACGCAACTAAAAAAGCGCAAGACGAAGTACTCAACGCCATTAACGACATTGCATTAGCAATTCCAAACTTGCCAGATGAATCAGTACCAGAAGGCGCTGATGAAGACGACAACGTTGAAATACTTACCTGGGGCACGCCTAAAAAGTACGACTTTGAAGTAAAAGATCACGTAGACGTAGGGCAAGACCTAAACGGCCTAGACTTTGAAATGGGCGTTAAAATTAGTGGCGCACGTTTTACAGTAATGCGCGGCCAAGTAGCGCGTATGCACCGTGCACTTACGCAATACATGCTAGATACCCACACAGATAAAAACGGCTATACAGAAATGTATGTACCGTACTTAGTAAATAGCGCAAGCCTTTACGGTACAAGCCAATTACCTAAGTTTGCAGGCGATTTATTCCATACATTAGGCCTAATAAACGACGACGGTGAACAACAAGCTGGCTTTAGCTTAATCCCAACAGCAGAAGTACCGCTGACTAATAGCGCACGTGACGAAATTTACGAAGAAAGCGATTTACCGATTCGCTTAACTGCGCACACGCCGTGTTTTAGAAGTGAAGCGGGCAGCTACGGTCGTGATACACGCGGCTTAATTCGCCAGCATCAGTTTGATAAAGTTGAACTAGTTCAACTAGTAAAACCAGAAGATTCAATGCAAGCGCTTGAAGAGCTAACAGGCCACGCAGAGCAAATTTTACAAGGACTAGAACTACCATACCGTAAAGTAATTTTATGTATGGGCGACATGGGCTTTGGCGCAGCTAAAACATACGACTTAGAAGTATGGTTACCGGCCCAAGATACCTACCGTGAAATTTCGTCTTGTTCAAATATGGTCGATTTCCAAGCGCGCCGTATGCAAGCACGTTTTCGCCGTGAAGGTGCTAAAAAGCCAGAATTACTACATACACTAAATGGCTCAGGTTTAGCCGTTGGCCGTACACTCGTAGCCATACTAGAAAACTACCAACAAGCCGATGGTTCAGTAGTTGTACCAGAAGTATTACGCCCATACATGGGTGGACTTGAAGTGATTGGGAAAGTTGAAGGTTAGCTATTAGTTTTTAGCTATAAGCTATAAGCTATAAGCTATAAGCTATAAGCTATAAGTAGAAAAGCCGCTGTTTTAAACGAACAGCGGCTTTTTTGTGGGTAAAAACTTAAAGGTAAAAGGTTCAAGGCGAAAGAAAAAAGTCTAAGTTTTGTTATTTATTAGTGTATTACTCTTTTGTCCTTTATTACTGATCTCTACCATTTTGGTGTTTTCTCGCATCCAGTAAATTTAGATGATAGCTAAGTAGTTGTTTACATGTGTCTATTCGCTGGTTAAATTGTATGGTTCGTAATATTTGGACATTTGTCAGTTTGGAAAGCGACAAATGCCTGATACTAAGATGTTAAATGCCATGGACACATTAGAGAAACTTTCAAAGAAAAATAAAGATCATCCGAAACACCAAAGTAATGAGCGTTTTCTCTTAAGCATTATGATGCTGGTATTAATTCCATTTATATTTGGCATTGCCATAGATTCTGAAGTTATTTATTCATCTGTAAGTTTTAATCTATAGCTCTATATCTATATGGCTTGGGTGTACTAGGCTTTGGGTTAGCTTTAGCTGCAATGGAAGACCTAATGCTCTTCTCGTGCTGTTTAAAACTCATTGGCTTAGTTATTTCCCAAGGTTGGTTCATTTACTTTTGGGCTTTTCAAATGCAAGCTTGGTTTGCATTTGGTCCATAAGTGCTAGCATTTGTCCTGTTACACATACAAATGCCTAAAATCAGACAAAAAGTTGAGAGTGACAATAAATAGCATTTAGCAAGTTAAATCATTGGAAAACCACTCATTGGTCGCGCTTTCCGCTGAGTAAAAGGTTATGTGGCGCAATATATTTCGATGCATGACGAGTCGTGCTGCAATATGTAAGTTTTTTATAAAAAGGACTGTTTAAATAATGAAAATCGAAGCTAATGATAAAGAAGTACAAGATATTTTTTCTTCCGGCTATTTTCAAATTCCAAGGTTTCAGCGCCCATATTCATGGGGTAAAGATGAAGTTGAAAATTTTTGGCTGGATATAATTGGGGATAAAACAGATAGCTATTTTATTGGCTCGATGGTTGTATACCAAACTCGAAAGCCATATTTTGGTATCGTTGATGGACAACAGCGTTTGACGACTATTACAATCGCCCTCTCAGTGATAAGAGACGCCTTTCTTAGACTTGGTGAAGAAAACTTAGCAAAGGGTATTCATCGCTTTATTGAGACACCAAATAATGATTATGTAAATGAATTTGTTCTTAATGCCGAGACTTCATTTCCATATCTTCAAAACCATATCCAAGCTTTTAATGATAACAATTCTAGTATTAAAATTAATTGTGAGGTTGGTGCCGAAGAATCCAATTTAAAAGCAGCCTATGAGCTACTTTCAGATAAATTAGAGCAATACATACCTTTTACTGAAGCAGAAGATCCACAAATGGAAATCTTCGCTCATGAAGACCCAGTATTAAAGTTAAAAGAACTAAGGGATAAATTTTTATCTTTAAAACTCGTTTTTATTCAACTAGATAACGAAGATGATGCTTATTTAATCTTCGAAACACTAAATGCTCGTGGTCGTGATCTAAAGACTTCAGATCTTGTTAAAAACTTGATTCTAAAAACAATAAAAAATTCACATCATTCACTTGATAGCCCAAAAGAAGCATGGAGCAGCCTTGTAAAGCGCTTTGATGATATCTCCGATTCCAGTGTTATCGATGCTTTTCTTTTACATTTCTGGATATCAAAGCATGCTTATACGACTGACAAGAAGTTATTTGCCCTAATAAAAGAATATATAAAGATAGACTCGAACAACGCTAAAGTTTTGTTACATGACCTTGGGGAGTATGCAGTTTGCTATAGCAGAATGTTGAGCCCAGAAAGTTCCGAGTGGACTAAAGAGCTATTTGAAGTTAAAACATCCTTAATAGCTCTAAATAGTTTTAAAGTAAAACAGCAATCATCATTTGTATTGGCGCTTCTTGTTGCATACGACTCTAAAAAGATAACACTGAAGCAACTCAAATCGACGCTTAAACAGATTGAGCATTTTCACTTTGCGTTTAATGCTGTTACGCAGCAAAGATCCTCAGGTAGCATTGCGACAATGTATTCGCAAAACTCAATTAGATTGACGGAAGCTCAGGATAATGATGCAGTACAAAGAGTATTAACTGGTTTAAAACGTAAGTTAAATGAAAAGCTACCTTCATATGGTGAGTTTGAGGTTAAGTTCTTAGACTTGGACTACCTATCAAATAAAACAAAGTCTAAAAATGTTATAAAGTACTCTTTGTGTAAGCTTTTAGGCACTCAATCTAATGGGCTTGATATTAACCATTCTAACTTAACGATTGAACACATTATTCCAGAAGCGATGATCAAATCTGGTTCAGACCCTTTTATAATAGGTAATGTAGGAAATTTGTTACTTACTGATGCGAGTACAAATGGTCATAAATTAAAAGATAATCTGCCAACAGAGAAGATTTCCATACTTAGTAAAACTGGCTATCCATTAGAGGCGAACTTCATTCATGGGCAGGATTGGGACAAAGAAAAAGTTTTAGAGCGCGGAAAGGCAATATCTCAACATGTATATAATGTAGTATAAAGCTACTGTTACATGTCAGACTGTTTATGGGGAAACTAAGAGCTCAAATCCGTATTATTTTACTTCGGGCAACATAACTTAAACGTATTAAAGCGGCTTACTAAAAGCCGCTGTTTTTCTCAAAAAGAGCAGTTCTTCTTACCATCTTGTGAATTAATTAGATTTAAACAACACCAGCTCAGCATTTTTCCCATCCATTAATACTGCTACATTACCCTCAGTGGTGACATACACATCTCTTAATCTTCCTGTTGCTTCTGGAAATATGTGTGATTGGGTGAATTCGCCATTAGCCAGATTAACGCTGTAGAGCTTTTTATCAACGAGGGTGGTAATGAGCACATGTTTTTGAAGTGAAGGGAATACGGCCTGTTTAGAGCCATAATACGCCATGCCTGACGGGGCGATTGAAGGCGTCCAATCTACGTTTGGTTTTTGCATGCCGGGGTAATCTCTAAAAGGAGAAATACGTGCTTGTGAATAATCGTCACCGTAGGTGATCACCGGCCAGCCGTAGTTGGTAGCTGGCGTTAAGTAATTTAGCTCATCGCCACCGGCGGGGCCGTGCTCGTGGCTAATAATTTGCTCGGTATCGTAATCATACACTAAGCCCTGTGGGTTTCGGTGACCGAGCGAGTAAACAGCGTGTGCATTGGGGTTTTTGTGATTAATAAATGGGTTATCTTTTGGGATAGTGCCATCTAGGTTTATGCGTAATAGTTTGCCAAGTTGGCTGGTTATTACTTGTGCTTGCTCTCTAAAATCAAAGCCATCACCAGTTGAAAACAGTAAAGTGTTGTCGGGCAAAAAGAGGGCGCGGCCAGCGTAGTGTTGTGGGGTATTTTTATCAGTCGCTACTGTGTAAATAATAACAGGCGTTGAAAAGCCGGTACCATTAAAGGTAGCTTTTGCAATTACTAGGCGATTAGCCTCAGCTGTGCCTTGTGCGTAGGTAAATATAACTTCTTTGCTTGTGTTAAAATTAGGCGAGAGCACTATATCAAGTAAGCCGCCTTGGCCTGCAACGTATAAACCTTCAAGGTTTAAATTTACTCTAGTTTGCTGATTGTTTTTTACAATAACAACGTGGCCGTCGCGCTCTGTAATTAGCCATGTATCATTTGGCAGTTTAACCATGCTCCACGGCGAATTTAATTTTGTAGCAACTGTGTGGGTACTGTACTGCTCTTTAGGTAATGTAGCTGCAATGGCGGTAGACGCAAAAAGCACTACAAACAGCCATAGCGCTAATTGAGAGAGTCGTTGTTTACATTGCAAGCCTTTGCTACTGTAAGAAAAAAGCTTTATTTTAAGTTGAGATAACCATGCCATTTTTAACACGTTTACTCCCTATATTTTTAGTTTCTTGGTTATTTACCTTTACGCTTGCTAGCTTGTTTCATAGCCAATATGTTGTCAATCAATTAATTGATGTGGGTGTTGTGGTCAGCTTAAGCGACCGTATTAATTTAACGCTAGATGATTGGTTAGGGCTATTACCTACCTATGGCGCTATTATTGCCATTGCTTTGGCTATCGCTTTTTTTGCTGTTGTGTTACTTGCTAAAAAGTTTAAAAAATACAGCATGGCGTTATTTGTGGCATCGGGTATCACTGCTTTTGCCGTGGTTTTAGTGGCGATTGAGTCGATTATGAATATTCATATTATAGCGGGCGCTCGTGGATGGGGATTTTATTTGCAGTTACTAGCAGGTGCTTTAGGTGGCTTGCTGTTTGCCTTATTAACCAAGGCGTTAGCCCCTAAACAGTAGGTTAAATAAAAAACACAGTGGCTAACGCTAAGCGTTAACCACCTCGTTAAAATACGATGTAAACCGTTAATTAAAGCGCTACATAATAAGCGCTTTAATTGCCTCTAGGCCTTTTCTGAGTGTGGCTTCATCGTTGGCGTAGTTAATGCGTACGCACTGGTGTTTGTGCTCCCAGCTATCTTCAATGCCAATAAAAAAGTTATGCCCAGGAATTATATATACATCTTGCTCTTTGAGTTTTTGATAAAGCATTTCGCTGGTTATTTTTGAGTCTTTAAACCATAGCCACATAAAAAACGCGCCTTCGAGTTTATGTAAATAAACAGGCAAGTCTGCAAAAATTTCATCAAACAGGTTTATGGCTATCTCTGCTTTATTTTTATAAAAAGGCAATACAGTATTTTTACACAAAGGCAGTAATTCGCCTTCGTTAATTAAGCGGGTTACTAAGCTTGGGCCAATAGCGTTAGGCGATAACACCATAGAGCCGTTAACACGGCCTATGGCTTTAATTATTTCGTTATTGGCAACCACAATACCAGTGCGCAGGCCTGGCAAGCCAAGTTTTGAAAGCGACATACACAATATAATGTTTGAGTTCCACGTAAGGTTTGCATCGGTGTAAATACAGCCCGGGAAAGGGTCGCCGTAGGCGTTATCAATAATTAGGGGAATATTGTACTTGTGTGCAAGGGCGTCTAGATGGCGTACTTCCTCATCGGTAATGACATTACCAGTTGGGTTGGTAGGGCGCGATACGCACAGTGCACTAATACTGGTATCGTTGGCTAATACGTTTTCTACCGCGTCAAAATCAATGACATATTTAAACTGCTTAGAGCCACTGGGTGTATTTAAAATTTCGATGTCGGGCTTGATTGCCACAAACATATCATCAGATAAACCTTGGTCGGCGTAACCTACGTATTCAGGCGCAAGCGGAAACAATATACGCTTATTAGTGCCATCGCTCATTTTGCCCGCAAGCATATTAAACAATACAAAAAAGTTAGCTTGGCTGCCGTTACCCAGTGCTATGTTTTGTGGTGTTAAGCCCCAGTCAAACTCGCTATTGAGCTGTTTAGCAAGGGCCGCTCTAAATTCGTCATTGCCAGTTGGCCCGTCGTACAAACCAAATACTTGCGATACTTTATTACTGGCTACTAGCTTTTGTAATTCATCTAAAAATACGGCATTAACCTGTGGTACGTGTGCGGGGTTACCGCCACCTAGCATAACAATATTGGGATTATTGCTTGCGTTAGCGCTGCCTAAATCTTCCATAAGCTGCGTTATTCCGTTGGGTTGTGTAAATTTAGTACCAAAATTTGAGTAGTTCATAATACCTATGTGTGCGCTAATAACGAGGAGGGCAGTATAGCGCAAATAAAGGGCTTTATTTGCATGTTGAGAATAATTCACGGTTTAGAACTTTAAACCCTTTAGGGTATAATTAACGCACTTTTATTCGCTAGGCTATTGTTATCAGTAATTTTGAATCGACTTTACATCACACTACGCTTGAGGCTGAACCTGCTGCTGATTTAAACGAGCCTGTAGTCAAAAACACGCAATTTAAAATAGCCACGTTTAATTTATTTAACTACCTTGAGCCGCCTAATGCGTATTACGATT
The DNA here is from genome assembly GCF_028599385.1 of Pseudoalteromonas sp. CST2. Lineage (NCBI taxonomy): Bacteria > Pseudomonadati > Pseudomonadota > Gammaproteobacteria > Alteromonadales > Pseudoalteromonadaceae > Pseudoalteromonas > Pseudoalteromonas sp. CST2. The sequence goes on from NZ_JAQREO010000002.1 coordinate 136,690, forward strand.
TTGAAAAAATTTATACCGCAGAGCAATGGGCACGCAAACAGCGCTGGATTGTGGAGTATTTAAATGAGTACGCGCCTGATGTAGTAGGTTTTCAAGAAGTATTTAGTATTGAATCGCTAAAGGCGTTAATGGCGCAGCAAGGCTATACATATTTTGCTGTGGTTGATACGCCAGAGGTGATTGATGATTTTATTTTTAAGCGCCCGGTAGTGGCTATAGCGTCTAAATTTGAGATTGTTGATGTTGCTGCGGTTAAGCACAATACCGAGCTTGTTGAAATGCTTGGCCTTAATAGTAATTTTACGTTTAGCCGTAAGGTGTTAAGAGCCACCATTAGATTACCCCATGTAGGTAATACTGACTGTTATGTAGTGCATTTTAAGTCAAAACGAGCCATGATTGAAAGTGATGAAAGTACTACTAGCTCAGCCAAAACCGAGCCGCTCTCAAGCGAAAAAAACATAATAGACACTCTCAAAGCAAATGTGGCCGGCTCGTGGGGCTCAACCATTCAGCGCGGAAGTGAAGCCACTTTACTAATGATAGAAATGATTGCTCGACGCGAAACTACACAACAGCCTATGGTGCTAATGGGCGATTTTAATAACGACCTAGCCGATGGCGTGTTAAGCCATTTATTAACGAATACATTGCGATTTGCCCCAGCATTTGATGTTAAAACATACCTTGCTAAATATTGTTTAAATGACGCGTGGCAGTTATTTAAAACACTAAAAATGAGCCAATTTACGGCGCACAATACACAGCAAAACGCTGGCAGCCATGCAGATGCTCAACAAAGTAATGCCCCCGCTGCGCCGTTATTAAATCGCAGCCCTACCCATTACTATGGAACAAGTAGTACGGTACTTGATTATATTTTACTCTCGTGTGAATTTGACCCAGGTTACGATGATAGCTTTTATGAAGTGAGTGATTATCATACATACGACAGGCATTTAATAAACCCAGAATACGAACGAGACGATTTAACAACCGATCACGCAGTGGTATCAATTACGCTAACGTTAAGGAGTTAATACGTGGGTAACATTTATAAATAGGTTTGCAGCTTTTACATTATTATTGAACCTATAAATTATAAGTTATTAATTATAATGAACTTATTTTAGGCTTGAAACTTGCTATTACTACTGAGTTAAAACAATTTTAAGGACATAAAAATGACTGAAGTTGCGCTTTCTGCCTATATGGCGTTTTACGTTTACTTAATAATGTTAGTGGTACAATGGTCGGTAGCTACCTTTAGCAAAGCTAAACAGCCTAATGCTATACCAGGTAAAATTAGCGATGATTTATCGCACGATAGTTTTATATTTAGAGCCCATCGTACTTTTCATAACACACTAGAAAACAGCGCGTTGTTTATTGGTACTGTGCTGTTCGCATTTGTTATAAATTACCAAAGCCCTATATTTGCCATGTGTGTTTGGGTGTATGTAATAGCGCGATTAATTCATATGGCGCTGTATTACGTTATAGCCACAGAGAAAAACCCAAGCCCACGCACGTACTTCTTTTTAATCAGTTTTATAGCCAATATTGTCATGCTAATTTTAATTGGTTTAAGGTTAATGGCTTAATATCATGCGGTTAAAGGCTATTAAGCCGATAGTATAAAAGCGAAAGGGCTGTAATTAGCCCTTTTGCTTTTTAGTTTTTAGCTGACACCAATAAACCCACCGGTTTGATGCGCCCAAAGGCCAGCATAAATACCATTTTGTGCAATGAGCGCTTCGTGGCTGCCTTGCTCTACAACGCGTCCTCCATCAAGTACAATAAGTCTGTCCATTTGCGCAATGGTCGATAGCCTGTGAGCAATGGCAATCACAGTTTTACCTGTCATTAAATCATCTAGGCTTGCTTGTATTGCGGCTTCAACTTCTGAGTCGAGCGCACTGGTGGCTTCATCGAGTATTAAAATAGGTGCATTTTTCAGTAATACCCGCGCTATAGCGATACGCTGGCGTTGCCCACCAGAGAGGGTTACACCGCGCTCGCCTACTTGAGCATCAAACCCTTTATTGCCTTTGCTATCTTCTAAATCGCTTATAAACTCGAGTGCTTTAGCTTGCTTGGCAGCGCTGAGCATTTCGGCTTCTGAGGCATCGGGCCGGCCGTATAAAATATTATCTTTTACAGAGCGGTGAAGCAGGGAAGTGTCTTGCGTAACCATGGCTATATAGCGGCGAAGGCTTTCTTGGCTTACATCGGTAATGTTTTGGCCATCAATTTTAATCGTACCAGAATCGGTATCGTAAAAGCGTAGAAGTAAATTAACTAACGTTGATTTACCAGCGCCAGAGCGACCCACTAAGCCAATTTTTTCACCGGGTTTTATATGTAGGTTTAGGCCGTTCATTACCGGACCGCGATTGGTTTCGTTAGCGGCTTTGCCGTAGTTAAAGTGAACATTTGAAAACGCTATATCGCCCTTAGAAACGTTAAGCGTTTTTGCATCGGGTTTGTCATCTACTTTAATGGGCGTAGATAAGGTTTTCATGCCATCGGTGGCGGTACCAATGTTTTCAAACAAGCTGCTTATTTCCCACATGATCCACTGCGCCATGCCATTTAATCTAAGCGATAAACTAACAGCAACAGCAATGGCGCCTGCGCTAATTGCACTTAACGACCATAAATAAAGGGATAGTGCGGCCACACTAAATACTAATAAGTAATTTAGGCTATTAATAGCAAAGTTAAGGCTGGTTACTAAACGCATTTGCTTATAAACAGGCTGTAAAAATACATCCATACTTTGTTTAGCGTATTGTTCTTCACGTTGTGTGTACGAAAAAAGCTTAATGGTCGATATATTTGTATAGCTGTCGACTATACGGCCGGTCATTTCAGAGCGCGCATCGGCCTGCGAGCTGGCAATTTTTTTAAGTTTTGGCACAAAGTACATTTGAATGGCGGCATAAATAATTACCCACACTAAAAGTGGTAGCATTAAACGCCAATCAGCTTCTGCAACTAAAAACACCATAGCGCCAAAATAAACCACAATATACATTAGTACATCGAGCAGTTTCATTACGGCTTCTCGTACGGCCAGTGATGTTTGCATTACTTTTGTGGCAATACGCCCTGCGAACTCGTTTTGATAAAAGCTAACACTTTGGCGTAATAAGTATCTATGCGCCGACCAACGAATCGACATAGGGTAATTACCCAGTAATGCTTGGTGCAAAATAGCCGAGTGAAAAAACACCACAATAGGCAATACCACTAAAAGCACTACCGCCATTTTTATAAGTTCGGCTTTTTGCTCTTCAAACAGGGTTTGCGGTGTGTAGGTGCCCAACCAATCAACCAATTGGCCCATATAGCTAAATAACGATACTTCTAAAATGGCAAGCAGGGCAGCACTAACAGACATTAAAACTAACGAAAGCTCCATACCTTTAGTGTAATGACGACAAAACGCAAATAATGTAGAGGGCGGCTGCGTTGGCTTTTGCTCAGGAAATGCGTTGGTCATTTTTTCGAATAATCGATACATTTTATAAACTTAAATGACAAATAATAGAAAATGATCATACCATTTAAGTGGCGCGCTGTAGATCTTTAGCGATTAATTTACACTGCTACTTTTATCGAATAGGGTTTGTGAGGTTTACGCCTTTAATCATATAAATGTCGTCATAGCGTAAACCGCCATTTTCGTAAGGCTTTTTATGTGGGCCCGTATTACAGTTAGCTAAAAAATAGCTAAGTGGGCGTTCGCGTTTCATTCTAAAGGTGGCATTTTTATACACTAAGGTTTGGTTTTTAAATTCGCCGCCTTGAACATATACATTGTATTGCTGGCCTTGCATTTTTACCGATGCATTATTAACAACGTACCAAATGTTGTACCAACTGTTTGTATCAAGTGGTTTAGCCGATTGCGCTTGTGCATAGTTTTGGATATTACTATAGCCTTTATCAGTTTTGACCATTAGCGCCCCGGTATTGACTAACCCATTTGATTCGGTTTTATCGGTTACTCGTAGAGTGGCTTCAAAGGCGTCGTAGCCATGAACGTTTATTTGCTCTGGCTCTAAGTTACTTAATCCAAAAGCATGGTTATTTGGAAAAGAGGCAACGTTAATACGGGTAAAAAAAGTGTAGGTTTCGCCAACGGGCACTGTTTTTGGAAGCTTTTTATAGCTGAGGGCTTTGCGGTTGCCGACAATACCATTTTCGGCAGGCTTTTTAATTAAAAAATGGTTAATCCCTTTGGCTGTGTCCTCAACTTCTATTTTAGTTACTTGTGGGTTAGCGACATAAGGTTGAGTTTGGTTGTCTGTGTCGGCCTTTGTCCAACCTTTTAGCGGTTGTTCAAAGTTATCTACTAATAACCACTTTGCAGAGGGAGCGTTTTGATTGTTTTGGCTACAGGCTAATAATCCTGAGCAAGCCACTAACAGTAAGCTGTATTTAACGCGCATAATCCCTCTTTTACTAATGTAAGTATAAGTATAAGTATATAAATTGGTAAACCAATATATAACTTTTAATTTCTCAAACTTAAAATTTATATAACCAATTTAGTGTAAATTAGTCAACCAATATTGTATTTTATCTATTCTACTGACGTTTTTATTTTAAACGCGTAAAATACCTAACAACACGCAATTAAAAATAATAAAAGGGATTATATGTATACTGGAACGTGCTTATGTAAAGCGGTAAGTGTTGAAATTAAAGGGGCTATTTCTCAAATTATTCATTGTCACTGCTCACTATGCAGAAAAAACAGCGGAACTGCTTTTGCCACGAATGGTTTTGTAAACACTCAAGAATTTACACTTACCAAAGGTGAAGATAATTTAACTGAATTTAATTTCAAACCTGGGCGTGCGCGCTTTTTTTGTAAAACATGTGGCTCACCTATTTACAGTGCTAATGCAGAGGATAAATCTCGCTTGCGAATACGCCTAGGGTTGATAGATGACGATATTACAGAACATGTAATGTCGCATAATTTTGTTACCTCTAAAGCCAATTGGGAGCAATTAGAAACCCATTTGCCGTGCTATGAAAAACACGAACCAGGTCGCTAAATTACTCTATGTGGTAAATGCTGTTTATGTCGTTGTGAAGGGAAGGTGCCCACGTTTTAAATAATGGCGAATGGGCTATTTCTTCTTTATTAATGTGCACTAAGCTTTGCTGAGAAAGCATCACGACAATATTTTTGTATTCGTTAAACTCTATAAGGGCAATACAGCTAAAGTGTTGCCTAAACAGGACGAGTAAAGCTTGGAGCTCTTTTCCTGTTTTAGGGTTTAAATTTATAATAATTTGCGCATTTAGCCCGCTGCAGCGACGTATGTTTTGCCAAAATACGCTGTTAGATAAAAAGTCTTGATGTACATCGCCACTAAAAATATCAATTGTAATGACATTGTATGTGCGTGTGCACGTTGCAACAAACAGCTCTGCATTTTGTAAGTGCACCGTATGATTAGCGGGCAAGTTAAAATGGTGCTTAGCAACGCTTATCATCGCGGGGTTTATTTCTACACTGTCAAACACAGCTAAGTTATTTATATAAGCCGTTTTGTTATGTAAATAATGAATGGCTCGCTCAATGCCCGCAGTACCTAAGCCTAAATTTAAAACCCGTAGTGGCTCAGCTGTTTTAAGTAAAAATAACAGCATACATTGATTAACCGCAATCAGTAATTGCTCATTCTTATTAAGGCTCATCACCCCTTGAATAGTGATATCGCTTTGTGCATTTTGGGCAAGTGTTAACCAGCGATAGGCCGTATTTTGATAAACACAAATAGGCCCATATTGGTTGTTACTAGTGGCAATTAAATTAGCAGAGACAGTGTCGGCTTTAAGCTGGCGCATAGGTTACAAATACAAATAAAACACCCCATTAGTTTGCCACGAAAACACGCTATGTATATAGCGTATTTATGTAACAAGGTTTGTAATACGCTTGGTTATTTAAAAGAGGGGAGTACTTATGTGTGGCTAATTTTTACAGTTGAGCTTACTTGTATAAAGCTTTAACTCAAAATAGTTGCACTAAATAGGTTGTTGAGTAATGGTAAGGTAAAAAATAAGGAGCTTATAATGCGCAAAACCCCTTTTTCTATTACAACTAAACTTATTAAATTGAGTACGTTAGCCTTTGCTTGTACGGCAGGATTATCAGCACACGCTCATGCCAGCATAAAATATGAAGAACAACAAAAGCTACATGATATTGCAGCGCAGGTATCAGCTAAGCGTATTGGGAGCGACATACAAACGCTGGTGGATTTTGGTACCCGCCATACGCTTTCTGAAACTAAGTCAGATACACGGGGCATAGGTGCTGCACGGCGCTGGATTAAAAAAGAGTTTGAAAAAATATCAGCGAAATGTGGTGGTTGCCTAGAAGTTATTGAAGTTAAAGACACTATATCTGGTGAAAAACGAATTCCTAATCCTGTTGAAGTAGTGAATATAGTGGCCATTCAGCGTGGTAGTACTGAGCCAAACCGAATGGTTATTATGTCGGGTGATATTGATTCGCGGGTGAGCGATGTAATGGACTTTACCAGTGATTCACCGGGTGCTAATGATAACGCTTCAGGCGTGGCAGGGGTTATTGAAGCTGCACGTGTACTAAGCAAGCATAAATTTAATGGCTCAGTAGTGTATGCAGCGTTGTCTGGCGAAGAGCAGGGTTTATTTGGCGGTAAAATACTCACAGCGTATGCGCAAGAGCACAATTGGCAAGTACATGGCGTTTTAAATAACGACATGATTGGCAATATTACCGGTATTAATGGCGTTACCGACAATACAACAGCTCGTATTTTCTCAGAAGGCACGCGTGTAGTAGAAACGAAACAACAAGCAAGAACGCGCCGTTTTACAGGTGGTGAAGTCGATTCGGCGAGTCGTAATTTAGCGCGCTATATAGATACAATTGCCGATAGGTACATTCCAAATTTAGATACAATGTTAGTTTACAGGTTAGATAGATTTGGCCGGGGCGGGCACCATAGACCGTTTAACGATGCAGGTTTTGCAGCAGTCAGAATTATGGAAACTAATGAGCATTACGACCGACAACATCAAGATTTACGTACAGAAAATGGTGTGGTTTATGGCGATACCATAGATGGCGTTGATTTTGACTACACAGCAAAGCTTACGTCACTGAACGCAGTAACAATGGCTTCAATGGCTTGGGCGCCAGCTCCCCCTAAACAGGTAAAAATTGAAGGCGCGGTTAAGGCTGACACTACGCTTTCGTGGCAAAGTTCAGATGATGATAATATAGCCGGTTATCGTATTTATTGGCGCTATACCAGTGAGCCACAATGGCAATTTAGTCAAGATGTGGGCAATGTAAGTAAAGCTACACTTAAAAACGTTGTTATAGATAATTACTATTTTGGTGTTGCAGCGATAAGCAAAGACGGGATTGAATCGCCAGTGGTGTTCCCAGGTGATGTAGGCTCGTTTGATCACAATATAAAATAACAGCGATTTATTATTGCTTAAGCGCAATTGTGATTAAAAACAAATCAAATGGTGTATTTAAGGTGCAAAGCAGGTGTTTTATGCTTGCACCTTATTTGTTATGCACTTAGAGTGTAGAAAAAAAGCAGTAAAGGTTAATAAAATGCAGCAAGAAGAAAAAAAACCATTAACAGCGCAAGAGCAAGCACAAATAGAGCAACAACGGGTTGCTTGGCAACGCGAGTGTTTTCAAAACGCCCAAAAATACTTAGCCGAAAAAGGCATTATGCCTAAATCAGTAATAGACAAAGACAGCCGCTTTTTAGCGCCATTGTGTGCTATGTGGAAATTTAAAGCGCAAAACGGCAAGAGCTACTGGGTAATAACAGGGCGCTTACCTACTGATCATGCAGAAGTAAGTGCAGCAAAAGATGCGCGCGATGCTATGCGTTATTTTTCATTACAATGGCAGTTGAAAGCAGATCAAATAATGAGTGTTGGCGCGCGTGATAAAACCCAGGTCGACTTTGCTAACTTACTTATAAACCGTGCACACGGCTTATACGAAATGCATGAAAACGAGCAACTTTGGGCTAATGAACCAAAATAAGGTATCGCTTGTATAAACGTAAAAAAGGGCTATTAACGGCCCTTTTTTAATGTACTAATGTAAATGGTTTAGTGACAAACTCAGACACTTGGCATTGCATTCGCTGCCTAGGTATACCTGCTTCCATAAAAACACCGCCTTGTTGTATAAAGCCGTTTCGTCTAAAGCGTTCAACTTCGTTTAAAATACAATTAATACTAATAACTTGGTGCCCATCGTTAGCGGCAAGATTAACAATAAAAGTAAGTAATGAAGTATAAACGTGGCGATTACGGTGTGCGGGTAAAACGGCTATTCGGCCTATTAAGCCATCTGTACACAGCCTACCTGTGGCTACGGGTGCGTTACTGTTGTGAGTAACTAGCACATGGTGTGCTAGTTTGTCTTGGCTATCAAATTCTATTCGTTTGGGTATGTGTAACTCATACACAAATACTTTTTCACGTATTTGTTGTAGCTGGTCTTTTTGCCTATCCCACTCGACCTTATTAATTTGATAGCCCATAGCGCACCTCTAATTAAACCACATCCCCTCATTAACTAGTGTAGTAAAGGTTTGAATAAAAACTAGGCTGGGCTGCGCTGCGTTTAAATCGTCGGTATTAACATAATCATGATCTGTTAATAGTTTAACGGCATTTAAGTCGCAAAGTGGTAACGGGTAGTTTTCGCCATTAATACTTAATAATAGGGTGTCTTCTAGCTGCTGATAGATAGCACGTATACCACCTAAACGCTCAAATTCTTCTGCATTGTTTGCTATTAACCCACTCATTTGCTCGCAGGTTATAGGCTCTTCAAGCGGGGCTAAGTCCATTTCGTGCTTGGCTTGGCTTAAGGTATTACCAAGCCAATGCTTAAATAGCTCATCGTTATTAAGTAGCGCTTGCATAAGGGTTTTAACTTTATCGGTTTCGCTCTGTAAAAGCTCACCTTTAGAGTCCCTAAGGGCTAAAGTATGATCGGTATAGCGTTTTTGGCCGCTGTCGGTATCAATAACATGATCGGCAAAACTAGAAAATAAGTCTTGTTGATTAGGCGCTCTAAATCCAACCGAGTAGTTAAGGGCGTTTTCTATTGCATAACCTTCGTGAGGGCACCCAGGTGGTATATATAAAATATCGCCGGGTTCTAAAATACAATCTATAACGGCTTCAAATTGCTCAACTTGCAGTAGTTTTTTATTTTGCGCAAATTGTTTAAGTGTTGGATCAGGCAGGCCAACACGCCAATGACGCTTACCCTCGCCCTGTATAATAAATACATCGTACTGATCTAGGTGCGGACCTACGCCACCTTTAGGGGTTGAGTAGCTGATCATTAAATCATCTATTCGCCAGTTAGGTATAAACCTAAATGGGTGAAGCAGTTGTGCTGCATCGCTATGCCAATGATCAACCGCTTGTACCAATAAAGTAGCGTGTTGCTCAGTTAATTTTTCAAAGTCTTCAAATGGGCCTTGGTATGCTTGCCAATCGTTATTGTGGTTGGTAACAATTCGCGACTCTATACTTTCTTCCATAGCAAGACCGGCAAGCTCTTCTGCCTCTATTGGGTCTTGAAAGTCTGTAAAGCCTTGTTTAATTAATAGCGGTTTTTTTTGCCAGTATTGGTTTAAAAATTCTTGCTCACAGAGGTTGTTTATTTTTAATTGGTACATAGAGTTGGCCTATAATTTTTAGTACAAAAAAAGCGAAAGGGATTATCCTTTCGCTTTTTATATGCGCAATTTAGTATTTAAACTAAATCGTCAATAAACTCAACAGCGCGGCCAATGTAGTTGGCAGGTGTTAGTTTTTTCATTTCTACTTTAGCGTGCTCTGGCAGGTCTAAACCATCGATAAAGTCGGCCATAATCTCTTGATTTACACGTTTACCACGCGTTAAATCTTTAAGTTTTTCGTATGGTTTTTCAATACCGTATTTACGCATAACCGTTTGAATTGGCTCAGCAAGTAATTCCCAGTTTTGATCAAGCTCATCAAGTAAACGTTGCTCATTTACTTCAAGCTTGCTTACGCCTTTAAGTGTAGATTGATACGCAATAAGCGTGTAGCCCATACCCACACCTAAGTTACGTAAAACGGTTGAGTCGGTAAGGTCACGCTGCCAACGAGAAACAGGCAGTTTTTGTGCAAGGTGAGCAAATATAGCATTTGCTAAACCTAGGTTACCTTCTGAGTTTTCAAAGTCGATAGGGTTTACTTTATGCGGCATTGTTGAAGAGCCGATTTCGCCAGCAATGGTTTTTTGCTTAAAGTGGTTAAGGGCAATGTAACCCCAAACGTCACGATCAAAATCAAGTAAAATAGTGTTAAAGCGAGCAATAGCATCAAATAGCTCGGCAATGTAGTCATGCGGCTCTATTTGTGTAGTGAACGGGTTAAAGGTTAAACCAAGGCTAGTTACAAAGTTGCTTGCGTGGGTATGCCAATCGTAATCTGGGTAAGCACTCAGGTGAGCATTGTAGTTACCTACAGCACCGTTAATTTTACCTAGCATTTCTACCTGTGCGATTTGGTCGCGTTGGCGTTTTAAACGCATGTATACGTTAGCAAACTCTTTACCCATTGTTGAAGGCGTAGCTGGTTGGCCGTGGGTACGCGTCATCATAGGTACTGCTTTGTACTCAATGGCTTTTTCTTTTATAGCGTTAAGTAGTTGGTCGCAGTATGGAAGGAGCACATTATCACGAGCTTCGCTTAGCATTAAACCATGAGATAGGTTATTAATATCTTCTGATGTACAGGCAAAATGGATGAACTCGTTAATAGCGTTAATTTCGCTGTTATCGGCTACTTTTTCTTTTAGTAAATATTCTACCGCTTTAACATCGTGGTTTGTGGTGCGTTCAATGTCTTTAACACGCTGTGCGTCTGCTTCGCTGAAGTTATCAACTATGGCATTTAAAAGTGCATTGGCTTGTTCGCTAAATGCAGGTACTTCTTTAATATCGCTTGCTGCAGCTAAGGCTTGCAACCAACGCACTTCAACGGTTACGCGGTATTTGATTAAGCCAAATTCGCTGAAAATACTGCGTAGTTCAGTGGTTTTGCTGCCGTAGCGACCATCCACTGGAGAGATAGCGGTTAACGCTGAAAGCTCCATAATAACTCCTAAATTTTAGTTTTGAACGATAATTAAATGTTTGTTTTTGCAATAGCGAGAATTTTTCTTTTTGCAAAGAAAAAGTGACGGCGTTTACCGCCCATTTGTCGCCATAATACAGCACTGCGAATTCCTGCTAATAAAAGGGCACGAATTTTATTTTGCGTTTGCTGCTGTTTTAATAACTCGGGTTTACCATAAACCTGAATTCGGTGCCCAAGGGGGCTCAGCACCGACGAGTATATATCTGCTAAACCGGCAACTACGGTGTCATCGGTTATGGCAAAGTGATCTAAGCGACGATGAATGTCGTCGATACGACGGCCAAGTTCAGCTAAGCTTTTTGGCTCGTTATTTAAAATACGTTCAAGCTGCATTAAACCACCTACGTACTTAACTATTTCGACATCTTTTTGAGCGCCAGCAGTAAGCTGCGCCATTAATGTTTTATAGCCGTCGCGCAAGTTATGCGTACCTTGATAAACATCAACCGGCGATGCGGGTGATGTTTGTACAATACTTGTAAATAGCACGTCTAAGTCTGAATCGTTTGCGCTGCCGTATTGCGCGATTTTTTGTACTTGTTTAGCCACTTGGCACATGGCGGCAAGCGCCATGACTTGGTGTTGATTCATTACTTAATCACCGAATCTATAATACCGCCACCTAAACACACATCATCGGCATAAAATACAGCTGATTGACCCGGTGTAACGGCTTTTTGTGGTTCATCAAACAATACGCGTGCCATACCATCTTCCCCAACGAGAAGAGTACAATTAATATCTTCTTGGCGGTAACGGGTTTTAACGGTGCAGCGCGTTGTACCTTGAGGACCAACACGGTCTACCCAATGTAATTGATTGGCGTTTAGGCCATTGCTGTAAAGGCGAGGGTGGTCTTTACCTTGTCCTACAACGAGCACATTGCGCTCAACGTCTTTATCTACCACGTACCATGGCTCGCCAGAGCCTTCTTTCATGCCACCAATTAACAAGCCTTTACGTTGGCCAAGTGTATGATACATAAGCCCTTCGTGCTCACCTACGTTGTTGCAGTCAGTATCTTCAATCACACCTGGTTGAGCAGGTAAAAACTTTTGTAAAAAGTCTTTAAATTTACGCTCACCAATAAAACAAATACCGGTGCTGTCTTTTTTATCGTGGGTGATTAAGTCTTGCTCTTCTGCAATACGGCGTACGTCTGGTTTAGCTATATCGCCTACTGGGAAAAGCGTTTGGCCTATGTGTTCATGGCTTAAGGTATATAAGAAATAGCTTTGATCTTTGTTATCGTCTAAGCCTCGGCACATAACGTATTTGTCGCCTCGTAGTTCACGACGAACATAATGGCCTGTTGCAATATAATCGGCGCCAAGTGCTTGTGCTGCAAATTCTAAAAATGCTTTAAATTTAATTTCTTTGTTACACATAATATCTGGGTTTGGCGTACGGCCCGCTTTGTACTCCTCTAAAAAGTACTCAAAAACGTTGTCCCAGTATTCGGCTGCAAAGTTAACGGTATGAAGCTCGATGCCTAATTTGTCACACACTGCTTGTGCATCTTTTAAATCTTCAGCGGCTGCACAGTATTCGTCATTGTCGTCTTCTTCCCAGTTCTTCATAAACAGGCCTTCTACTTGATAGCCCTGTTGTTGTAATAAATATGCAGATACAGAAGAATCAACACCGCCGGACATACCAACGATGACTTTAATGTGACTATTTTCGCTCATGAATAATTTCGCTTATACAGATTGCTGTTAACTTGGAAAGGCCGCGATTATAGCACGCATTTTGTTTTTGCTTAAAGGGAGGAGTGGCGCAAACACACGATTTTGTAGTTATTTTATTCATATAATAAATAGCAAATAAGACTGAATCGCATTTAACATAAAAAATGATGAAAAATTTAAATAAGTCATTGTAAAAAGATTTTTCGGTGCCATTATTGTCTGAGCGCATAATAATAGCGTCCATATTACCTTGTGTTTGTTGTACAATTAAGGAACAGGCAAGATTTTTGTATTAAATTTGCATTTTATTGCCTTAATATTTTCAACGGAATGAATATATGAATTACGCCTTTCAGGTAAAAAAACTTACGACCCTAATTACGTTTTATACGACTAACTCAAGCTTTCATGTAAAGCAGTTACTTGAAAACCCGACGAGTGAGTTTAAGCAATCTGCCTACAAACTTTTTCATGAAATATTTAAACACAGCGTACCCGTAGAATCTCAACAGACTAGTCCCGTTGATGCTATTTTTGATTCAGTTACCGCATCTTTAGATTTAATTAACCAATCTGAAGTGGCGTTAATTGAAGCAACACAAAAATGGTGGAACGAGTGGTACTTTGTATTAACTATGGAGCATTCGCTTTCTCACGAAAAAGAAGATGCGCCATACAGTTTCCTTTCTAAAAAAATGCATCATCCTATGAAGCGCCACGAGATGAGCCACTACGCCCATTTATTTACTATTTTGCCTATGCCTATCTCTAATGTGTGTGCTAAAACCGGTGATATTATTAGAGTTAATCAGCGTTTTATAGATGTATTTGGTTATACCGTTGATGACTTACCTAACTTAGAGCAGTGGTGGGTTAATGCATACCCAGATCCTCACTATCGAGAGGCCGTGAAAAAAACGTGGCAATCGGCGTTAGAAGTTGGCAATGAAACAGGGCAAGACATCCCCGCGCATGATTACCATGTTACTTGTAAAAACGGTAATACAATTACTATGGAAGTATCTGGAATCAATTTGGGCGATGAATATATTGCTGTATTTAATGATGCGACCAAGCGTTTAGAAGATCAAAATATTTTACGCGACATGGCATTTTTAGATTCGCTAACACAAATAGCAAATAGACGTCGTTTTGATGAAAAGCTAAGTAAAGAGTTTGAAAAAGCCGTTGAGTGTGGTGACGATTTGGCGATTATATTAATCGATATTGATCACTTTAAACTCTTTAACGACCGCTACGGGCATGTTGAAGGTGATTTATGTTTGTATAACGTGGCGCAAGCAATAGCGTGCACGGTAAGCCGCACCGAGGACTTTGTGGCGCGTTATGGCGGAGAAGAATTTGTTGTATTGCTGCCTCAAACCGATAAACAAGGGGCCTTATTTATTGCTGAGCATATTCAAAAGGCAATTGAAGAGCTGCACATCCCTCATGAAGACAGCTTTACCGGCTACTTAACCCTGAGCATGGGTATTCACGCAATTAATAAAGAGGATAGTTGCGATCAAAAAGAGTTTATTAAGGCCGCCGACAGCGCACTTTATTATTCAAAAAGGCAAGGAAGAAATTGTTTAGCATTAAGTTAATTTATAGCCTTGGGCTATTTATATAGCTTTGAGAATTATATAAAGCGCAGATGTTTAATTATCGTCGTAAATAAAGTCTATGTCTTGAATAGGGCGGTTTAGGCTGTCTTCAATACATTTTAAAACTAAATGGCTTCTTAGAGGCAGTGCTTTAATGTCTTCTAAACTGTGCCAGTTGGCACTAATTATATCAGCATCTTTTGGGCAGGGCTCAGTGGTGATTTGAGTGCCATCAAACATAAAACAAAAGCGTAAGTAATGCACCCCATTAGCCGCATGTAAGTTATAAATACCGATTAAGCCAGTGGGCGTTAGGGACAAACCTGTTTCTTCAAAAAGCTCTCTACTGGCTGCTTGAGCCAGTGTTTCGTTTACTTCTAAATGGCCGGCAGGTTGGTTATAACAAATATTAGAAGTAAATTTATCTCGCTCTTTTACCAGTAAAAAACGCTCTCCTTTTTTACTACAGCAGCCACCGTTACATGGGGTTTATGCATTTACCTCACCTTTTATAACACTGTACTGTGCGCTGCTTATGCCATCTAGCGTGTAATTGCCAATACTGTAGCGAATAAGCCTTAATGTAGGGTGCCCAACATGGGCGGTCATACGGCGAACTTGCCTATTACGTCCTTCATTAATTGTAATACTTAACCACGTTGTAGGAATCGACTTTCGCTCTCTTACCGGCGGCACGCGAGGCCAAAGTTTTGGCTCGTCAATAATTTTTACGTTTGCAGGTAAGGTCATCCCATCTTTTAATTCAACACCTTTACACAGGGCATTAATGGCCTCTTCACTAGGCTCGCCTTCAACTTGCACCCAATAGGTTTTATTGGTTTTTTTATTCGGTGCGGTAAGGGTATTTTGAAGCTTTCCGCAGTTTGTTAAAAGTAACAAGCCTTCACTGTCACGGTCGAGTCTGCCTGCAGCGTATACATCTTTAATGGGAATAAATTCAGCCAAGGTTTTTCTATTGGCATCGTCTGTAAATTGGCAAAGCACATCGTAAGGTTTGTTAAATAAAACAATTTTTCTATCTTTAGGCGCTATAGCGGGTTTAATTTCACGCGAAATTGTACTTTTTTTAGTGAGCGCGCTGCGTGAGTAAGTTCTACCCGTGGTTCGTTTAGTGGTACTTTTACTTGCGCGATTATGCATTGGTTTGTTCGCCATTAAATACACCTAGCGGGCTTGGGTAAGCCGGCAATTTTTGTGGCTTGTTTTGCAGGCCCCTTGGGAAATAATTTATACAAATAAATACTATTGCCTTTGTCCTCGCCAAGCGCTTTAGCCATGGCTTTAACAAGCATTCTTATTGCTGGGCTGGTGTTATATTCTAAGTAAAAATTGCGCACAAAATTAATCACTTCCCAGTGTTGTTCACTCAAGATAATGTTTTCTTGCTCGGCGATGATGGGGGCTAACTCTTTTGTCCACAAGGTGTAATCTAGCAAGTAGCCTTGTTTATCAGTGTCGATTTGTTGATTATTAAATTCAAGCATGGATTACCAGGTAATAGATTGGTTAGTAGATAGAGTAAGGGCAACAAACTCATCGTAATTAATAAGTGTTTGGCCTGGACTTAGTTTAACTGCGCGTGCCTGCGCATCCTCTAAAAGCAACAATAATGAATCGTTTAATTGAAAATACTGCTTAGCGGCATAACAGGCATCACCAACAAGGAGTACTTTATCTGTGTCTTTAATTAAGTTTTCCAGCTGAGTAGAGTCGTAATAAGCCAGTGGCTTTGAAAAAATGTGTAATGTACTCATAGGTTCACCACAAAATCTTGCTGGCCGATCAGCTTCTGTTGCTCAGTGTAATTGAGGCTGGTTGAATCAATAATTAATTGAGATTTGTTTAAGTTATAATCTAGTAACGATTTTTCACATACATATATGTTTTCTACTTCATAGATTTCAAGCGTTTTGATGTTTTTAAAAAAATCTTTTACACCAAGTTGCTGTGTTGATTGATTATGTTTTAAAGCAAGCACTGCAGGGCCGCTAAATAGCCAGCTAATATTTTGATCAACTGCGGCAAATATCAGTGACATGTCTAGGGCATCACGGGTATTAAGCTCATCAAAAGGGCTGGATTGGCTCATTACTAAAACGTTTTTCATTTAAACTGTATCCATTTATCTGCATCACTCACTAGCATGGCAAATTCTGCAAGCCCGGCTACAGTAAACACACCTGTTTGGCTTGTGTTTAAGCCGCGTTTTTCTGCTGCGGTAATACATAGCATTAAGTTAACGTTTTTATCTGCAAGTTGTTGCCATTGCGTAGGAATTTGCAGCTCGTCAGAGGCTAGTTCAAAGTGAGCTGATGCGTGATAAATACCATTTTGATACAAAAATATCGCATCTATGGTGTGGCCTTGTGCTAAACATGCATTCGCAAACTTTATAATACGTTGCGTTGAGTCATGATCTGAAGGAGGAGTATGTAAAGAAAGAACAAATCGTGCCAAAACAATTCCAATAAAAAAGCCCCAATAAAGGGGCTATTTTAACAGAACTATTTAATTAGTCATCACTTGCGCCAAGAAGGTGCAGTAATGAAGTAAATAAGTTATACACATTTAAGTATAAAGATACTGTAGCACGGATGTAGTTTGTTTCACCGCCGTTAATAATACGGCTAGTATCAAACAAAATTAAGCCAGACATAATTAACACAACCGCAGCGTTAAGCACCATAAACATTAGCGAGCTGCCAATGAAAATGTTAACTATGCTAGCAACAATAACAACGATTAAGCCGACTGTTAAAAAACCACCCATAAATGAGAAGTCTTTTTTAGTGTTTAATGCATAAGCCGATAGACCAAAAAATATTAATGCAGTTGAACCAAGGGCCTGCATAATAAGCATTGGACCATTAGGCATAGCCGCGTAGTAGTTAAGTAGTGGGCCAAGGCCTGCGCCCATACAGCCTGTAAAAGCAAATACCCAAAATACGCCTGAAGCTGAGTCTGCTTTTTTGTTTACAACAAATAATAAACCAAACGAAACCAGTGTGAACACAATTCCCATAAAGTAAGGTAATTGTAATGCCATTGAAATACCCGCCGTAACAGCACTAAATGCTAATGTCATGGCCAGTAAGAAATAGGTGTTTTTAAGTACCTTGTTTGTTTCAATGGTCGACATTACCGGTTTAGCGGTATTGTACGAATGATTAAATGCCATTGTAGAGCTCCTTTAAGTGAAACATGTTTGTTTCGATAATTTAACTAAAATTAGATTACCAACTCTTATATGTTTGGGCAAACCTTTGTAGATCAATAGAGTGTTATTTTTTAATTAAAGTTCATAAAAGCACCAAAAAGAAAGTTTTTGTTTTATCTTTAAACAAATTAATTGTTTTTTAAGCACTTAAACAATTTTTTTAAAAAAAAGCTTCACAAAGCCAATGGGTTTCCCTATTATGCAGGCCGTGCGGAGAGATGGCAGAGTGGTCGAATGCACCGGTCTTGAAAACCGGCATAGGTTTGTAGCCTATCTAGGGTTCAAATCCCTATCTCTCCACCACCTAATTACAATAACTATGAGTACACTCTTACTTGTAGTTTATAGCACTTTCGGAGAGATGGCAGAGTGGTCGAATGCACCGGTCTTGAAAACCGGCATGGGTTTGTAGCCCATCTAGGGTTCAAATCCCTATCTCTCCACCATTATATTAAAGCCCGCTTAAAGCGGGCTTTTTTGTATCTACGCTTTATGATCAGGCCACCTTTAGGTTTTCTCGCTTATTTCCCCATTTCGGTTTGCTATTAGCCGCTATTAATAGATCATTAACATATTAATGTGTTACTTTTATTTTTTAGATTTTAAAATTGGTAATTAAAATAGTATGTTGTGGCTCAAGGATGATTTATCTTCAAGAAAACTTATTGTTTATCGTGCAATGATGTTCTCGTTGGTAACGTTGTTTGTCTTATTTGTATTCCAGCCTTTTGGCACAATTAACGATACATCGTCATATAAAATACTCAGGCTTTCAGGCTATGGTTTAGTCACTTTTGTTGCGTTGCTATTATCGGGCTTTATTGAAATAGTGCTGTTACGTTATGATTTTTATAAGCCACTTCGTATTATGCTTATAAGCGGCCTTTATATTTTAATTTGCGCTTTATTTAACCACGCTTATTTTGTTGTGGCGTTTTTAGGAAAGTGGCATTGGCAAAATCAGATGCTGTTTATTGGCTATATATTTGCTATTGGCGCATTTCCGCTAATTTTTATGTATATGTTAAATCGCCATGTTAGTCAGTTTAGCATTGATGAAACACCACAGCCGCAACAAAACAAGCAAAGTGAAACCCTTCCTTTAGAGCTAGAGCAAATTACGTTAGTGGGCGATAATAAAAGTGATGCAATCAGCATAGCATTAGAGCGTATTTTGTTTATAAAAGCGGCTGATAATTATTGCGAAATTAATGTTTATGATGGACACGCAATACAGCAAACTCTATTGCGTATTTCCTTAACTCGCTTACTTAAACAGCTCTCGATTAACTCTGCAATTATTAGGTGCCATCGCTCTTATGCAGTTAACGTAGCCTTTATTCATTCGTATAGTGGCAACGCTGGCGGCTTGCAATTGACACTTAAAAATACACCTTTACCCGTTCCTGTATCGCGCAGCTACGTAAATAATGTAAAAGCGGCTTTGTTACTCACCCCAAGTGCTTGTTAGTCATCCCAAATACTTGTATTTGATACCTAAAAATGTTGTTAATCCCTAACTGTTCGTAGTTTTACGATGGAGTAGGCATGCTTAAGTTGAACTAAAAAATACAACTTAAGAAGGTTACTATGAACATTATTTTAAAATCACTGTTAGTGATAGCCACGTTTGTTTTTTGCCATTACATAATGAAAAGCTTTTGGGGTAGCGAATGGACGAAAATATTAACCCAGGCCGATGCGTCTACTGATGTTTTATTTATCCCCGCTAAATACCTATTTTTATATGCTCCTTTGTTAGTGCTAACCACTTTGCTATTTAAAAGAGGTAACATGCTTGACGCAATTGGCCTCAACCCCGCTGGCTTTAATAACTATACCTTTGCAGCTTTGCTGTGCTGTGTACCTATGACACTTGGCTATGCATATTTAAGTAATAATTTAAATTTATCTTTGTCTGGGCTAATAACAGGCTCAATCTATGCTGGTTTTTTTGAAGAGCTAATATTTAGGGCGGCTTTATTTGGCGCTTTATACCGATTTTGCCGCTGGGGGTTCATTCCCGCAGCGTTGATAAGCTCGGTGGTATTTGGAGTAGGGCACATGTACCAAGGTGGCGATGCCATTTCTGCACTAATGGCGGTCGCAGTAACCACCGTTGCGGGTACTTGGTTTGCGTGGCTTTATTGTGAGTGCGGTTATAAAATTTGGTTTCCTATGTGGATGCATATTTTTATGAATGCAGCTTATGGCATTTTTAGTATGTCGGGTGGCGCAGTGGGTGATTTGCACGGCAACCTTTATAAAGCCACCGCTATTGTATTAAGTATCGTGTATGTAGAAGCACTGATCCGCCGAGGGAAAAAACGCGAAGTCACTATGTCCACATTATTTATAAATACATCAGCAGCGACGCTTAATAACCCGATCAAACCGCAGATTAGTGCCGCAGGCTAAATGGGTAAATTAGCCATTAATTGAAGAACGCATTTATATTGAAATCTCAAGGCTAGGTTTTATTGAAGATAGCGCCTGTAAAGTAGTGAGCTTTGCCTTACAGGCGAATAAGCAGCTCAAAGTAAGTGTGGGCTGGCAGCACAATGCGTGTTTGTTTTTTGTTAGCAAAACCATTTATTAAACCATTCACTAAACAGCCCAACATAAATTAAATCTTCAAATTATCACATCTTGCAAAGGGGGTTAAATACCTTTGCTATAAACGCTAAGGTATATTTTTATAAAATTAAAATGCCTAGTTACAGCAGTTTAAAGAGTGCTTGTTTTCCCATCATAAATTACGACCATAGTCTCTGTTTCTAACCTTAAGAACTTGGTGCATGCTTAAGATAATGTTTGTAGTGTGTATTTAGGAACTTATATGAAACATCAACTAGCCAAAAGTGTCGCGCTTTCTTTATTATCCCCTGTGATTGTTGGTAGTTTACTTGGCCTTTATTATGGGCTCACTATGAATGGCGATGCGGCTACCATTTTTTTACAACTACTGATGAGTGCAATCGCGAACGCACATATTGTTGGACTGACTATGGCCGCTTTTGTCGTACCGGGTTATTTGCTTATGTTTAAGTATGCAAAAGTGAATTATTCAGGTGTACTGACTCTTGGGCTGCTCGGTGGTGCAATATTTAGTTATTTACTTAGTGCTACAACAGGCGAGATATTTTTAATTAATAGTGTAATGGCCGCTTTTGCCGCAGGACTATTTTTATTTGGCCTGCGTAAAACATCAAAAAAATAATTGCAGAAATATTAATCAAGCGCGCTGAAAAACGGCGCTATTTCTGTTTTTTTGCCTGTAAAAGGTTTCAATTTTTCACGACAAAGAGTACCTTTAGCTACTGTCTGTTTAATAAGAAGTAGTTTGGTATGCAAAAGCACGATTTTTACCAGTCATTAGTTAAGCAAACTGAATCACTAATTGCTGGTGAATCTAATGTCATTGCTAATATGGCTAACGTAAGTGCGCTATTATTTACCTCTTTAGAAGATGTAAATTGGGCGGGCTTTTACTTTATGGATTCGCCAAGTGAATTAGTGCTTGGGCCTTTTCAAGGTAATCCAGCGTGTATTCGTATCCCTGTTGGTAAAGGGGTGTGTGGTACGGCTGCAGCAACGTTAGAAACTCAACTAATCGAAGATGTACATGCGTTTGATGGCCACATAGCATGCGATGCAGCGTCTAACTCTGAGATTGTTGTACCTATCATGAAAAATGATAAAATAGTTGCTGTTCTTGATATCGATAGCCCAACTATTGGTCGATTTGATACTGATGACCAAGCAGGTCTTGAAGCATTAGTTAAATGCTTAGAGGCAAGCTTATAATGAAAGACTTGCTAAATGTTCAAGACTACCTATTCGCAGTACAAGATGTAGGCGATTGGGAAGGGGAAGAAGAACATGTAGCGGAAACGCTCAATGATTTGATTCACATAGCCTGGGATAAACTTCCAGATGATTTAGATTGTGAATCAATCGATGAAATAATAAATGGTATTTGGGAACACCTTCGAGGTGATTTGGCTGTACTTGAAGCCGACTTCGAAGAGTTAATCGACTGGGTAATACACTACGTTGACTCGTCCCTTGATGAAAAGATGTGAAAAATAGGTTCTAAAATGGAAACCACAAACAAGCTAAAAGATATTAATGAAGTGCTGGAATTTCTTTATCAAGAATTTCCACAATGTTTTAAACAAAAAGACGGTATTAAACCGCTTAAAGTCGGTATTTTTAAAGATATTGCCGAGCGTATCGAAGGGTCTGAAAAAGTAAGTAAGACTCAAGTACGTCAAGCGCTTAGAAAATACACGTCTAACTGGCGTTATTTAGAAGCTGTGACTAAGTCAGAGTTTCGTATTGATCTTGATGGCAATCAAGGTGAAAAAGTTGAGCAAGAGCACATTGACCACGCTCAAAAAGCACTAGAAGAAAGCCGTGCTAAAATGGCAAAACGCAAAAAACAACAGCGTCCACGCCAAGATTCAGATTCTAAATCTTTCAAGAAAAAACCAGCCCACGCTAGCAAAAACAATGCACAAGCTAACAAACCAGCTAAAGCAGCCCCTGCTAAACGTTCAGGAAAAGTTGAACCTTTACCTGCAAGTGAGGTCAAGGTTAATAACAAGGTTAAGGTTAAACTTGGCCAAGCACTTGTAAATGCGGTAATTACTGAAGTAAACAAAGACGAAGTTCATGTTGAATTAGTAACTGGCATGCAAGTTAAAACCAAAGCTGACAGCTTATACATTATTTAAGTTGTAAATAAATTAAGGAGTTGTGTATGAGTAAAAAGTTTACGCTCATTCCGTTAGTTGCTGCCCTGTTTTCGGGTTCTTTATTCGCTTCCGTAGAAGCGGCAAAACTTGAAGACTTGCCTGTACTTAAACAAGAAAGTCAACATGGCACTGCCAGCAAACGAGTGGCTAACTTATTTGCTCGTTCACACTATACACCGGTTCGATTTAACGATGCGCTTTCTAGCAAAGTGTACGATCGTTATATCGAATCCCTTGATTTTAATAAAAGTGTGTTTTTAGCAAGCGACATTGCTGCGTTTGAAAAATACCGCAACGATTTTGATAATGCGATTACCACCGGTAAGCTTGGCTTTACGTTTGATATTTTTAACTTAAGCTTAAAGCGCCGTTTTGAACGTTATGATTACTCTTTATCATTACTAGATAAAGAAATGACGTTTGATAAAGACGATGAATACTTTTTTGACCGTGAAGATTCAGCGTGGCCTGCATCGCAAGCTGAGCTTGATGAAATTTGGCGTGAACGCGTTAAATACGATGCCTTACGTTTAAAAATGACAGGCAAAGATTGGGAAGGGATCAAAGAGGTCCTTACTAAGCGTTATAAAAATGCACAAAAACGTTTAGTGCAAACAAATTCAGAAGATGCATTTCAAATTGTAATGAACTCGCTAGCGCGAAGCATTGAGGCGCATACGTCGTACTTATCGCCGCGCCGCGCAGAACAATTTAAAATGGATATGGACTTAGAGCTTGAAGGCATTGGCGCCGTTTTAAGCCCAGATGAAGATTACACCGTTATTCGTAGCTTAGTACCAGGTGGACCTGCCGATAAAACAGAGCAGCTAAAAGCTGACGACAAAATTATTGGTGTTGCCCAAGATCAAAAAGAGTTTGTTGATGTTATTGGCTGGCGTTTAGATGATGTAGTTGATTTAATTAAAGGCCCTAAAGGCACTAAGGTACGTTTACAGTATCTTAAAGGCTCTGATGCACATGGCACGCCTAAAGTAGTTGAAATCACCCGTGATAAAATTCGCTTAGAAGATAGGGCTGCTAAATCTGAAGTATTTGAAGCGAGTTATTCAAATTTAACTTCAAAAATTGGTGTTATTGAGATCCCAGGCTTTTACAATAATCTTTCAAAAGACGTTAAAGTTGAATTAGCTAAACTTAAAGAAGAAAACGTAGACGGTATTATTATTGATTTGCGCCAAAATGGCGGTGGATCATTATATGAAGCTACACAGCTATCAGGCTTGTTTTTTGACCAAGGTCCGGTTGTACAAATTCATACATTAAATAACCGTATTGAAGAGCAAAAAGACCGTGACGGAATTACCTACTACGATGGCCCATTAACTGTTTTAGTTGACCGTTACAGTGCTTCAGCCTCTGAAATTTTTGCCGCCGCAATGCAAGACTATGGCCGCGCAGTAATTATAGGCGAGCAAACCTTTGGTAAGGGAACGGTTCAGCAGCACAAAGGCTTAGGTCGTGCGTACGATTTATACGACAACGACTTAGGTAGCGTACAATACACTATTGCTAAGTTTTACCGTATAAACGGCGGCAGTACTCAACATAAAGGGGTTATTCCTGATATTTCATTCCCTTCGGCGATAGACCCAGCAGAGTGGGGCGAGAGCAAGCAAGATAATGCATTGCCGTGGGATAGCATAGTACGAGCTAAGTATAATAGGCAGGGTAATTTAACGCCTGTAATCACTTATCTTGAAAAACAGCACGAAGTACGTATTAAGTCAGAGCCAGAGTTTGGTTACGTATTTGATGATATTGCCCGTTACAATGAAGAGAAAGACCGCAAAACTATTTCTTTAGTTGAAGCAGACCGTATTAAAGAAAAAGATGAAAATGAAGCACGTACTCTAGCGCGCACTAATGAGCGTTTAAAGCGTTTAGGTAAAGAGCCAATAGAAAACCTAGATGATGTACCTGAGGTAATTGAAGAGCTTGACCCTTTCTTAGAAGAGGCAGCACTGATCACTCAAGATTACATTAACTTTGGCCGTATCGCTAAAAAATAAACACGTGTTTACCCCGTTTAAAAGGCGCTTTTTGCGCCTTTTTTGTTACCTAAATTTCGCTAAATTGCTATAATCGCGAATTACTAAATTGAGTTACATTACTGTGGCTTAAAAAAGCACTGATACGCTAAAAATAATAAATAACCACGCCACGATATGTGGTGTGCAGGAGTCACTATTTTGAAGCCTTTAGAAAAACCGATTAAACCCGCCTCGTTTTTTGATGCACTTGTTCCTATCACTGTTTTAATTTGCCTTTTAGGCGCAGCGGTATATTTATTTGGCGATAACTCGTCATCAGGTCCTAACCAAATAGCGTTATTATTTGCCACCTTTGCTGCGGCACTAATAGGGCTAAAAAATGGCTATACGTGGAAAAAGCTTGAAGAAGCCATGATTGAAGGTATTACCTTATCATTGGGGGCTATTTTAATTTTATTAATGGTGGGTGCCTTAATTGGTACTTGGCTGTTGTCGGGCACCGTGCCAACGCTTATTTATTATGGCTTACAGGTTATTAACCCAAGCTGGTTTTACGCTGCAAGCTGCTTAATTTGTGGCATTGTTGCAATGAGTATAGGTAGCTCTTGGACCACAGCTGCCACCATAGGTGTGGCGCTTTTAGGGGTGGCAACCGGGTTAGGGCTTGATCAAACTGTGACGGCAGGGGCGGTTATTTCGGGTGCTTACTTTGGTGACAAACTCAGTCCGCTTTCTGAAACTACTAACTTAGCACCGGCTGTTGTTGGAGCTGATTTATTTGAACATATTCACCACATGTTATGGACTACTGTTCCTAGCTTTGTCATTGCATTAATCATTTTTATATTTATGGGCTTTAATGCAACGGCTTCTAACGAAGCCGGCAGGATTGACGAAATAACAGCGATTTTAGAGCAAAACTTTAATATAGGCTTTGAAATGTTAATTCCATTAATTGTGCTGCTAGTTTTAGCTATTAAAAAAATGCCAGCGTTTCCGGCTATTTCAATTGGCGCTGTAATTGGTGCTGTGTGGGCAATGTTGTTTCAGTCTGATTTAATTGCGACACAAATCGACCTTTCTCAGGGTGAGTTGGTTGGTTATTTTAAAATTATTTGGACGACTTTTTTCGATGGTTTTAGCATCGATACAGGTGATGACAAAATGGATTCACTACTCAGTGGTGGTGGAATGGCAGGTATGTTAACTACAACATGGCTGATCATGACGGCTCTTATGTTTGGTGCCATTATGGAAAAAACCGGCTTATTAGATATTTTTGTTAAGAGCATTTTAAAAATTGCAAAAAGCACGGGCTCGCTTATTACATCAACCATTGCTACTTGTGTGGGCACAAACTTAATAGCGGCTGATCAATACATTGCTATTGTAGTGCCAGGTCGTATGTTTAAAGAAGAATATAAAAAGCGTGGTTTAAAGCCCGTTAATTTATCGCGTACTTTAGAAGATGGCGGCACAATAACAAGCCCGCTAATTCCGTGGAATACCTGTGGTGCGTACATGCAAAGCGTTTTATTAATAAACCCATTTGACTATGCCTTGTATGCTTTCTTTAATTTAATTAACCCTTTCTTAGCCATTATTTACGCGTACGTAGGCATTAAAATTTTACGCATTGAACCCAAGCAACCTGCTTAAATCTAAATAGCTCCTTTTTAAGGAGCTTTAGTTGGAGTAACTATGACTGTTTCAGCAAAGCCAAAAGCGCAATACTTAAAAGACTACACTGCGCCTAATTTTTCTATAGAGCACACTGAACTCACTTTTGACTTACAACCACTAAATACAAAAGTGACGGCGCTACTAACACTTAAAAGAACAACAAATCAAAATTCAGCGCTTGTGTTAGATGGCATAGACTTACAATTAGTGGAGCTGCAAGTAGATAATGTTGCTTATACTAATTATAAGATTGAAGGTGAGCACCTAATCATTAATGATTTACCTCACACATGCCAGCTTAAAATTGTTACAGAAATTTCTCCTGATACAAATACCTCTTTAGAAGGCTTGTATTTATCTTGTGGAGCGTATTGCACGCAATGTGAAGCGCAAGGTTTTAGAAAAATCACCTACTTTTTAGACCGCCCTGACGTGCTAAGCACGTACGATGTGACGATTATTGCTGATAAAAGCTTTAAGCATTTACTGTCAAATGGTAACCAAATTGACAGTGGTGAAACAGCTGATGGCCGCCATTTTGCTAAATGGCAAGACCCATTTAAAAAGCCAAGTTACTTATTTGCATTAGTAGCTGGTGATTTTGATGTACTAAAAGACACCTACACAACAAAAAGTGGGCGCGAAATTGAGCTTGCGTTATTTGTTGATAAAGGCAATTTATCGAAAACACCACATGCAATTAACTCATTAAAAAAAGCCATGCATTGGGATGAAACGCGCTTTAACCTAGAATACGACTTAGATATTTACATGATTGTTGCCGTAGACTTTTTCAATATGGGAGCAATGGAAAACAAAGGGCTAAATGTATTTAATAGTAAATGCGTATTGGCTAACCAAGAAACCGCCACCGATAAAGATTATCACACGATAGAGTCGATTGTTGGTCATGAGTATTTTCATAACTGGACGGGTAACCGTGTTACCTGTAGAGATTGGTTTCAGCTATCGTTAAAAGAAGGGCTCACAGTATTTAGAGACCAAGAATTTAGTAGCGATTTAGGCTCACGCGCACTTAACCGCATTGATGCCGTTAAAGTAATGCGCACACATCAGTTTAGTGAAGATGCGGGGCCAATGGCGCACCCAATTCGCCCTGAAAAAGTTATCGAAATGAATAACTTTTATACCGTAACGGTTTACGATAAAGGGGCTGAAGTTATTAGAATGATGCACACCCTGTTAAGTGAGGTTAACTTTCAAAAAGGGATGCAGCTTTACTTTGAACGCCATGATGGTCAAGCGGTTACCTGTGATGATTTTGTTGCTGCAATGAGTGATGCTTCAGGCATAGATTTAACGCAATTTAAGCGTTGGTATAGCCAATCAGGTACACCACGATTAAATGCAACACAGCACTATGATCACGATAAGCAACTTTATACTTTAACAATTGAGCAATCATCTCCGCTAAATCAGCCAGATAATAAGAGCCTGCACATTCCATTTGCCATCGAATTATTAGATGAAAATGGGCAAAGTATTGCACTTACTTATCAAGGTGAAAAACGCGACCACGTGCTTAACGTAACTGCGCCAACGCAAACGTTTTACTTTGATCAAATACCTGCTCGCCCAGTGGCTGTACTACTTGAAGATTTTTCTGCGCCCTGTATTTTAAGCCAGCAAAATTCAGAACCTGATTTACTGCATATTATGCGTTATGCGCGCAGCGATTTTTCGCGTTGGGATGCGCAGCAGCAATTATTTATTAATGCAGTTAAGCAAGCAGTTAACGCACCTGAACCCGCAACATTAAGTGAAAACGTTATTAATGCACTACGTGTGTTAATAAGCGCACAAAGTGGCGATTTAGCACTGGTAGCAGAGCTTATAAAACTGCCAAGCTTTGACACCTTTGCCGCTGAGTTTGACATAATTCCTGTTGACGAAATCATTACAATCACAAGATTGTTTGAGCAACAGATTGCCGAGCAATTATCTGATGAGCTTTTACATTGTTACAGCTCGTTAGTAGATGATGGCAGTATAAATCCAGATGCAGTGGCTATAAGAGCGCTTAAAGGTGTTTGTTTACATTACTTAGCTAAAATACCTTCTGAGCAAGTTGACCGCTTTATCAAAGAATCGGCAGATTCACCGAATATGACCAATGTTTTAGCCTCATTAAGTGCGGTAGTAAAAGCATCACACCCATTAAGAACAACGTTGTTAGATCATTTTGATAGCCAGTGGCGTCATGATGTTTTAGTTATGGATAAATGGTTTGCGCTGCAGGCTATGCAATCTGGTGATGATGCTATTGAGAATATAAAAGCGTTGTACGCGCATCCTAGCTTTGATTTTTCAAATCCAAATCGTGTACGGGCATTAGTGGGCAGCTTTAGTCATTTTAATACCGCACAATTTCACCGAAAAGATGGTGAAGGTTACGTATTATTAGGTGATTTACTTATTAAGTTAAACGCGATTAATCCGCAAAATGCCTCTAGAATGTTAACGCCTTTCATGTCGTGGAAACGCTTTGACACAATCCGTGCTCAAGCAATGAAAGCACAGTTGCAACGCTTAGCAAACCTTGAAGGATTAAGTGCTGATTTATTTGAAAAGGTTGAAAAAGCGCTTAATTAAATGATTGAGTATTACTTCTCTTTACACCTGAGCTATAACAAATGTATGGACTACTACCATGGTCGTTTTAGCTCAGTACAAGTGGTTGAGGATAACGGTAAAACAATACGCTTTGCCGCCTCGCACTTACGCCCTTACATTTCATCTATAGGAATAAGAGGGCGTTTTAGACTTTTACTTACCCCCGAGAATAAATTTATTCGCCTCGAACGTATCGCCTAACCTGCTGTTTTTATGTTATAGATACATAAAAATATTATCTTTTTGTTAATTTCAATTTGTTCTATTGTTAATTTACGTGTATAAATTATCTGGTATGACGTCTTACCAATACGTAAACGTCAGCTCAAAAAATATAATAATTGATTGAACGCGACCATTTGTAATTTTTTATAATCGCTTCTATCGTTAAGATTACACTAAAAACAATAACTTGATCACACATAATTACCCACGACAGGGGGGATACACAATGATAAGAAGATCGCTTTTTGTTAAAAACAAAATAGCTATAGGTTTAGCAGCCGCAAGCTTAGGTTTATCTGCAGCAGCGAATGCAGCAAATTTTGAGGTAGGGGGCTTTGATGTTACCTTCGACTCAACTTTTTCCTATGGTCAAAGCGTCCGTGTTGAAGACAGAGATTTCGACATTATTGGTAAAAGCAATAATCCTGCATTTGATTGGACTGGGTATAATCCTTCATTAAATACAATTTATTCTTCTCAAGATGTTTGGGCTCAACCAGGCTCTTACTCTAATAATGGCGATGCAGGTAATCTTAATTTTGATAGCGGTGATTCGTTTTCAAAATTATTGAAAGGAACACACGACCTTTCAATTAGCAAAGATAACTACGGTTTATTCACACGTTTTATGTACTTTTACGATTTTGAGTTAATGGATGGTGATAGAGCCTACGTTAACCCAACCTCAGGACAAGGCGTAGATCCATGTGATGATGACGACACAAAAGAGCAAAGCTGTGCCGACATCCGTTTATTAGATGCCTACGTTTGGGCAAATTTTGACTTAAACGATGGCAATAACCCGCTGTCAATTCGCCTTGGTCAACAAGTAGTTAACTGGGGTGAGAGTACACTTATCTCTCATGGTATTAACGTAAACCCGGTCGATATTGACCGCTTAAAAGCGCCTGGTGCTGAGCTTAAAGAAGCATTTATTCCTGTAGGTATGCTTTGGGCGTCATTAGGGATCACTGAAAATATTACTTTAGAAGGTTTTTATCAGTACCAATGGCATGAAACACGCCTACCGGCTGCGGGTACTTATTTTTCTACCAATGACTTTGCAGCAGAAAACGGCTATCAGCAAAATGTACAGTTAGGTTTTACTTCAAACCCTGACATTGATATGGCCTTTTTAACCGACAGCCTTAATAACCTTTATACTAATTTTGCTCAGGTAGCCGCTGCACAGGGTATTGACCCAACAAGTGCTGAAGGCCAAGCCCTGCTTGCAAACATGTATTTAGCTCATCCAACTAAAGTTGCGCTTAAAGGTAAAGGCGATAACGGTAAAACAGAGCCAGATGACGGCGGCCAATATGGTTTACGTTTAGGTGTATTTTTACCAGAGTGGAACGACACAGAAGTGGCGTTATACCACGTTAATTACCATAGTCGACGTCCGCTAATTTCTGGTCGTGTATCTAACTTTTCTCAAGCTGCCATCGCACAAGATTTAGCGATGATTGCAACAACAGAAATTACAGATGACAACGTGGCAGATTTAGTTGCGTTTTCAAAAGCAGAAAATGATTACCCAGAAGATATTAAACTTTACGGTTTAAGCTTTAACACCACAATTGGCGAAACTGCGTTTGCTGGTGAGTTTGCATTTCGTAAAGACGAACCATTACAAATAGACGATGTAGAGCTACTTTATACCGCCATGCCTGAACAATTGGCGCTTGCCGGTATTCGCCCAGACTTTGCGGGTATTTCGCAAATGAGTTTTGGTGATGCGATTAGCTCTGTAGCGGCAGGTGAAGTTGCACAAGGTTATATTGAACGCGACACATCACAAATTCAGTTTACTGCAACACATTTATTTGGCCCGTCATTAGGTGCTGATAGCTGGGCTGTAGTAGGTGAAGTAGGTGCTGTTAAAATTCATGATATGCCTGACTACGACGAAATGCGTTTAAATGTGTCGGGTACAGGTCGAAGTGGTGTGATCACAGGCCCAGGCACTACTGACTACACAACATTACAACTAGGCCTTTCTAATGGCCCAGAAGAAAAGTCGTTTGCAACGGCATCATCTTGGGGTTACCGCCTAATTGCTAAAGGTGATTACTTTAACCTTTACAATGGCATTAACTTCTCTCCACGATTTGTATTTTCTCATGATGTAAACGGTAACACACCTGATCCTATGTTCTTGTTTATTGAAGACCGTAAATCGTTGGGTGTAACGATGAACTTTAATTACCAAAATGCATGGTCACTTGATGTGAGCTACAACTCATTTTGGGGTGGTGGCGATATCAATACTTTCTCAGATCGTGACTACGTTTCTTTCAATTTAAAATATTCAATTTAGGGGTAATATTAGTATGATTAAAAAACCTACCCTCATCGCTACCGCTTTGTGTAGCATGTTTTTAAGTTCAGCGGCAATGGCAAAAATGAGCGCTGAAGAAGTTGCACGTTTAGGACAAGACTTAACGCCATTTGGCGCAGAAAAAGCAGCCAATGCTGATGGGTCAATTCCAGCGTGGAATGGCGGTATTACATCTGCACCAGAAGGTTATGAACCAGGGATGCACCATTTAGACCCGTATTCTGCGGACAAAGTGTTGTTTACCATTGATAAAACAAACCTTGATAAGTACAAAGCTAATTTAAGCCCTGGCCAAATTGCTTTATTTGAAGCATACCCAGATACGTTTAAAATGCCTGTTTATGAAACGCGCCGCTCTGCGTCTTACCCACAGTTTGTATACGATGCAACAAAAGAGTTTGCTGCAACGGCTGAGCTTATTGAAGGTGGCAACGGAATAAAAAATACCGCAATTGGTATTCCATTTCCTATTCCTAAATCTGGCTTAGAAGCTATTTGGAATCACTTATTACGCTATCGTGGACAATCAATAGAGCGTTTTGGTGGACAAGCTGCACCCACCGCATCGGGTTCGTACAATTATGTTGGCTTTGATGAACAACTATTGGTTAAATATTCAGATCCTAAAGCGACTCCTGCAGAGCTTCAAGACTCAAACATTTTGTTTAAATTTAAGCAAAAGGTGACAGAGCCAGCACGCCTTGCCGGTACAGCGCTACTTGTACACGAAACCATGGATCAAATTTTAACGCCTCGCCAAGCGTGGACATATAACTCAGGTCAGCGTCGTGTTCGTCGTGCACCAAATGTTGCATATGACGCTCCAGGTACAGCCGCAGATAGCTTACGTACTACTGATGATTTTGATATGTTTAATGGCTCACCTAACCGTTACAACTGGACGTTAAAAGGTAAGCAAGAACTATATATTCCGTACAATAGCTACAAGTTACACAGTGATAAACTAGAGTACGACGATATTTTAAAACCAGGCCACATTAACCCAGAGCATACGCGTTATGAAAAGCACCGTGTATGGGTTGTTGAAGCTAACTTAAAAGATGATACACGCCATATTTATAAAAAACGCGTGTTTTATATTGATGAAGATAGCTGGCAAGTACAAGTGACCGATATTTATGATAATCGCGACCAGCTTTATCGTGTAGCAATGGCATATGGCTTAAACTACTACGAAGTACCTACGCAGTGGAGTACCTTAGAAGTGTATCATGATTTAAATTCGCGCCGTTACTTAGCTATTGGTTTAGATAACCAAGAAAAAATGTACGACTTTTCAGAGTCGTTTAACGATAACGAATTTACTTCAAGCGCATTACGCCGTGAAGGTAGATAACAACGTAATATGCAGCTAACAGCCCGTTAGCTGCTTTTTTCTTTCTCATCGCGTTTGTCTATACGACACGCAGGATTTTCCTCAGCAAACAGACAAACAATTCTTCAGTTCAAGGCGATTAAAATTTATGAAGTATTTGGTATATGCCAGCCTGATCATAAGCGGTGCGAGTATTGCACAAGATGCACCTCAGTATGCTATTAGCGCAATCAACGCAAATAAAACCCTACTAACTGATATTACCAATACAGGTGCAGGTTTAGTGGCTGTAGGTAAGCACGGTACGGTAATAACAAGCAAAAACGCTGAGCAATGGCAGCAAGCGCAAAGCGTCCCTACACAGGTATTGTTAACGGCTGTCGATTTTTCTAATGACACCCACGGGTGGGCGTGCGGGCACGATGCCACCATAATTAATACCACCGATGGTGGTTTAAATTGGCAATTACAACAAGCAAAGCCAGAGCTTGATAAGCCGTGTTTAGATATTTACTTTGAAGATGAGTCAAATGGTTTTGCTGTGGGCGCTTATGGCATGTTTTATCAAACCAGTGACGGCGGCAAGCATTGGCATAAACGCTTTTTAGACTCTTTACTGTTTAGTGAAGACAGAGAGTATTTGAATGATTTAAAAGAAAATGATCCTCAAGGCTACGAGGCCGAAACAGCATCTATACTGCCTCATTTTAACCGTATTGAAAAAACAGACAGTGGTTTGATGTTAGTCGGTGAAATGGGGTTAATGGCCAAAAGCAGTGATAATGGCCAAACATGGCAACGCCTTGATGAAATTTACCCAGGTTCTTTTTTTGCGGTAGCATCAGATCCGCAGCAAGAAATTGTGGCAGGGCTCAGAGGAAATGTATTTGCTAAAAATAAAAATGAACAACAATGGCAGCATTTTGAAAATGTTAAAACGGCCACGGTTAATAACATTATAAATTATAATAATGAGCATTGGTTACTGCTGGCAAATAGTGGTGTGATCTTTCATTTAAAAGACGGCTTACTTACACATGAACAACGCCCCGATGGTAAAGCTATTCTTGATGGCGTAATAATTAATAATAAATTAGTCATGGCAACAGAAGATGGCATTAAAGTGAAGGAGTTAAACCCTTAATGCATACGTTTTTAGATTTTTTAGAAAAGGCGGTGTTTAGACACCGTACTATCATGTTGATCGCTTTTGCGCTAATCACATGTTTTTTAGGCTATAAAGCCACTCACATTGAACTAGACGCCTCGTTTAACAAAAATATTCCGCTAAATCATGAATACATGAAAGTGTACACCAAACACGAAAAACAATTTGGTGGCGCAAATAGCATTTTAATTTCGGTGTGTGATGACAGTGGCAACATTTTTAACCCCGAATTTTTCACCCAATTAAAAGCAGTACACGATCAACTGTATTTTATTCCTGGTGTAAACCGCCCATTAGTTAACTCTATTTTTGCGCCCAGTGCGCGCTTTGTCGAAGTGGTTGAAGATGGTTTTGCTGGCGGCCCAATTATTCCTGCAAACTTTAAAGCTGACCAAAAAGGTTTAGCGGTAGTTAAAGAAAACATTGAAAAAGCAAAAGTAGTAGGGCGAATGATTGCCAGCGATTACTCATGTGCCATGGTGACCGCGCAGCTACTCGAAACCGACCCGCAAACTCAGCAAAAGCTTGATACACTCGCATTTGCAGATAAGTTAGAAACGCAAGTAAGAGAGCCTTTAAGTACAGATAAAGTCAGTATTCATATTATTGGATTTGCCAAAATGGCCGGCGATATTGCTCAAGGGGCAAAAGGCGTTGTGCTATTTTTTGCTATTGCCATTGGTTTTACCTTTATTATGGTATGGCTATTTTGTGGCAGTTTAAAGCTCACCATTTTACCTATAGCGTGTTCAATTATTGCCGTAATCTGGCAAATGGGTTTGCTGTCGAGTTTAGGCTTTGGACTCGACCCTATGTCTATATTGGTACCATTTTTAGTATTTGCGATTGGTGTAAGCCACGGCGTGCAGATGATCAACGCCATTGGTAAAAAAGTAGGTGAGGGAAAAAGTACCCGCATTTGTTGTCAATCAAGCTTTAGAGCATTACTTGTACCTGGTGGTATTGCGCTGCTTTCAGACACGGTGGGCTTTTTAACCCTGCTGACTATTGATATAGGTATTATTCGTGAACTTGCTATCACAGCAAGTTTAGGTGTTGCGGTTATTATATTTACTAATTTAATTTTATTGCCAGTGTGGGCCTCGTATATGAATTTTGCCAACACTGTGCATATTCAATCAGGCGATGCGCAAAAGCCAAATATGCTAGATGCGATACGCGATTTATTAGTAAAAGCCACAGACCCTAAAACCGCAAAAATGATTATTGGTTTTACGCTGGTGTTATTTGCATTAGGTTACTGGCAAGCAGATAAAATGCGAATTGGTGATTTACATGCAGGTGCGCCTTCGTTGCATCAAGATGCTCGCTACAATCAAGATACTTTTTTAATATCGGACAAATACACCATTTCGTCGGATATTTTAAAAGTGATTGTTGAGGCTTACCCTGCGGCGTGTACAGAGCACGATGTAATGGCGCGCATTAGCCGTTTTCAGTACAAGGTAGAAAACGTGCCAGGCGTACAATCGGCGGTTAGTTTAAGCTCTGTGGCGCAGTCGGTTAACGCAGGTTACAACGAAGGTAACTTAAAATGGCAAAGCTTGCCGCGTAATTCAGCCAGCTTAGTGCAATCAACAGCCCGTGTAGAAACAAGCACAGGATTACTCAATGGCGATTGCTCAGTCATGCCGGTGATTATATTTTTAGATGATCACAAAGCAAATACAATCGATACCGTTATTCAACGTGTTAAGCAATTTGCACAAGAAGAAGGCACAGACAAGTTAGCCTTTAAGTTAGCGTCTGGGCCTGTAGGGGTTATGGCGGCAACAAACGAGTCTGTTTCTGCGGCGCAAATTCCGATGATGCTTTACGTTTACGGCGCAGTTATTATTTTGTGTTTGTTAAGCTTTAAGAGCGTAAAAGCGACAATCGCAGTGGTATTACCTCTGTATATTGTATCAACTCTTGCACAAGCACTTATGGTGCAATTAGAAATTGGCTTAACGGTATCTACTTTACCTGTTATAGCCTTAGGTGTAGGTATTGGTGTGGATTACGGTATTTATATACTTTCTTCGATGATGGGCCAACTTAAGCAAAACGTACCGCTGAGCGTGGCGTACCGTAATGCCCTTGTTGAGCGTGGCAGTGCTGTATTGTTTACCGGTATTACCCTTGCGATAGGTGTGAGTACGTGGATATTCTCTGATCTTAAGTTTCAAGTAGATATGGGAATACTGCTTACCTTCATGTTTTTAGTAAATATGTTAGGTGCGGTACTACTATTACCCGCAATTGGTAGTCTGCTGTGGACCGACCAGAAAAAATAAAGTGAATAATTGTGCTCCTAAATGACCTGTAATGGTCATTTATATCTATATTTTGTGAATAGATGACCAAATAGCTGAAATGCTTAAAATGTTTTCATCGAAAAGGCTGTTTATTAGTGCTAAAAGGGTTAGAATTTAACTGACTCCACGCTAATAAATGGCTGTACAAATATTCTGCTTAACTAAAAGCAGTAATAGATTAAGGAACATACAATGACACGAAATGAAGGCCAAGCCTCGGTTATCCTAGATAATGTCTGTAAGCTTATCCAGAAAAAAGTTCACGCTGATAATGTGTTACTCGTTGAGAAATTCGCCAAAGCCTTGTACAGCAATATGTCTAAAGAGGATTTGGCAAATCGCAATGATAGTGACCTATACGGTGCTGCACTCAGCCTTTGGAATGCACTAGAAAAAAACACCACGGACGACGCAGTAATTCGCGTTTTCAACCCTGAAGTAGCAAAAGATGGCTGGCAGTCATCACATACAATTGTAGAAATTATTGCTAAAGATATGCCATTTTTAGTAGATTCTGTTCGTATGGCTATGACCCGTGAAAATATAGCTTCTCACTTATTACTTCACTGCCCACTAAAAATTCAGCGTGACGATAACGCTAAAATTTCCGGTTTATCAAATTTAAAAGCAGAGCAAGAATCGAGCTCTACTAAAACAGTGTTCTTTATTGAGATTGACCGCCAAACCGATGCATCTGTTATTGCTTCTTTCAAAAAAGAGCTCGAATCAGTATTGGTTGATGTTTCTATTGCGGTAGATGATTGGCAGCCAATTCGCGAAAAATTAGTCTCTGTTACTAAAGAAGTACCAAAACGTAAGCACAATAAAAATAAAAACGAAGTATCTGAAGCCGTAGAGTTTTTAGATTGGCTGGCTAAAGATAACTTTACTTTAATGGGTTATCGCGAGTACGAGCTTACCCCTGTACAAGGTGATTACCAGTTAAAAGGTAAAATGGACACAAGCCTTGGCCTGATGAAAAATTCAACCGATGAGCACACACGTTTATTATCTGAATTACCAGAATTTGCTCGCCAAGAAGCCCTCAGCAGTAACTTATTAGTATTAACAAAAACGAACTCTGTATCGCGCGTTCATCGTCCAGCGTACATAGATTACGTTGGTATTAAACGCTTTGATGATGAAGGCAATGTGGTTGGTGAAGACCGTTTTATCGGCCTATTTTCATCAAGCTTTTACAACAACAGCGCAGCAGATGTGCCTGTTCTAAAAACTAAAATTAACCGTATCATGGATATGTGTGACTTTGCTAAAGGTACCCATGCCTACAAAGCGGTACTTAATATTTTAGAAACGTACCCACGTGATGAATTAGTTCAAGCTCGTGAGAGCGAGTTACTCGAAGTAGCAATGGGTGTTTTACAAATTCAAGAGCGTGACATGTGTCGCTTGTTTGTGCGTAAAGACGCCTACGGACGTTTCTTCTCTTGTATGGTGTACGTTCCGCGTGAGCGATATAACACAGCGCTGCGCCGAGAAACACAAGACATTTTAGCTAACGCCTTTAATTCTGACGAAAAAGTCGAATTTACTACCTATTTCTCTGAGTCAACACTGGCGCGTACACATTACACCGTTCGTGTGACCGATAACAATATCGAATATAACGTGAAAGACATCGAAAACAACCTAGTAGAAGCTGCTCGTACATGGGAAGATAAATTACAATCTGCACTGTTAGAGTCAGCAGGGGAAGCCCGCGGTAATGAGCTAAATCGTAAATATTGCAACGCGTTTGCACGCTCTTACAAAGATGAAGTACTACCAAGTGCTGCGGTTGTAGATATTGAAAAACTAGAATTGTTAAACGACGAGAACAAGCTAGAAATGCTGTTCTACCGTCCGCAAGAAGAAGCTAACAGCAATATTGTACGCCTAAGCTTGTTCCATAAAGATGAGCCAATTCACTTATCTGATGTTATGCCAATGCTAGAAAACTTTGGTTTACGCGTTGTAGGTGAAACGCCATATTCTGTTAAAACAAGTGATGGTCGTATCAATTGGATCATGGACTTCTCTATGCTGATTGACAGCAAAGGAATGGCCGACTTTGATAAGATTTCTGCTCGTTTTCGCGCTGCATTAACTAATGTATGGGGCAACCGCCTTGAAAACGACGGCTTTAACCGCTTAGTATTAATGGGTGGTTTAACAGGTCGTGAAGCCTCTATATTACGTGCCTATGCAAAATACATGCGCCAAATTGGGGTTACTTTCTCACAGACCTACATTGAGAGTACGTTTGCAAATTACCCGCATATTGCTGCGCAAATAGTTAACTTATTTGCTAAAAAATTCTCAGTAAAAAGCCCTGCAAGTCCTAAAACACTTGAGAAATTAAGTGCACAAATTTACTTAGAGCTTGAAAACGTAGCGAACCTTGATGATGACCGTATTATACGTTTATACGTAGATATGATTGTCGCAACACTGCGTACGAACTACTTCCAAAAAGATGAAACAGGTCAGTTTAAATCTTACGTGTCGTTTAAAGTACAGCCTAGCTTAATTCCTGATATGCCGCTTCCGCTGCCAGCATTTGAGATTTTTGTATACTCTCCGCGTGTAGAAGGTGTGCATTTACGGGGTGGTAAAGTTGCTCGTGGTGGCCTTCGTTGGTCAGACCGTCGTGAAGATTTCCGTACTGAGGTACTGGGCTTAGTAAAAGCGCAACAAGTTAAAAACACTGTAATTGTTCCGGTAGGTTCTAAAGGTGGTTTTGTATGTAAGCAGCTACCTAGTGAACGCGAAGCCTTTATTAAAGAAGGTCAAGAGTGTTACAAAATTTTCATCCGTGGTTTATTAGACATTACCGATAACATTGAGCGTGGTGAAATTGTACCGCCAGCTAATGTAACACGTCACGATGAAGACGACCCATACCTAGTAGTTGCAGCCGATAAAGGTACAGCTACCTTCTCTGATATTGCTAACGGTATTGCTAACGAATACAACTTCTGGCTAGGTGATGCGTTTGCATCAGGTGGTTCAGTAGGTTATGACCATAAGAAAATGGGCATAACAGCAAAAGGTGCATGGGAGTCTGTTAAACGTCATTTCCGTGAAATGGATATTGACTGTCAAACTACCGACTTCACTGTGGTTGCTATTGGTGATATGGCTGGCGACGTATTTGGTAATGGTATGTTATTGTCTAAGCACATTCGCTTACAAGTCGCGTTTAACCATATGCACATATTTGTAGACCCTACACCAGATGCAGCGACCTCTTACCCAGAGCGTGAGCGCTTGTTTAACCTGCCTCGTTCATCATGGGAAGATTACAATAAAGATCTGATTTCAGCGGGTGGTGGGATTTTCTCGCGCGCAGCTAAATCGATTTCTTTAAGCCCAGAAATGAAAAAAATGCTTGGCACTAAAAAAGCAAGCATGACACCGAACGAGTTAATCAAAGCCTCATTAATGATGGAATTTGATTTACTATGGAACGGTGGTATTGGTACTTACATTAAAAACAGCCACGAAACAGACGCTGATGTAGGGGATCGTGCAAACGATGCGCTGCGCATAAACGGTAAAGACCTAGGCGCTAAAATATTAGGTGAGGGTGGTAACTTAGGTGCAACCCAATTAGGGCGTATCGAGTTTGCAGCAAAAGGCGGGCGTGTAAATACCGACTTTATTGATAACGTAGGCGGTGTTGCGTGTTCAGATAACGAAGTAAATATTAAAATTTTACTTAACGGCTTAGTTTCAGAAGGGGATTTAACACGTAAACAACGTGATGAGTTACTTTACTCTATGACCGACGAAGTATCTGAGCTTGTACTTAAAGATTGTTACCGTCAAACACATACATTGTCGATTACACAGTCTAAAGGTGCATCAACTCTTAAAGAGAAGATCCGCTTTATTCATGCCCTTGAAAAAGAAGGCAAGCTAAACCGTGCAATCGAGTTTTTACCAACTGATGAAGAGTTGGCAGAACGCGCTGCAGCAGGTAAAGACCTAACACGTCCAGAGCTTTCAGTATTAGTTTCGTACGCTAAAATGGTGCTTAAAGAGTCTTTAGTAACAGATGAAATTACCGAAAACCCTTACTACCGTCAGCTACTAGTTAAGTCTTTCCCGCGTCCACTGCGTGAAAAATTTAATGACGCGATGGATAACCACCCACTGCGCAAAGAAATCATTGCAACAAAACTGGCGAACAATATCGTTAATGACATGGGCTTAAACTTCATGGTACGCATGAACGAAGAGACCGGTGCTAACGAAGCTGAAATCGCAATGTGCTACTCAATTGCGAGTGAGATTTTTGAAATGCGTGAAACCTGGTCATCAATCAGTGCGCTAGATAATAAAATCCCAGCAGCAGTTCAAACCGAAATGCTGTACCAATTACGTCGTACTGTTCGTCGTGCAACACGCTGGTTCTTACGTCATCGTAATAAGGCACAAACAATTGAACAAGCTATCGAGTTCTTTGCACCAACGTTTAAAGATTTAAGCGAAAACTTAAATACGTACATGCAAGACAAAGAACACGAATGTTTAACTGGTAAAGCAAATGAGCTAGTTGAAAAAGGTGTACCTAAGCAAATTGCTAAGCGTATTATTGACCTTTCTAGCCTGTTCTCTGTAATGGATATTGCTGAAATAGCGCATAATTCAGGCCGCAGTGTGGCGATGGTATCTAATACCTACTTTAAACTTGGCTCGCGTATGGGCTTACACTGGTTCTTAGATCAAATTACTAACCAGCCTGTTTCTAACCATTGGCAAGCACTTGCCCGTGCGTCGTACCGTGAAGAGCTTGATTGGCAACAACGTACGCTTTCTCATGTTGTGCTAAACAGCTTTGAAGGTGACGAAAACGATGTTGATAATCAAATCGATCAATGGATGGCCAGCCAAGATCTGCTGCTACAGCGTTGGAAGCAAATGTTAGCTGAATTTAAAACCTCGCAAAGTCACGACTTTGCTAAGTTCTCAGTTGCACTGCGCGAATTAATGTTGTTAAGCCATAACTGTGATACATCAGGAAAATAATTTAGCTTTAATTGGTTATTTATTCAGTAAATAATCAGTTAATTGTTAAAATTGTTATACAATACCTCAGCCTAGTCTGAGGTATTTTTTTGTCTGTAATTTAAAGAGGAACAATTCATGTTTTACGATTTAGCCCGCCGTTTTATGTTCACCCGAGATGCTGAATGGGCACATGAGTTTGCGCTTAATAATTTACGCCGTTTTGCACACACCCCTTTAAACGCAGCTTGGTCACAACAACTACAAAACAAACCCGTTAATTTTTTAGGCCTTGAGTTTAAAAACCCTGTGGGTTTGGCTGCAGGTTTAGATAAAAACGCTGAGTGCATTGATGCCTTTAGCCAAATGGGCTTTGGTTTTGTAGAAGTTGGCACAGTTACCCCGCGCCCGCAAGCAGGTAATGATAAGCCGCGCATTTTTAGATTACCGCAATCAAATGCCATTATTAACCGAATGGGCTTTAATAATAAAGGGGTCGATAATTTAGTTAATAACGTAAAAAATGCCAAGTACACCGGTATTTTAGGTATTAATATTGGTAAAAATAAAGATACCCCAAATGAGCAAGGTAAAGACGACTACATTCATTGTATGCGTAAAGTGTTCGAGCATGCTTCGTATATTACGGTCAATATTTCATCTCCAAATACCCCAGGGCTGCGCGATTTACAATATGGCGCCGCGTTAGATGATTTACTGCAAAGTTTAAAGAATGAACAGCTTGATTTAATTGCCAAGCATAATAAGCAAGTGCCTATGCTGGTTAAAATAGCGCCAGATCTTGATCAAATCCAAATTGATCAGGTTAGCGAGTCACTATTAACTAATCAAATTGATGGCGTAATCGCAACAAATACTACGCTTGAACGTAGTGCAGTAATGGGTCAGCAATACGCCGATGAGGCGGGTGGTTTATCTGGCAGCCCTGTAAGAGAGCGCTCTACACACGTTGTTAGCGAACTTAAACGTTTAACACAAGGTAAATTACCAATTATTGGTGTAGGCGGTATTGATGATGCGCAATCTGCTCAAGAAAAGCTAAATGCAGGCGCAAATTTAGTGCAGGTTTATACTGGGTTCATCTACAAAGGGCCACAATTGGTAAAATCGATCGTTGATTCCTTATAAGGATCAGTTATGTAAGCTTTTGATCGTTCAATAAATGTTCTAAACAAATGTTTTAAAAATGGTCAAAAGCCGTTATAATCTAATATTAATGTCTTAATTAAAAATAAATTTTTAAACAAGGAGGAGGCAAATGTTACAAGCAACAAAACAATGGCAGTGGATTGCATGTGCAAATAAAAACCGCTTACTACTTGATTTAAATGACGATATGCAACTATGCACCCCGTATAAATTGAGACAACTCACCGACTGTGTATTTAAAAACCCGCGTTTTAGCTTAGAAGATGCTGCCTTTTATGAGCAGGTATACAATTACTTAGATGGTTTTGAGCTGTATAAGCCTGCACAAATTTGCCAAATTGCGCTCAATGCCACCGCTGTAAAATTTCATTTAAAACCGGTACTGGCTAAAAGTTGGTTTTTTGAAGAGTACACTGGCACCCAGCCAAGTACAGAAGCCATCGTTAAACTTACCTCAAAAGCGCAAACCGGTGAGTTTTTAATTGTTGAACATTGCCCTGATGCTTCAATTTGCCTAAACCTTAACGAAACATTCAAACTTGATGATAATTTGTCCCTTGAACAGTTTGAAGTTATCCGCGTTTTAAACAATCGTGTTCACCCGCTATTACTTGAGCAATATCACACTAAATCAGCTTAGCAAATTTACAAATCGAGCTGCGTTTATCAAGTGTTTGTCAGCCAACCTATGTTATAATCCTGCGCAATTAGCTATTAAGGGTTATTACTTTGCAATTTATCGCACTTACTTCTATCGGAATCGAAAATTTACTTGTTGATGAACTAACAGAATTAGGCGCCGTCGTGTCTAAACAAACTGTGGGTTCTGTTCGCTTTGAGGCAGATTCAACATTGGCGCAAAAGGTTTGTCTATCAACTCGTTACGCAACACGTGTGCTGATGCTTATTGAAGAAAAAGAAGGCGTTAATGATAAAGATAGCCTGTATAAATTTGCTCGTTTTCAGCCATGGCAAGAATGGTTTGGCCCTACACAAACATTTGCCGTTGATTTTAATGGTACCAACGACTCTTTAAAAAATACCCAGTTTTCAGGCTTGGTAATTAAAGATGCGATTGTTGACTACTTTAACGATTTATACGAACAGCGCCCAAATGTAGATAAGCAAGATGCCAATGTGCGTGTTGTGGCGCGTTTAAACCGCCATGGTGTGGCTTTGTATATTGATTACTCGGGTCCTCGTTTATCTGAGCGCGGTTATCGCCAAGGCCAAGGTAAAGCGCCTATTAAAGAGCACTTAGCGGCCGCGATTATTAAACGTAGTGGTTGGCTTGAAAATGTAAATCAACCTTTATTTGACCCATGTTGTGGTGCCGGCACTATTTTAATTGAAGCGGCGGGCATGGCGCGTAACGAAGCACCTGGTTTATTTAGAGAAGGGTTTGCTTTTGAGCGTTTACCTAGTTTTAGGGCGGCCAAATTTAAACAACTGCGTGAAGAATTAATTGAGCAAATTACCGATCCTAAATTGTGGTTAATTGGCCACGATTACGATGCGCAAGTTCTTGATAAAGCCATT
The DNA here is from genome assembly GCF_028599385.1 of Pseudoalteromonas sp. CST2. NCBI lineage: Bacteria > Pseudomonadati > Pseudomonadota > Gammaproteobacteria > Alteromonadales > Pseudoalteromonadaceae > Pseudoalteromonas > Pseudoalteromonas sp. CST2. Next base: position 180,672 of record NZ_JAQREO010000002.1, read on the forward strand.
GCCAATGCCGAGCGAGCAGAGCTGGGTAATGTTATTAAGTTTAAGCAAAGTGATGCAACTAAGCTTACCTCTGTTGCTAAATTACCCGGGGTGGTTATTTCTAACTTACCGTACGGCGAACGTATTGGCTCTATGGCTGAGCTGGTAAATCTACACCGCAGCATGGGCGTGGGTTTTAAAAAGCACTTTAATCATTGGAAGCTTGCGTTACTAGGCATGGATGAAAGCCTATTTAAGCTGTTAAAACTGGTTAAACAAAAGCGTTATAAATTTAAAAACGGCCCATTAGATGTAGAGCTAAATTTATATCAGTTAGATGATAAACAGGTAAGCCTGACAAGCGATGACAAACCGGCTCTGAATTTTGAAGGCTCAATGTCGTTTGCTAATCGTTTGAAAAAGAACAAACAAGGCCTAAAAAATTGGCTTAAACAAAACGAAGTACAAGCTTATCGCGTATACGATGCTGATATTCCTGAGTACAACGTAGCGGTTGATATTTACGGCGATTCTGCTGTTATTTTTGAATACGCAGCACCTAAAGAAATTGACGAAAAAACATCAGAAAAGCGTCTTCAAGATGTGATTAGCTTAACTGCACAGCAGCTAAACATAGCACCTGAAAACATAGCCGTTAAAGTGCGTAAAAAACAAAAAGGGGAAGAGCAGTACACCCCAATGGCTAAACAAAACCGTACAATGGTGGTGGAAGAATTTGGCGCTAAGTTTAAAGTAAACTTGTTTGATTACCTCGATACAGGGCTGTTTTTAGATCATCGTTTAGCGCGTCGTTATATTCAGCAAAATGCAAAAGACAAACGCTTTTTAAACTTATTTGCCTACACAGGTACAGCCTCTGTGCACGCGGCATTAGGGGGGGCAAAAGCAATTACCACCGTTGATTTATCAAAAACCTACCTTAAGTGGGGCCAAGATAACTTTGCGCTAAATGATATTAGCAATACTCGCTACCGTTTTGAGCAAGCTGATTGTTTAAAATGGCTAGAATACGCACAAGGCCAATACGATTTAATCTTTTTAGACCCGCCTACGTTTTCTAATTCTAAACGAATGAAAGACGCGTTTGATGTGCAAACCGATCATATAAAATTACTTACTTGGGTTAAAAAAATCTTGAGTCCGTCGGGTACATTAATTTTTTCTAATAACAAACGTGGTTTTGTAATGGATGAAGTAGGTTTGATGGGTTTAGGGTTAAAAGCTGAAAATATTTCAGAAAAAACGTTATCACCTGATTTCAAACGTAATAAAAAAATACACAACAGTTGGTTAATTACCCATGGCTAATTATGTTTTATACCACACCGATGGCTGTCATTTATGTGAGCAAGCCGAGCAGGTTTTATTATCGGTTTTGGATAAAAATAGTGAGCTTAAATTAATTGATATACTCACTGATGAGCAGCTAATAGCGCGTTTTCAGTTAAGTATTCCCGTATTTGAGAGCAAAAGCGGCCACCATTTGTATTGGCCGTTTGATGCACAAACAGTGCATGAATTTTTAGCGCAAGAATAAAAGAGCAGTATTTATGGATTTAATTAGAATACAAAAAGCGCAGTTAGCTTATGGTACGCACCCATTACTTGGTGATGCTGATGCAGTGATAGAAAGCGGTGAGCGCGTCTGTATTGTAGGGCGAAATGGGGCAGGTAAATCTACACTTTTAAAAGTACTAGATGGCCAAGTTATTTTAGATGATGGTGAAATTAACCAGCTTGGCGGGATCAAAATATCTCGCTTAGAGCAAGATCCTCCTAAAGGAGCAAACGGCTCAGTATTCGATTATGTAGCGCAGGGTATGCCTGATATTGCTAATTTGCTGATTGATTATCATCATGTGAGCACGCAGTTACAAACCGATTGTACCGACAAACTGCTAAATAAGCTTGAGCGTTTATCTAACGATTTAGAAGCGTGTGACGGTTGGCGTTTTGATTCGCGTATTCAATTAGTACTCACGCGTTTAGAGCTTAGCCCTGATGCTAAGTTAGAATCGCTCTCAGGTGGTTGGTTGCGTAAAGTTGCTTTAGCACGTGCTCTTGTGAGTGAGCCTGACTTATTGTTACTTGATGAGCCGACAAACCATTTAGACGTAGACAGTGTTAAATGGCTAGAGCAGTTTTTAAAAGAATTTAAAGGCGGTATTGTATTTATATCGCATGACCGTGCGTTTATCCGTGCTGTTGCAACGCGTATTTTAGATTTAGACCGCGGTAAACTTATCTCTTACCCTGGCGATTACGCGACCTACCTTGAACAAAAAGCGCATGACTTAAAAGTAGAAGAATCACAAAATGCACTCTTTGATAAGCGTTTAGCAGAGGAAGAAGCCTGGATACGCCAAGGTGTTAAAGCCCGTCGTACCCGCAACGAAGGCCGTGTACGTGAACTTAAACAGTTACGTGTTGAGCGCAAAGCTCGTGTAGAGCAAGTAGGTAAAACCGATTTTAATATTGAAACGGCTGATAGATCCGGCAAGCTAGTGTTTGAGGCAAAACACCTTAGTCATGCCTTTAAAGATAAAGTGATTGCTAATGATTTTTCTACTCTTGTTATGCGCGGTGACCGCATTGGCTTAGTTGGCCCAAATGGTATTGGTAAAACAACCTTACTTAAACTGTTGTTTGGTGATTTAGAAGCCGATAGCGGCCATGTTAAACAAGGCGTTAATTTAGAATTTGCTTACTTTGACCAATATAGGCAAAAGCTTGATGAAGACGCCACTGTTCAAGATAACGTTGCAGAGGGTAAACAAGAGGTAATGATGGGCGGGCGTTCTCGTCATGTACTTGGTTACCTGCAAGACTTTTTGTTTCCACCGGCACGCGCGCGTACACCTGTAAAAGCACTCTCTGGTGGTGAGAAAAACAGGCTTTTACTTGCAAAACTATTTCTAAAACCATCAAATATTTTAGTACTCGATGAGCCAACCAATGACTTGGATATTGAAACATTAGAGTTACTCGAAGAAATTATTAATCAGTATCAGGGTACTGTGCTTATAGTAAGCCATGACCGTGAATTTATTGATAATACGTGTAGTAGTGTATGGGCGTTTGAAGGTGATGGAAAAATAACTGATATGGTAGGGGGTTACACCGATTACCAAGCTTATTTAAGCTATTTAGCCGAGCAGGAAAAACAGCAACAAGCACCCAAAAAAGACGTTAAACCTGCGCCTGTAGCCGCTACAAAGCCTGAAAACAAAAGCACTAAGCTTTCTTACAAATTAAAACTTGAATTAGAGCAACTACCCAATAAAATGGAACAACTTGAAGCCGCTGTAGAAGCGCAGCAAGCTGTAGTGAGCGATCCTGACTTTTTCAAACAAGATAGCGACGTAACCACTAATGCATTGAACCATTTAGCAAAACTTGAGTCTGACCTTGAAGCCGCGTTTGAGCGCTGGGAAGAACTTGAAGAATTACAGAATCAGTAGTAAGGATTAAAATGAAATATAAATTACTCGCTGCCAGTATTTTAGCGACATTGAGTACATCTGCATTAAGTGCAACCTATGAATTAACAGAACTAGGTACTCTTGACGGCGCTAAACATTCTTACGTGACTGACGTAAGCGAAAGCGGGCACATTATTGGTACTGCCAACGGATTGTATAATTTACCAATCGATATTAGCTATATCGACTTTACCGAAAGCGTTATTGAAAATGCGTACGATAGTGAAGAGTACAACTTTGAGCTAAGTGATAAAGAAATTACTTTTACACTTGATGATATAGAAAATAACGATGCGGTTTTTAATAACGCCGATGCACATTCATTTATGGTTAGTTTTTTAGCTGGCAGACCAACAGATTACGAGTACCAAAAGTTAAGCTCGGTAGTTGGTATTAAGTTTGACGATGGCATAGTAACTGAGCAAATACTGTTTGATGAAGAGTCGGTAGATTACGATGGTTTAACGCGTTCGGTTAGTAACTTTTATAATGCGGTAAGCGAAGATGGCGTGAGCGTTGGTTGGAGTGCAGCTCCATATGATAAAGTTTTATTTACGCCAGATGATGAAGATGAAGAAGAAACATGGTTTACCCATGACTTTATTGAGCGCGGAATAGTTATTTCTGAAGATGGAACGCAAAAGGTTGAGTTAGTTCCAGACTTTGACGATTACGGCGGTACTAGCCGAGCTAACGATATTGTTAAAACAAATGACGGGTACACTGTTGTTGGTTATGTTTCAACAGGTATTCCTGAAGACAGGCTTGATAATATTGAAGATAACTGTGATAACGAAGACGAGCCAACCAATACCTGTGTGGAATTATTAAATTCAAGTGTAACCACCGGCGTATTTGATGAGCGCGCGGTAAAATGGGAGCTTGATGAAGCATTTAATATCACTTCTACTGAAATACTAGGCCTTGCCTTAACGCCAGAAGAAGATGATGACTTTGCTTTTACAAGTACCGCTCTTGCGCTAAATAATAATGGCACAGTGGTGGGCTCTTCAAATGCTCGTTACTATAAAAATGACGACACTATTTTAACAATGCCTGTTTATTTTAAAAATGGTGACGTGTTTAATTTTATAGACCAAGAAGATGATTGGCTTTCTGGCAAAGCGCTTGCTGTCAATGACAACGATGTAATTGTTGGTTATGCATCAAAGCGTATTGAAACCACGATCCGTGATCAGTTTTTCTATCATGATATAAGTACTGGCAATACCGTTTTCCCTACCGGTTACTTTAATAGCTCAAGCGCTTATGGTAATGATATTAATAACCAAGGTTATGTTGTTGGTGAAGGCGAGGTAGGTACATCTGAAAACAGCCGTCGTAAAGAAGCGTTTATATATAAAATTGGTGACGATAAAATTACCAATTTAAACGATTTACTACCTTGTTACGAAACAGATGGTGAAACAGACTACGCCTACACAATGGCTGAAGCGAAAGTCATTAATGAAGACAATGAAATTTTTGGTGTAGCTACCAAAACCGTTGAAAAGCGCGATACCTTTGGTAATGTAGAAACCGATATTGAAGGTAATATTGAGTACGAAAGTGTTGCTGTTGCAGTAAAACTAACACCTATTGATGGTGAAGTAGAAGACTGTACACCTATAGAAGAAGAGCTTTATGAAAGAAGCTCAGCAAGCTTCCCTTGGTACACACTGTTATTATTGCCGCTAGTGGGCTTACGCAGAGTATTTAGATTTTAAGCTTTTTGCTTTTCATAAAAAAACCAACTTATAAAAGTTGGTTTTTTTTCGTCTATAATAAAGTGCTTGGCGTTAATTAGTTATCTCAATTTGCTTCATTAAGTCATTCTATTTACGCACTTGAATAGTTGGCTTTATTACGTATTAGTATTTCGCGCTAACCAGGCTTTGCGCACAGAGCGTCGCCAAATAATATCAATACCTAAATAAGCAATAATAGCAGCAACAGAAGCGCACACCAGTGAGCCAATTAAAAATGCAGGACCGATGGTAGAAAGGCTTTCTAAGAACCATGCCCAACTGGCTTCAAATGCAAAATGCTGCTCTGGTTGATTTAAAACAAGCGTACCTACAAGGTATGAGCCGTAAAATATTGGCGGCATAGTCAGTGGGTTGGTAAGCCACACCAATGCCACAGAAATAGGTAAGTTAACTCTAAATACAATAGCTGCCGCAGCGGCTAAAACCATTTGAAAAGGAACAGGGATGAACGCAAAAAATAAACCAACTGCAAATGCGCCCCTTGCAGAGCGTCTGTTTAAATGCCATAGGTTGGCGTCTTGTAATAGGCGGCCGAATATTCTAAGTGTTTTATGATGCCTAATTTTATTAGGATCAGGTAAAAATCGTTGGATCGTTTTCTTAGGCATTTCAAGCAACCATTTACTTCAGTGTGGATTAGTCTTGGATTTGTAATAGGTTGTATTTCAACCGTATTTTATTATCAAACCCATGAATTTACAGTCATCACAATATCTGTCCTTATTGCGAGCGCCTATTTTAAGCCGTTTTTGAATGTTTTGTTAGGGTTTATTTTAGCTATTTGCTGCATTGTTGTGCACTTTTACCTGTTTTATAGCTATACATTGCCAAATGATGAAAATAACTATGCTTACCCTGCCACAATTCTCGTTGATGAGGTTATCTCTGCAAAGCAACCACAGTATATAAAAGCAACGTTATTAAAGTTAAATGGGGATGAAATACACAAATTTAAAGCACCTAAAGCCATGTTAAGTGTCGATTCTGCACAGCTTATTAAGCAGGGCGATACTTTTGAGGCAATAATAGCGCTGAAAAAATTCAGAACAATTAAAAATATCGGTGTGTTTGATAATAATGTGCATGCCTTTAAACAACGCATACTATTTAAAGGCAAAGTACTTAATAAGCAATTGCGCATTACTAACGCGGCTTCACCTTCAATAATTTATAAATACAGAGCCTTTTTAAAACACACTTATCAAAAAACAACGCTTAATTGGCTTTATTATGCATTGCTTAGTGGTGATAAATCACTGATGTCGTTTGAAAATAAACAAACAATGCAAAGTTTAGGGCTCAGCCATTTATTAGCCATTTCAGGGTTGCACATAGGGCTTATATTCAGCTGTTTTTATTTACTGAGTAAGTACACAGCATACATCTTTAAAATTAATGTATTGCAGTCTATTAATTTAACTATTATTTATAGTTTTATCGGCTGGTTAGCGGCATTTATATATGTTTATTTAAGTGAATTTTTACTCTCAGCGACTCGCGCATTTATTATGTTAAGTTGCGTATTAGGTCTTTACTTTATTGCCAAACAGCCACTGCGCTGGCGAAGCATTCTATATGCTTTAGTCGCTGTATTACTCATCAATCCTTTTAATGTTTTAAACCCAGGTTTATATTTTTCCTTTATTGCGGTTGCAATTATTTTTCTTGTTATAAAGTACCTTCCTAAAACTAAATATAATTGGCTTAGCGTGTTTATAGCGCTGTGTATTATTCAGCTTGCTTTATTTATTGGGCTTTTGCCCATTACCCTTATTTATTTTAATGGGGTAAGTATTGCTGGGTTGGTTATTAATTTATTGGCAATTCCATTATTAAGCGTGGTGATCATGCCGTTTTTGCTGCTATTTACGATAATAAGTGCTGTGGTAGATATAACGCCCGTCATTTTATTATTCGATAGTGTACTTATAACATTGTTTAAGTATATGGATGCAATCCCTTGGCATTACAGATGGTTAGATATAGCTAAACCGCGTACATTGTACTTAGTTGCAGCTTACCTATGCATACTAATTACTTGGTTTAGCCCCTTTAAACGTTTAGCACTCATTCCTCTATGCGTTACATTAATAGATTATCTGTATTTACCAAAGCCTCTTTGGCAATTGCATGTGTTTGATGTTGGGCACGGATTAATGACGTTACTCGAAAAAGACAATCAAGCGTTGGTTTACGATTTTGGTCCGAGTTATTTTAACCGTTTTAGCCGTACATACAGTGTGTTAATTCCCTATTTAAAAAAACATAACTTAACCGTTAGTGATGCAATAATAAGTCATCAAGACAACGACCATGCAGGGGGCGCAGCACATTTTATTAATGCAGGGTATGGTGAAAGCTTTAAGCGTTTTCACCCACACGGCACAACCACACGGTGTATCTCTTTAGATTATAACTTTAATGGATTGCGCATTAGCAGCTTTGCTGATAGCTCATTTAATAACGAAAATGATAATTCGTGTGTGCTTTTAATCAAATCACCCCAACTTACTATGTTATTAACGGGTGATATTTCTAAAGCACGTGAGCTGAGCCTTATTAAAACTCACTCATTACAAGCCGATGTGATTTTAAGCCCTCATCATGGGAGCGATACGTCTTCAAGCACGGAATTTATCAACCATGTAAATCCGCATACGGTTATTCACTCAACAGCTTTTCAAGGCCAATGGCAATTTCCCAGTGAAAAAGTGGTTTCGCGCTACAAAGCTATAAATGCTAAACAATATGTTACGGCACGTGATGGGCAAATTACGGTAAGTATTTATCAAGATAGCTTTAAAGTGACAACGGCGCGCAAACACGAAAGTTATTGGTTTATAGAAGATTGACGTTTAGTTTTAATGGTTTGAAGGATACAATAAGGGCTGTAATTGTATAACGAGAGTAATATGAGTCAAAGTACTACACAAATTTATAAACGGTTGATTTCTTACGTTGGTGATTATAAAAGCGTTGCCTTCGTCGCTATTATTGGAATGATCGGCTATTCGGGTATGGATGCTTTATTTATTCAATTAATGAAACCCTTTATTGATGAAGGCCTAAACCAACGTAATAGCGAAGTGTTAGCTTATGCCCCATTTGTGGTAATTGCGCTGGTAATAGGGCGTGGCCTGTTTAATTTTATGTCTTCGTATTGTCTAAGCTATGTAGGCTCGCAAGTAGTTCGTTCGTTACGCCAGCAGTTATTTGAACACATATTGCATTTGCCTGTTTCGTTTCATGATAAAAACTCAACAGGTGATTTAATTTCAAAAATTACTTTTGATACAGAACAAGTTCAACAAGCAATCACCAAAGCACTGTTAATTGTTGTAAGAGAAGGCGCTTTTGTCGTTTTTTTACTTGCCCTTATGTTTTATACCAGCTGGCAGCTTTCGCTGATTTTTTTAGTGATCATTCCATTAGTGGCAATTATTGTAACGTTTGTGTCTAAACGCTTTCGCCATATTTCAAAAAATATACAGTCTGCAATGGGGCAGGTCACCCGTAGCTCTGAGCAAATGCTAAGTGGACACAAAGTTATTCATGGCTTTGGTGGGCAAAAACAAGAAATCGATCAGTTTTCAAAAATCAATAATCATAATCGCCAGCAACGTATTAAAATGGATGCCACTAAAGCGTTAAGCGTATCGGTAATTCAAGTGCTTGCAGCAAGTGCAATGGCTGTTATTTTGTGGGTTGTATCTATGCCTTCAATGATAGATACGATCAGCTCTGGCGATTTTATGGTACTCATTTCTTCTATGATGATGCTTTTACGCCCGCTTAAACAATTAGCAAACGTGAACAGTGATATGCAGCGCGGTATTTCTGCAGCGCAAAGTATTTTTTTAGTTTTAGATGAAGAAATTGAAAAAGACAAAGGTACTTACAGCGTAGATAAAGTGAAGGGCGAAATTGAGGTTAAAAACGTTACCTTTAAATACCCAACTAAAGATGAAGCTGTTTTAAATAACCTATCAATAAGTATAAAAGCCGGTGAAAGCATCGCGCTTGTAGGGCGCTCAGGCTCGGGTAAATCGACTATTTCTAATTTATTACCGCGTTATTATGATTTAGAAGCACCAAGTGAAATTTTATTAGATGGCGTTGCGCTTGAGAAATATAAACTGGCTGATTTACGCCGCCAGTTTGCCTTAGTATCTCAGCAAGTTGTGTTATTTAACGACACAATTGCCAATAATATTTGTTATGGCATAAGCCGCGAAATAACACCGCAGCAATTAGAAGAGGTGGTTAAACAAGCTCACGTGTGGGAATTTGTTAAAGACCTACCTGAGCAACTCAATACCATGGTCGGTGAAAACGGGGTAATGCTCTCTGGTGGTCAACGTCAACGTATAGCAATTGCTCGCGCTATATTAAAAGATGCACCTATTTTAATTTTAGATGAAGCAACTTCAGCCTTAGACACAGAGTCTGAAAAATTAATTCAGCAAGCTCTTGATACCCTAATGCAAGACAAAACGTCTATAGTAATCGCCCATCGCCTTTCAACTATTGAGAACAGCGACAAAATATACGTTATTGATGGTGGTCGGGTGATTGAAAGTGGCGATCATCAGAGTTTATTAGCTAAAGATGGTACTTATTCAGCTCTATGTAAAATGCAGTTTGGTGAGCACGGGTGAGTAAAATAGAGCAAAGCTGGTATAAACCATTTAGTTTTATAACGCTACTTTTACTGCCATTAGCTACGCTTTTTTGGTTAATTTCAAGTATTAGGAAATGGTTTTTTAAGGTTGGCTTTGCCACGCCTTTTAAAGCTAAATCTAAAGTGATTGTGGTGGGCAATATAAGTGTAGGTGGAAATGGCAAAACGCCATTTGTGTTATGGCTTTACGAATACTTGTCAGAGCAAGGCCTAAAAGTGGGCATTATCAGCCGAGGTTACGGCGGTAAAGCCAACAGCTACCCGCTGGTGGTAGAGCGCGGCGTAACAAGTGCACAAGCTGGTGATGAGCCAATACTTTTATTTAATCGCTTAAAATGTCCGCTTGTTGTCGGACCCGATAGAAAAGCCAACATTACATTATTAGAGCAGCAATTTTGTGTGGATGTCATAATCTCAGATGATGGTATGCAGCATTATAAAATGGCACGCGATATAGAGTGCTGCATTGTTGATAGCCAAAGACGATTTGGAAATGGCTTTGTTATGCCTGCAGGGCCATTACGCGAAACCACAAACAGATTAAATAGTGTTGATTTAGTGATTGAAAACGGGGGAGATGCATCCCTTAGCTACGTTTTGCAAACTGGTGCACTTAAACACGTTGCTAACAATACCCCTGTTAATAAAACAATTGAAAAAGGCCATGCGGTAAGTGCCATTGGTAACCCACAACGTTTTGAAGATTCATTAAAGGGGCAAAATATTCAGCTGCTTTCGACTCATCATTATCGAGATCACTATGCTTATAGCATGGCTGATTTTACTCAATTTAATGATGACAACGTATTAATGACAGAAAAAGATGCAGTAAAATGTAGAGACTTTGCAAAAGATACTTGGTATTACCTACCCGTAAATGCAAAACCTACAGACGCTGTAATACATAAATTAGATTTATTATTAAAACAAAAAGGGATCCTCAATGGCCTTTGATACAAAATTACTTGAAATAATTGCTTGTCCTGTGTGTAAAGGAAAGCTTCGTTTTGATAAAGAAAATGCAGAACTTATTAGTACTGCAGCTAAACTTGCATACCCAGTACGCGATGATATACCGGTACTTTTAGAAAATGAAGCGCGTGAGCTATCTCAAGATGAGGTTGATAAGTGGAATTCGTAGTTGTTATACCTGCACGTTACGCGTCTACCCGTTTGCCTGGCAAGCCATTAGCTGACATATGCGGTAAACCTATGATTCAACACGTGTATGAAAAAGCGTGTTTATCTGGTGCAAGTAAAGTGGTTATTGCAACCGATCATCAAAAAGTTTTTGATGCTGTTAAATTGTTCACAAACGATGTGCTGATGACGCGAGAAGATCATCAATCGGGTACCGAACGTTTAGCAGAAGTTGTTGACCTTCTTAAGCTAGACGCAGAAACCCTGGTGGTCAATGTACAAGGCGATGAGCCATTACTTGCCAGCGAAAACGTATCGCAAGTTGCCACTTTACTAAATAATTCAAGTGCGCCAATGGCAACATTAAGTGTAGCCATTGAAGAGCAAGACGAAGTGTTTAATCCTAATGCCGTGAAGGTTGTTAGTGATATTAATAAAAATGCGTTGTACTTTTCACGTGCCAGTATTCCGTTTGACAGAAGCGCAATGTTAAATAGCGACAGTGTGTTAGATATAACGCCTTTTCAGCGCCATGTGGGTATATATGCTTATCGTGCGGGCTTCATCAAGCAGTATATTGAGCTAAGTGTATCGCCGCTTGAAGTACTTGAGTCGCTAGAGCAACTTAGGGTGTTGTACCATGGTTACGCTATTAAGATTGAGCAGGCCAAAGTAACACCACATGCTGGGGTTGATACGGCCGAGGATTTAGAAAAAGTGATTGCCTACCTAAAAGCTAAGCAAGCCTAATAATGGTTAAAAGTGAATTACCCATAGTGTTTAGCCACGCTGATTTTTATATATTTGAAAAACCAGCGGGGCTTAATTTTCACTCAGAAGGTGAAAAAGGGTTTGTGGTATTAGCTGAGCAGCAAACTGGCGAAAAATTATTTGCTGTTCATCGCCTTGATAAAGTGACATCTGGCCTTATTATTCTTAGTCGCAATAAAGAAGCCGCTGCCAAATTTACGTCTCTTTTTACTGAGCACGCAATAAACAAGTTTTATTTAGCTATAAGCAATGCTAAACCTAAAAAAAAGCAAGGGTGGATAAAAGGTGATATGGCTAAGTCTCGCAGGGGCATGTTTAAGCTTTTACCTACCCTGCAAAACCCGGCCATTACCCGCTTTTATTCTTTTAGTTATAAGCCGGGGTTTAGGGCGTATATTTTAAAGCCGTATTCGGGTAAAACCCACCAACTTAGAGTGGCATTAAAAAGTTTAGGGGCGCCAATTTTAGGCGATACACTTTATAGTGGCAGCGCAGCTGAGCGGGCGTATCTTCATGCCTATGCGTTAAGTTTTTTATGGCATGGGGAGCAAATTAATTGCTCTTTGCTACCTACTACGGGTGATGAGTACCAGCAATTAATTAATCATCAAGAATTTCAAACATGGCAATCGCCGTGGCAACTGGATTGGTAAATGAGCGAAAAAGTAACAGATATTCGTTTTGGCGGGATCAAACGCCTATACGGTAACCAACAATTTGACTGGCTACAACAAGCCCATTTTTGTGTAGTGGGGATAGGCGGTGTTGGAAGTTGGGCCGCCGAAGCTTTAGCACGTACAGGCGTGGGTAAAATCACTTTAATTGATTTAGATGATATTTGCGCGACGAACGTAAATAGGCAAATTCATGCACTTAGCGGCAGTATTGGCCAAGCCAAAGTAGATGCAATGAAAAGCCGCTGCGAACTGATAAACCCAGAGTGTAAAGTAACTGTGATAGATGACTTTATTACTCTTGAAAATATTCGTGATCATATTCAAGGTTTTGATTACGTTATTGACTGTATCGATGCAGTTAAAGAAAAAGCAGCGCTTATTGCTCATTGTAAGCGCAATAAAATGCCTATTATTACTACTGGCGGCGCGGGTGGGCAAACTGATCCTAGCCAAATAACATTTGGTGATGTGGCTAAAACCACGCAAGATCCGCTACTTGCTAAAGTGCGTTATATTTTACGCAAACAATATAATTTTAGTAACAACCCTAAACGCAAATTTAATATTGATTGTGTGTACTCAACTGAGCAACTTGTTTACCCAGGCAGTGATGGCAGTGTATGCCATGCTAAACAAAATGCTGATGGTACAATGAATATGGATTGTAATAACGGGTTTGGCTCGGTAACTATGATCACCGGAAGTTTTGGCTTTTTTGTAGCGGCTAAAGCGGTACGTAAATATTTAGATAAAAAACAACGTTTACAACAAGCTCAATAGTTTAATTGAGCTTGTTAGTTGCCATGCTATGAATTGCCTCGACCATGGCTTTAATTCCGTTCCCTCGAGATGCACTAAGGTGTTTAATTAAGCCTAACTTTTCAAATTCGTCATACGCATTAATATTCACGACTTCTTCAGGTGTTAAGCCATTATAAAGCGCTAAAATTATCGCTAATAAGCCTTTTACAATACGGGTGTCTGAGTCGCCAATAACCACTAAACGATTCTCGCTATCGTCAAACTCCATAAACATCCACACTTTGCTCTCACACCCTGGCACCAGTGCGTCATCGGTTTTAAGTACATCCGCTAAAGCGGGAAGTGTTTTGCCCAGAAGCATTATTTCGCGATATTTTTGCTGCCAAGATTGCGCCTGTTGTATAGGTTTTACTACGTTTTTAAACGTATTTGTCATGAGTTATCCTAAATTAGTCTAATAATTCAATCGTTTCTTTCAAGGCATTGATGAAATTATCAACATCTTGATGGGTATTATAAAATGCAAAGCTTGCTCGAACAGTGCCTTTTACCCCTAAATGGTGCATTAATGGTTGCGTACAATGGTGTCCACTGCGTACTGCAATACCAAATCCGTCAAGCAAAGTTGCCAAATCGTAAGGGTGTTCACTTTTATAATTAAAACTAAGGGTGCCAATATTGTTGTTTAGGTCGCTATAGATAGTAATACCGTCAATTTTACTCAACTGAGTAGCTGCATAATTAAAAATAGCCTGCTCATGGCGCTGTAACTGTTGTATGTTTAGGGCTGATAAATAATCAATTGCTGCACTAAAGCCAATGACGCCAGCTATATTTGGGGTGCCGGTCTCAAATTTAGCAGGAGCGTCTCTGTAGGTGGTTTTTTCAAGGGTTACAGTATCTATCATCTCACCACCCGTTTGATACGGGGTAAGCGCATTAAGTAATTCATAGCGACCATATAAGCCCCCTACACCCGTAGGGCCAAGCATTTTATGCGCTGAGAATACATAAAAATCACATCCAAGCTGCTTTAAATTAGGGCGTAAATGCATGGCTCCTTGTGCGCCATCAACAACAACTAACGTGCCGACTGCTTTCGCTGCAGCTATTAATGGCGCTAAATTGGTAATATTACCTAATGCGTTAGATGCTTGGCTGATACACAGCACCTTTGCTTTAGTGTGCGTGATCATGTCTATACAGCGCGCTATATTAAACGTCGCGTTTTGCTCAAGGGGGAGTGCAGATAGCGTAGCCCCGGTATTTTGTGTTAATACCTGCCAAGGTACAATATTAGCGTGGTGCTCAAGGGGGGTAATTAATACCGTATCTTCACCTGTAATTTGCCTTTGTAGGCCATGAGCAAGTAAATTTAGCGCCTCTGTCGCGCCTTTTGTCCAGACGATTTCTTTAGCATTTACGTTAAAGTAATCCGCTGTTTTTAATCTTGCCTCTTCATATTGTTCTGTAGCGCGCTCGCTTAAAGTATGGCGGCCTCTGTGAACGTTTGCGTTGCCTAAATTATAAAAACGAGTCGTTGCATCAATAACGCTTTGTGGCTTTTGCGACGTTGCGCCAGAGTCTAAATAAACTAAAGGGTTGCCATTAAGGGTTTGGTTTAGAGTAGGGAAGTCGTTGCGGATTTTTGTTATATCAAACTCTTGAGAAGGCATGGCTATTCAACATCTATAAATTTAGGCAGGAATTGTAATCGGTTTCATAAAATTGACAAGCAAAGCGCACAAAAAAGGCCGCAAAAGCGGCCTTTTTTAACTAACTAAGCTTAGCGCTTGTCAGTTGATACGAAGTCACGTTGCGTGTAACCAGTATACATTTGACGAGGGCGGCTGATCTTATGACCAGGTTGAGATAGCATCTCATCCCAGTGAGTGATCCAACCAACAGTACGTGCCATTGCAAAAATTACAGTAAACATGCTTGTTGGAATACCAATCGCTTTTAAGATAATACCTGAGTAGAAATCAACGTTAGGGTAAAGTTTCTTCTCTACAAAGTATGGGTCTTCAAGGGCAATTTGTTCAAGCTTCATTGCAATATCAAGAAGCGGATCTTGAATGTTAAGCTCTTCTAATACTTCGTGACACGTTTGACGCATTACTGTAGCGCGTGGGTCGAAGTTTTTGTAAACACGGTGACCAAAGCCCATGAGACGGAACGGATCAGACTTATCTTTTGCTTTTGCTACGTATTCATCAATACGATCAACAGAACCAATCTCTTCTAACATGTTTAAACATGCTTCGTTAGCACCGCCGTGAGCAGGGCCCCAAAGAGATGCGATACCCGCTGCAATACATGCATATGGGTTAGCGCCTGAAGAACCTGCTAAACGTACTGTTGACGTTGAAGCGTTTTGCTCATGATCAGCATGAAGCATGAAGATTTTATCCATTGCTTTAGCTGTCACAGGGTTAACTTTGTATTCTTCAGCCGGTACAGAGAACATCATGTGTAAGAAGTTTTCTGCGTAGCTTAAATCGTTACGTGGGTAAACAAACGGTTGACCAATGTTTGTTTTGTACGCCATAGCTGCAATAGTCGGTAATTTAGCGACAAGTTTAATCGCGCTTGTTTTACGTTGGCTTGCATCAGTAATATCAAGATCTTCGTGGTAAAAAGAAGATAATGCGCCTACTACACCACATAGCATTGCCATTGGGTGAGCATCGAAGCGGAAACCTTGGAAAAAGTTAGCAATTTTCTCATCAAGCATTGTGTTGTGCGTGATTTCTTTTGCAAATGCATCGTATTGCTCTTTAGTTGGTAACTCACCGTTTAATAGTAAGTAACAAAGCTCGATGTAGTTAGAGTCTTCAGCTAATTGCTCAATTGGGTAACCACGGTGAAGTAATACACCTTTACCACCATCAATGTAGGTGATTGCAGATTCACAAGAGCCAGTCGACATGAAACCTGGGTCATAAGTAAAGTGACCGTGTGAACCTAACGTACGTACGTCGATCACATCTTGGCCAGCAGTGCCTTGATAAATTGGAAGTTCGATTGGATCTAGTCCATCAATATGGACTGTGGCTTTTTTATCTGCCATCTATGTATCTCCTATTAAGATATCTATTCTGATTTTTAGATTTTTAAAGTTCTGAAATCTTGTTTTAAGCACATCTTCGCATTTTAACGTGAAAGAGGGGGTTAAAGTCAATTTTTATAAACATTATGCATATATGTATAATAAATATTCGGTATTAATTAAATATTATACTATCGGCTAATTCGCAAACGTCTCTAACTAAACAAGAATTGTAAAACAACCTTTGGGTATATATACTATCGGAGGTTTTAAACCGCTTTGTATTTAGGTAAACATATTTTTACAGCGTAATTTTTGCAGATTTGTGAACTTTTGCTGTATTGACACGTTTACTTTGATAGTTCCACCAGAAATTTTGGTGGGTTTTAGAAAAACAAGTAGATGAGCTCCAATGTGAGCAAGATGGGCAAGTAACTGTGAAAAAGCAAAGACCTGTAAATCTAGATCTAACAACTATATCTATGCCGGCAACGGCTAAAGCATCAATCTTTCACCGCGTCACCGGTGTTGCATTATTTTTTGCTTTAACGTTTGTCATTTGGGCTTGGTCTGAGTCTCTTTCTTCAGCTGAAGGTTTTGAATTCGTCAAGGGTCTGTTTAGCGGATTCATTGCCAAATTCATAGCTTGGGGCACACTTTCTGTATTGGGTTATCACCTTATTGGTGGTATCCGTCACATCATTATGGATATGGGCCACTGGGAAGAACTTGAATCAGGTAACCTTAGCGCTAAAATTGCAATGGCACTTGGCGTTGTATTTGCCGTACTGGCAGGGGTGTGGATATGGTCTTAAATCAAGCAACTCTTAAACGTGATGGTGTACAAGATTTCGTATCTTTACGTACCACGGCACTAGTAATCACCGCATACGCGATTTTTATTATCGGCTATTTTTTAGCAACGCCAGAAGTCACTTTCGAAGCCTGGACAGGCCTATTCTCTAATCTAGCAATGAAGGGTTTTACACTTATTACTCTTGTATGCATGATGGTTCATACCCGCATTGGCCTTTGGCAAGTTTTAACGGATTACGTTAAAAACGCTAAACTACGCGCTGTTTTAGGCTTTGTATTAAACCTGATGGCCGTTGCTTACGTAGCTATTGGTCTAATCGTTTTATGGGGTGTTTAAGTGAAATATTCTGTTCGTGAATTTGACGCCGTAGTAATTGGTGCAGGTGGTGCTGGTATGCGCGCCGCTCTTGCCATTACCGAATCTGGCAAAACGTGTGCATTAATATCTAAAGTATTCCCAACACGCTCACACACTGTATCTGCACAGGGTGGTATTACAGTAGCGCTAGGTAATTCACACGAAGACAACTGGGAATGGCATATGTACGATACCGTTAAAGGTTCCGATTTTATCGGTGACCAAGACGCTATCGAATACATGTGTCAAACAGGCCCAGAAGCTATTACTGAATTAGAAAACATGGGTTTACCATTTTCTCGTTTTGAAAATGGCCGTGTTTACCAACGTCCTTTCGGTGGTCAATCGAAAAACTTTGGTGGTGAACAAGCTGCACGTACTGCAGCAGCAGCTGACCGTACTGGTCACGCTTTATTACACCTTCTATACCAACAAAACGTTAAAAACCAAACTAATGTATTCTCTGAGTGGTATGCACTAGATTTAGTTAAAAACGACAATGGCGATGTAGTAGGCTGTACAGCAATTGAGATTGAAACAGGTGAAATCACTTTCTTCAAATCAAAAGCTGTTGTACTTGCAACCGGCGGTGCTGGTCGTATTTTCGCATCAACAACCAATGCTCACATTAATACGGGTGATGGTGTTGGTATGGCAGCCCGTGCAGGCGTTGCTATGCAAGATATGGAAATGTGGCAATTCCACCCAACGGGTATTGCAGGCGCTGGTACACTTGTAACGGAGGGTTGTCGTGGTGAAGGTGGTTATCTTTTAAATAAAGATGGCGAACGCTTCATGGAACGTTATGCACCAAACGCTAAAGACTTAGCGTCTCGTGACGTTGTAGCACGTTCAATGATGACTGAAATCCGTGAAGGCCGTGGCTGTGATGGTCCTTGGGGTCCACACCTTAAGCTGAAACTTGACCACTTAGGTGAAGAAACGCTTAACTTACGTCTACCAGGCGTATGTGACCTTGCTAAAACTTTCGCACACGTTGACCCTGCTAAAGAGCCAATTCCAGTAATACCAACTTGTCACTACATGATGGGTGGTGTTCCAACTAACGTAAATGGTCAAGCGCTACAAATCGATGCTAACGGCAACGAAAAAGTAGTAGAAGGCTTATTTGCAGTAGGTGAAATTGCCTGTGTATCTGTACATGGTGCAAACCGCCTAGGTGGTAACTCATTACTTGATTTAGTTGTATTTGGCCGTGCTGCGGGTAACTTCCTAGGTAAATACCTAAACGAAGTTGAAATTACTAAAGCACCGACAGCATCTGATATTGACGCGTCTCTTGCACGCTTTAACCGTTGGGAAAATTCAACGGCTGGCCAAGGTGAAGACCCAGTTCAAATCAAAAAAGACCTACAACAATGTATGCAGCTTAACTTCTCGGTATTCCGTGAAGGTGAATCTATGGCGACAGGTCTTAAAGAGCTTAAAGAAATTCGTGAACGTCTGCAGCATGCACGTCTTGATGATAAATCATCAGACTTCAACACGCAGCGTATCGAATGTCTTGAACTAGACAACTTAATGGAAACAGCTTACTCAACTGCAGTAGCTGCAAACTTCCGTACTGAAAGCCGTGGTGCACACTCTCGCTTTGACTACCCAGATCGTGATGACGAAAACTGGTTATGTCACTCAGTATTCAATCCGGTAACGGATGAAATGAGCAAGCGTGACGTAAACTACGCGCCTAAGACGCGTGAAGCGTTCCCACCTAAAGCACGTACCTACTAGGAGCGAGACGATGGCACAAGTACAATTTTCAGTTTATCGTTACAATCCGGATGTTGATAACGCACCTCGTATGCAAGAATATACTTTGCAAACAGAGGAAGGTCAGGACATGATGGTATTGGATGCACTTTTATTATTAAAAGAGCAAGATCCAACATTATCATTCCGTCGCTCATGTCGAGAAGGCGTGTGTGGCTCTGATGGCGTTAACATGAATGGTAAAAATGGTTTAGCGTGTATTACACCATTATCTACGCTGCAAAAAGGCGGCAAAGGTACTATTGTAATTCGTCCTTTACCTGGCTTACCTGTGGTACGTGACCTTGTTATTGACATGAGTCAGTTCTACACTCAGTACGAAAAAGTTAAACCATACCTAATTAACGATCAGCCAGCGGCTGGTGAGCGTCTTCAATCTATTGAAGAACGTGATAAATTAGATGGACTTTACGAGTGTATTTTATGTGCATGTTGTTCTACATCGTGTCCTTCGTTCTGGTGGAATCCAGACAAGTTCATTGGTCCAGCAGGCCTTCTTCATGCTTACCGTTTCTTGGCAGATAGCCGCGATACGGCAACTGAAGAACGTTTAGCAGACTTAGACGATGCGTTCAGTGTGTTCCGTTGCCACAGTATCATGAACTGTGTTAGCGTTTGTCCTAAGGGTCTTAATCCGACCAAAGCAATTGGACAAATTAAATCTATGTTATTAAACCGCGCGGTTTAATCACTTAGTAACGTAAGATGGCTAATATTTTTATTAGCCATCTTGTTATGACAACTATTAATTTCTGCGCTAAAGAAAAGGGCTTATAAATGCACGAAGGTGTGATGAAGGCATGGCTAGAATCTTCACATTTAAACGGCGGCAACGTTGCTTATGTAGAAGAGCTTTATGAAGCGTATTTAGATGATGCGACTTCTGTGCCAGAAGAATGGCGAGAAGTGTTCGAACAATTACCTAAAGTAGATGGTGTGGATGTTGAAGTAAAGCATTCAGAAGTTCGTTCACAGTTTGCGGCGCTTGCTAAAAACAAGCATAGAGAGGTAGTGGTAGCAGAGGGTAGTGGCGGTGACCTTAAACAGGTTAAAGTACTACAACTTATTAATGCTTTCCGCTTTCGAGGACACCAAAATGCTAACCTAGATCCATTAGGCATTTGGCAACGAGAGCGTGTTCGAGATTTAGAGCTAGAATACCACGACTTATCTAAAGCTGATTTTGACCGCGAATTTAACGTAGGATCGTTTGCCGTAGGCCGCGATACTATGCCTTTAGGTGAACTATACCAGGCACTTAAAACCACCTATTGTGGTTCTATTGGTGCTGAGTATATGCACATCACATCAACAGAAGAAAAGCGTTGGTTACAACAGCGTTTAGAATCTGTTCAATCACGACCTACTTTTTCTAAAGAAGAAAAACTGCGTATCCTTAAAGGATTAACCGCAGCAGATGGTCTTGAAAAATATTTAGGTGCAAAGTTCCCTGGTGCTAAGCGTTTCTCACTTGAAGGTGGTGATGCGTTAGTTCCTATGCTTAAAGAACTTATTCACCGTGCTGGCGAAAGCGGGCAAAAAGAAGCAGTTATTGGTATGGCCCACCGTGGTCGCTTAAACGTACTAGTTAATGTGTTAGGTAAAAACCCATCTGAGTTATTCGATGAGTTTGCTGGTAAACACAAAGACACGTTAAGCTCTGGTGACGTAAAATACCATATGGGTTATTCATCTGACTTTGCGACCAAAGGTGGCAATGTTCATATGGCACTTGCGTTTAACCCTTCTCACCTAGAAATTGTTAACCCTGTGGTTATGGGCTCAGTAAGAGCGCGTTTAGACCGTTTAGGTGACAGTTCAGGTAGCAAAGCATTACCTATTACTATCCACGGTGACTCAGCGATTACAGGCCAAGGTGTTGTACAAGAAACATTTAACTTGTCGCAAACAAATGCCTTCTCATGTGGTGGTAGTATCCGTATTGTTGTAAATAACCAAGTTGGTTTTACAACCTCAAAACAAGACGACGTACGTTCTACAGATTACTGTACTGACATTGCTAAAATGGTTCAGTCACCAATCTTCCATGTTAACTCTGATGACCCTGAAGCCGTTGCATTTGTTACACAACTTGCACTTGATTTTAGAAACCAGTTTAAACGTGACGTAGTAATCGATTTAGTATGTTATCGCCGCCATGGTCATAACGAAGCTGATGAGCCTAATGCAACACAGCCTCTTATGTACCAAAAAATTAAAAAGCATGCGGTTCCGCGTTTAATTTACGCTGATCAACTTATGTCTGAAGGCTCATTCACTGAGAGTGAAATTAAAGCATTAGCTGATGAATACCGTAACGGCTTAGATGAAGGTAACTGTGTTGTTGAAGAAATTCAGCCAGAAACTTCGCACTCATCTGATTGGGCAAAATATGTTGGCCATGAGTGGAATGTTGAGTACGACGCAAGCGTACCGGTAGATAAGCTAAAAGCACTTGGCGAACAAGTTGCGCAGTTCCCTGAGCAATATAAAGCACAGTCTCGTGTTAAAAAGATTTACGATGACCGTAAGCTTATGGCAAGTGGCGAAAAACCACTAGATTGGGGTATGGCAGAAACACTTGCTTATGCAACAATTGCCTCTGAAGGCACAGATATACGTTTAACTGGTCAAGACTCAGGGCGTGGTACTTTCTTCCACCGCCATGCTGTAGTACATAGCCAGTCGGATGGTTCAACTTACCTCCCTCTTCAAAATTTAAGTGAAGACCAAGGTACCTTTGAAGTATTTGATTCTGTTTTATCAGAAGAAGCGGTACTTGCTTTTGAATATGGTTATGCAACAGCTGAACCTACATCATTAGTCCTTTGGGAAGCCCAGTTTGGTGACTTCGCAAATGGTGCACAAGTCGTATTTGACCAGTTCTTAAGCTCTGGTGAGCAAAAGTGGGGCCGTTTATGTGGCTTAACATGTTTGCTTCCGCATGGTTATGAAGGTCAAGGCCCAGAGCATAGTTCTGCACGTTTAGAGCGTTTCTTACAGCTTTGTGCCGATCACAACATGCAAGTGTGTGTTCCTTCAACACCTGCACAAGTTTACGCTATGCTACGTCGTCAATCAGTTAGACCACTTCGTCGTCCATTGATTGTAATGACACCAAAATCACTACTTCGTCACCCACTTGCGGTATCTTCACTTGAAGAACTTTCACAAGGTGTATTCCACAATATGATCGACGAAATCGATGATATTAACCCTGAGAAAGTAGAACGCGTAGTATTTTGTAGTGGTAAAGTTTACTACGAACTATTACAAGAGCGTCGTAAGCTTGAGCAAGACAATATTGCTATTGTACGTGTGGAGCAGTTATACCCGTTCCCACATGCAGAAATGGACACGATTATGGAACGTTACCAACACGTTACTGATTTTGTTTGGTGTCAAGAAGAGCCACAAAACCAAGGTGCTTGGTACTGTTCGCAACATCACTTTATTGATGCAATCCCACAGGGTGCTAAATTGACTTACGCAGGGCGTAAGGCGTCGGCATCTCCAGCGTGTGGTTACATGTCAGTACATACTAAAGAACAACAAGCGCTCGTTGCAGACGCGCTTACTATACAAAAGAAAGGATAAGCAATGAGCACAGAAATTAAAGTTCCTGTTCTTCCTGAGTCGGTTGCAGATGCTACCGTTGCTACATGGCATGTAAGTGTAGGCGACAAAGTAAGCCGTGACCAAAACTTAGTAGACATTGAAACAGATAAAGTGGTTTTAGAAGTGGTTGCACAAAATGACGGTGTAATTACTGAAATATCACAAGAAGAGGGTGCAACGGTACTTGGCGACCAAGTTATCGGTTTACTTGGTGATGCTGATGCAGCACCAGCAAGTGACAGTGCTCCGGCTAAAGAAGAAGCCGCACCTGAAAAATCAGAAGACGCGCCTGCGGCGCAATCAGCTCCAGCATCAGAAGGTAAAGAAGTGGACATTAAAGTACCTGTACTTCCAGAATCAGTTGCAGACGCAACAATTGCTACATGGCATGTACAACCAGGTGAAGCGGTAACTCGCGACCAAAACTTGGTAGATATTGAAACTGATAAAGTTGTTCTTGAAGTAGTAGCTCAAGAAGACGGTATCATGGGCGAGCAACTAAACGCAGAAGGCGATACTGTACTTGGCGAACAAGTTATTGGTAACGTTAAAGCGGGCGGCGCTCCAGCGGCACCTGCAGCTAAAGCAGAAGAAGCGCCTGCTGCAAGTGAGTCTAACGATAGCTCAGATGTGTTAACGCCGTCTGTACGTCGTTTAATCGCTGAAAAAGGGCTTGATGCGTCTAAAATTAAAGGCACAGGTAAAAATGGCCGTGTAACTAAAGAAGACGTTGATACTTTCTTAAAAGCACCTGCTCCAGCTGCTAAAAAAGAAGCCGCTTCAGCACCTGCTGCACCTATGGGTGACCGTACACAAAAACGTGTACCAATGACGCGCTTACGTAAAACCATTGCTAATCGTTTATTAGAAGCGAAAAACTCAACAGCAATGTTAACTACGTTTAACGAAGTAAACATGAAACCTATTATGGACCTTCGTAAGCAGTACCAAGAAGTATTCGAGAAGCGTCACGGTATTCGTTTAGGCTTTATGTCTTTCTACGTGAAAGCAGTAACTGAAGCACTTAAGCGTTTCCCTGACGTAAATGCATCAATTGATGGTGACGACATTGTTTACCACAATTACTTTGATATCAGCATCGCTGTATCTACACCACGTGGTTTAGTTACACCAGTACTTAAAGATTGCGACAAACTATCTGTTGCTGAAATCGAGAAAGGTATTCGTGAATTAGCCCTTAAAGGCCGTGACGGTAAACTAACACTTGACGATATGACAGGTGGTAACTTTACCATTACTAACGGTGGTGTATTTGGTTCGTTACTTTCTACACCTATTATTAACTTACCACAGTCATCAATCTTGGGCATGCACAAAATCCAAGAGCGTCCTATGGCTGTAAATGGTAAAGTTGAAATTCTTCCTATGATGTATTTGGCACTATCTTACGATCACCGCCAAATCGATGGTAAAGAATCTGTTGGTTTCTTAGTGACTATTAAAGAGTTACTTGAAGATCCAACTCGCTTATTACTGGATGTTTAATCGAGTAGTATGAAATATAAGCTGTGAATGACAATTCACAGCTTTTTTTTTGCGCCTTTGGTGTTACTGGGGTTTTCATGTTAAGCCTTGGGATCTATACTAGGTGCGCAATTTGGGATAGCTGTTTATTTGCATAAATATTCAGCTCTTTTAGTATAAAAAATTGGATAAAGCATCATGAATTTGCATGAGTATCAGGCAAAACAACTTTTTGCCGAATATGGTTTACCAGTTTCTCAAGGTTTCGCTTGCGATACACCTGAAGAAGCTGCAGCAGCTGCCGAAAAAATTGGCGGTGATATGTGGGTTGTTAAAACTCAGGTTCACGCAGGTGGCCGTGGTAAAGCTGGCGGTGTTAAGCTAGTTAAAACAATCGAAGAAGTAAAAGAATTCGCTGCTAACTGGTTAGGTAAAAACTTAGTTACTTACCAAACAGACGAAAATGGTCAGCCTGTTGCTAAAATTTTAGTAGAAAGCTGTACAGATATCGCTAACGAATTGTACTTAGGTGCAGTTGTTGACCGTGCTTCTCGCAAAGTTGTTTTCATGGCGTCTACTGAAGGCGGTGTTGAAATTGAAACTGTTGCTGAAGAAACTCCAGAGCTTATCCACAAAGCAGAGATCGATCCATTAGTGGGTCCTCAAGCTTACCAAGCACGTGAGTTAGGTTTTAAACTGGGTCTTAACCCTACACAAATGAAGCAGTTCGTTAAGATCTTTATGGGTCTTGGCAACATGTTCAACGATTTTGATTTCGCTCTTCTTGAAATCAACCCGTTAGTAATCACAGATGAAGGTAACCTTCACTGTCTTGACGGCAAAATCGGTATCGATGGTAATGCACTTTACCGTCAACCAAAAATCCGTGAAATGCACGATCCATCTCAAGAAGATGCACGTGAAGCTCACGCAGCAAGCTTCGAGCTTAACTACGTAGCACTAGATGGTAACGTAGGTTGTATGGTTAACGGTGCAGGCCTAGCTATGGGTACTATGGACATCGTAAACCTACACGGCGGCAAGCCAGCTAACTTCTTAGATGTTGGTGGCGGCGCGACTAAAGAGCGTGTTTCTGAAGCATTCAAAATCATCCTTTCTGACGATAACGTAAAAGCTGTTTTAGTTAACATCTTTGGTGGCATCGTACGTTGTGACATGATTGCTGAAGGTATCATTGGCGCAGTTAAAGAAGTAGGTGTAAACGTGCCTGTAGTTGTACGTTTAGAAGGTACTAACGCTGAATTAGGTCGTGACGTTCTTAAGAACTCTGGCCTAGATATCATCGCTGCTGAATCACTAACAGACGCTGCTGAGAAAGTTGTAGCTGCTGCGGAGGGCAAATAATGTCTGTATTAATCAATAAAGATACAAAAGTTATCTGTCAAGGTTTCACTGGTGGCCAAGGTACTTTCCACTCTGAGCAAGCGCTTGAGTACGGTACACAAATGGTTGGTGGTGTAAGCCCAGGTAAAGGCGGTCAAACGCACCTTGGTCTTCCAGTATTCAACACAGTACGCGATGCAGTTAAAGAAACAGGCGCAACAGCGTCAGTTATCTACGTACCAGCACCGTTCTGTAAAGATGCAATCTTAGAAGCTATCGATGCGGGCATCGAGCTAATTGTTTGTATCACTGAAGGTATCCCAACACTAGACATGGTTGACGTTAAAGTTAAGCTTGATAACTCTGGTGTTCGTATGATCGGTCCTAACTGTCCAGGTGTTATCACTCCTGGTGAGACTAAGATTGGTATCATGCCTGGTCACATCCACAAGCCTGGTAAAGTAGGTATTGTTTCTCGCTCTGGTACTTTAACGTACGAAGCGGTTAAACAAACTACAGACGCTGGTTTTGGTCAGTCTACGTGTGTTGGTATTGGTGGCGACCCAATCCCAGGTACTAACTTTATCGACGTGCTAGAAATGTTCGAAAAAGATCCACAAACTGAAGCAATTGTAATGATTGGTGAAATTGGTGGTACTGCAGAAGAAGAAGCTGCAGAGTACATTAAAGCTAACGTAACTAAGCCTGTTGTTTCTTACATTGCTGGTGTAACTGCACCAGAAGGTAAGCGTATGGGTCACGCTGGCGCAATCATCGCAGGCGGTAAAGGTACTGCTGATGAGAAATTTGCTGCACTAGAAGCTGCTGGCGTACAAACTGTACGTTCACTTGCTGATATCGGTAAAGCACTTAAAGAGAAAACAGGCTGGTAATCAGTTTGCTTAATCTTTAAAAAGGCTCGCATTTGCGAGCCTTTTTGTTATTGGCTTAAAAATTAGTATGGGTAACTAATGTGTTGAAAAAACCGTACTGATAAATCTTGTCGTTCTTTATTTATTGCCAGCTCTGAGCACATAGCGTGTATTGTTTTTTCTACTTGATTCATAAAGCGGCCGTAGCCCATTTCATGTTTATCTTTATGGGTGGCAACAATCACAAAATGTAGTGACTCAACTAACTTTTCAGCATTGAAAAAAATATGTATTTGCGTGGCTGTGCCATTCACATCAAAACTTATTTTTTGTAATTCTGAATTCCCATCATTTTTATCTATTTGGCTATTACGCACTATGGGCCTTGCACCATTAGCAACCATAGCGCCGTGATATAATTCGTATCGCTCGCAGCACCCTTTAAATGATTGGGCGAAGTAGTTATAAAACTCAGTGTAATTATTTTTATTTATTAAGCTTTGAAATTGCGTTTTAATGCCGCGCGAAACCGGTATAGAAAACGTTGCATAGGTCATTTCTGCATGCTCGGCGGGTATTTTACATTGGCGAGCTAAATAACGAGGGTATAGGCTTCTAAGTTTGTAGCCGTAACTTTGGTTACAGCCTTTGCTCTTGGCAAATAAGTCATAGGTTAAATGCTGATGATCGCGAAGCTTAAACTGGGGTTGTTCAATAAATAATTGTGTTTGTAAATTATCTAACACTTTTTGCACCCTGCTGTGAAATTGTGCCGAGCTTGCGCGCAAATCATCACCGGTAGCTAAAAATAACAAGCGAATTTTTTTACTTTTAAAAGTAGGGGTGTAGTGTAGTTTGTGCGCCTCGTGGTAACGCGGGTTGTAAAAAAACAACATTTGCTTAGCTGTTTCTAATTGATACGACTCATCATGAAATCTGACAACGGGTAATTTGTCGTTAGCGAGTAGGTGTACATTATGTAGCTCGTATTCATCACAGCCTGCAAATAGTTGCTTGGCAATGCGGGTATAGCAACTATCGATATCGCTAAAACTAGTGTAAAAGTCATCAGTGGGTGTAATTTCAGCGAGTAAATAGTGATTAGCTCGCGCATTTGTTGGAATATAAACTCTGTGTTGTGTAGAACTGGCCATCTTTGAATCCTTTTAAGGAGCTTAAGTTTAGGTACTATAAATGCCTTTCATGACTCAAATATTGCGCTAAAACAAATTTAAGTAATAAACTAATGCACCATTGCCATAATAACTAGAATAAACCCGCATCTAGTGCTGTATGTTAGTGTTTGTTTTTGTAATAATGCATTAGTTTTGTTATCACGAATATTCAGAGGATCGCACTCCTATGGCGGAAATTGAGAATCGCCCAAGTAACTTTATAAGAACTCGAATTGATGAAGATTTAGCAAGTGGCAAACATGCAACTACGCATACACGTTTTCCACCTGAACCAAATGGCTTTTTACATATTGGCCATGCAAAATCAATTTGTTTGAATTTTGGCATTGCAAAAGATTACGATGGTTTATGTAACCTACGTTTTGATGATACAAACCCAGAAAAAGAAGATATTAACTACGTTAATTCAATCAAAGAAGACGTGCAGTGGTTAGGCTTCAACTGGAGTGGTGAGATAAAATATTCGTCAAACTATTTTGATACCCTATACGGCTATGCAGTAGAGCTTATTGAAAAAGGCTTAGCGTACGTTTGTTTTTTAACGGCCGATCAAGCGCGTGAGTATCGCGGTACGTTAAAAGAGCCGGGTAAAAATAGCCCATACAGAGACACCTCAGTAGAAGAAAACCTCGCCTTGTTTGAAAAAATGCGCGCGGGTGAATTCAAAGAAGGTGAGTGTGTTCTACGCGCTAAAATTGATATGGCAAGCTCATTTATGGTGCTTCGCGATCCAATTATTTATCGCGTTCGTTTTGCTCATCACCATCAAACAGGTGACAAGTGGTGCATTTACCCAATGTATGACTTCACACATTGTATTTCTGATGCGCTTGAGGGGATAACCCATTCATTGTGTACACTTGAGTTTCAAGATAACCGTCGTTTATACGACTGGGTACTTGATAATATCAGCCTTGAGTGCCACCCACAGCAAATTGAGTTTTCGCGCTTAAATCTTGAATACACAATTATGTCTAAGCGTAAGCTAAACGACTTAGTTGTAAATAACTATGTAGAAGGGTGGGATGACCCACGTATGCCAACTATTGCTGGTTTACGTCGTCGTGGTTATACACCGGCTTCAATACGTGAGTTCTGTTTACGTATCGGTGTGACTAAGCAAGAAAACATGGTTGAAATGGGCATGCTTGAAGCGTGTATCCGTGAAGACTTAAATGAAAACGCACCACGCGCAATGGCAGTACTCGATCCAGTTAAAGTTGTAATAGAAAACTTTGATGCAGAAAAAGTAGAAACATTGTCGGTAGCTAACCACCCTAATAAAGAAGAAATGGGGCGTCGTGAAGTACCGTTTACTCGTGAGCTTTTCATTGAGCGTGAAGATTTCCGCGAAGAAGCGAATAATAAATTTAAACGCTTAGTACTTAATAAAGAAGTACGCTTACGTGGTGCTTATGTAATTAAAGCCCAGCGTGTAGAAAAAGATGAAAATGGTGAAATTACCACTATTTACTGTACTTACGACAACGAAACACTAGGTAAAAACCCAAGCGACGGTCGTAAAGTAAAAGGGGTTATTCATTGGGTTTCTGCGCCTGAGTCGGTTAATGCAGAAGTTAGATTGTATGACCGTTTATTTAATGTACCAAACCCAGGTGCAGCTGAAGAGTTCGAATCAACACTTAACCCTGATTCGTTAGTTGTATTAGAAAATGCAAAACTAGAAGCATCGCTTGCTAAAGCCGAACCAGCACAAGGCTTCCAGTTTGAGCGTACCGGCTATTTCTCACGTGATACAAAGTCAGAAAATTTAGTATTCAACCAAACGGTTGGTCTTAGAGATTCATGGGCTAAAATCGAGAAGCAGTAACGCTTTAAAATACCAATTTGCATAATATATTATTGCAAATTGGTATTAAACACAGTTTAAATGCTTAATTTTAAACACAAAAAAACCTGCAATAGCAGGTTTTTTTATTACTATAGCGCGTTATTAGCTATTTGAATCGCTAAATGCTTTACACGCTGCTTTGTCTTGACACTCACCGTATAGGTATAAAGAGTGATTTGTTAGTGTAATACCGTTTTCTTCGGCTATTTCTAACTGGCGACGTTCAATTAAGTCATCTTCAAATTCAACAACTTTGCCACATTTTAAACACACTAGGTGGTCGTGGTGAGTGCTGCCAGAAAGTTCAAATACTGACTTTCCGCCTTCAAAATGGTGACGGCTTACAATACCTGCGTCATCAAATTGGTTTAATACACGGTAAACAGTCGCAAGACCAATTTCTTCACCTAAATCTAAAAGAATTTTGTATACATCTTCAGCGCTGATGTGTTGGTTATCTGGAGATTGTAGAATTTCTAAGATTTTAATACGCGGTAAAGTTACTTTTAAACCGGCTTTTTTAAGTTCCAAGTTATGATCAGTCATTAAATCTGTCTCAAATTTGTTTGGTTATACTAGACATCTCTTACAGATGCACACGACACATTAGCAATAACAAGGATAACGCGCCTAAGCACTGAGTGCAAAGAACAATTGATCAATTTTGCTATTAATTCTAAAGTCGCTAACTGTTTGATAATTATTTAAACAGTTAGCGATAAAAGGGGGGAAGGTTAGTCTGCTAGTTCGCTTAAGCACATTTCATCATATACTTGTGCGCACCATGCTTTAACACGTTGCTCTGTTAATTCAGGTTGGCGGTCTTCATCAATACCTAAGCCTACAAAGTGCGTGTCATCAGCCATACCTTTAGATGCTTCAAAGTCGTAGCCTTCACTAGACCAATGGCCAACCACAATAGCACCGCGCTCGGTAACGATATCGTTGATCATACCCATAGCGTCTAAAAAGTATTCTGCGTAGTCTTCTTGGTCGCCACAACCAAAAATAGCCACTAGCTTACCTTCAAAGTCTACTTCTTCAAGCTCAGGGAAAAAGTCATCCCAATCACATTGTGCTTCACCGTAGTACCAAGTAGGAATACCGAATAAGATTAAATCGAACTCTGCAATCTCTTCTTTAGAGCTTTTTGCAATGTCGTGTACAGCCACAAGCTTTTTACCCAATTCTTTTTGGATCATTTTTGCTACGTGTTCTGTATTACCTGTGTCACTTCCGAAAAAAATGCCTACACTTGCCATGGACTTCAAACCTTTTATCTATCAATAGCCAATCTTTCTTGTAAAATTGTTTCAATCAGCGCACTACGGCTAATATTTTGTGCATCTGCCATATCACTCAGTGCCTGATATAACTGTGATGAAACTTTAAATTCTACACGCTTTAAACCGCGTGCTTTATCTCGTTTTATTTGATTACGTTTATTAACCTTTAACTGCATATCCCTTGGTAAAGGGTTCGTTTTAGGCCTGCCTGGGCGCTTTTCGTATTCAAATAAATCGGGAGTTGTTCTATCTGTTTCTGACTTCGCCATGCCTAACCTACACCTGCACCTTGCCAAAAAACTTGTATAAGTCCTTTCGCAATAAAGCCAGAACACCCTAAAAAGAGGACGCCCCACACAATGTAGCGACCAAACTTAGGTACGTTACCACTATTAAGTACGTCTTTAATTGCCAGGCCGATGAATACAAAAATACCGGCTAAGCCAAAGTACAACCCTAGGGTATCAAATTCGTTAATAAACTGACTGACCATCAACGTATAACCTTTAAATTAAACGGCGCGTACTATAGCATATAAATATGCATTAATTTAGTACGGATAACCAAAAACACATGATTAAAATTGCATTAAAGCCCTGTTAAAAAGTCATTTATTGCTTTATTAACTGCAGCGGGTTTTTGTGCATGAAGCCAATGTCCTGCACCGTGTATAATTTTTGCTCGTGTATTTTTAAAGCGCTTTGTTATTTCATCGCGGTATTCTGGCAGTATGTAATCAGAATCGTTACCTTTGATAAACAAAGTATCGCACAAACAAGAATTATTTTCATTAACATTGGCTGTGATTGTCGAATATTTTTCATCAAGTACATCTAAATTAAATCGCCATTTGAACTGTCCATCGTCGTTTTTAGCTAAGCTTTTTAGTAAAAACTGCCTAACACCTAGCTCATTAATGTACTCGCTCATAATAGCATCAGCTTGTTTTCTATCAGTAACCTGGCTAGTTGCCACTTTTTTTAGTGCATTAATAATTTGTGTGTGGCGGGCAGGGTAACTCACAGGGGCAATATCAAGTACCACCAGCTTATTTACTTTTTGGCTATGCATTAGCGCCACTTCCATCGCCACTTTACCGCCCATTGAATGGCCAATCAGGTGCGCATTGTTAATATTTAACGCGTTCATTAGCTCAACAATATCTGCGGCCATTGCAGGGTAGTTCATTTCATTACTGTGCGGTGAAGCGCCATGGTTACGCAAATCTACATTCGTTACCCTAAAGTGCTCGCTCAATGGTTTTGCAATAACATTTAGGTTTTCTAAAGAGCCAAATAAACCATGAATGATCACTACATCCGGACCTTCACCGTATTGTTTATAGTTTAATAGCATGACCGCCTCCTAAAATTTTGGCTTAGTTTGCCGAGCATTGCCCTAAAAAGCAAAAGATATAACGGTTAACTGCTCTGCACGCGCCTTTTATGGGGTAACACCGTTTATTTTTACGCCAGTTATGGGCTCTTTGGTGTTACCAGCCTAATGGAGATAATAATATGGGTAGTACTTTTAAAAGCTGTTAATTACTACATTGGGTTTATAAGCAAATAATCAACACACCTTTATTAGCGCGTTTATAGGTTATGTTTGTGCGAGTGCTTGTTGTAACTCGCATTTATATTTGGTTTGGGTATAATCACGGGG
Source organism: Pseudoalteromonas sp. CST2 (assembly GCF_028599385.1). NCBI lineage: Bacteria > Pseudomonadati > Pseudomonadota > Gammaproteobacteria > Alteromonadales > Pseudoalteromonadaceae > Pseudoalteromonas > Pseudoalteromonas sp. CST2. The sequence goes on from NZ_JAQREO010000002.1 coordinate 213,289, forward strand.
AAAGAAAAAATGTGGCCCGTAATGACAGGAACAACATGAAACAAATCGACATAGACGACGAGTTATATCAGTATATTGCTAGCAATACACAAAGTATTGGCGAAAGCGCATCCACTATTTTACGTCGTTTATTAAATCTAAACGGTGATGACAACACTCCCGTTGCTAAGAACAATCAAAACAACCAAACAGCTACTCAAGCCCCACTTGACGACACGCCAGCTACTAACGACAGCCAAGAGCAAGAGGTTGTCACACCCGTGAAGCAAACAAACGCTAATGTATTTAATATTCTAAATAAAGAAGAACTAGCAATGCAAAAAGGGGTGGTAGGCAGGTTTTTATTTATTTTAAGTGCTTTTTATAGAACGCATAAAAAAGAGTTTAGTGCTGTGCTTGATATAAAAGGGCGCGACCGCGTTTACTTTGCAACCAGCAAAGAAGACTTAGTTAATAGCGGCAGTAGTATGAACCCTAAAAACATTACCGACAGTGAGTACTGGGTAATGACAAATTCAAACACGACACGTAAAAAAATGATGCTACACGAGGTTGCGCTGTGCTTAGGTTATTCAGCAGAGCAAGCAGAAGAAATTCGCGATTACTTGTAAGGAAATAAACATGGCTATTCATTCAGGTGCTGGGAAAACTGCGCCACATTCAACTTTAGTTAACGTACCAAAACTGGTATCGGCTTATTACTTAAATGAGCCAGACTTAGAGCAAAACCCAGAGCATTGTGTTGCTTTTGGTACGTCGGGTCACCGTGGTTGCTCTTACGATGTTAAGTTTAACGAATCTCATATTTTAGCCATTACACAAGCTATTTGTGACTACAGAAAGCAAAACGACATTTTTGGTCCGCTTTTTTTAGGTAAAGATACGCATGCATTAAGTGAAGCTGCTTTTAACTCTGCCATAGAAGTATTAGTGGCTAATGAGGTGCAAGTAATTACCCAGCAAAATCACGATTACACGCCAACCCCTGTCATTAGCCATGCTATTGTTTGCCATAACAAATTAAATCCTAACGAATTAGCCGACGGTATTGTGGTAACGCCTTCACATAACCCGCCAGAAGACGGTGGCTTTAAATACAATCCACCTAACGGCGGCCCAGCAGATACCGACGTAACTAAATGGATTGAAGACAGAGCAAATCAATTACTATTAGAAGATTTAGTAGAAGTTGAGCTGTTTCCATTTGCTAAAGCATCGCGTTCAGGGTTTATTAAATACGAAGACCTAATGACGCCATACATTAACGACTTAGAAAGTATCGTTAATTTAAAAGCCGTTAGCGATGCGGGTATTAAAGTAGGTATTGACCCGCTAGGTGGCTCTGGTATTAACTTTTGGCCATTAATAGCGCAAAAATATAATTTAGATTTAACCGTAGTAAACGACAGTGTTGATCCGCGTTTTGCATTTATGCCACTTGATAAAGATGGCAAAATTCGTATGGATTGTTCATCACCTTACTCAATGGCTAATTTAATTAAATTAAAAGACGACTTTGATATTGCTATTGGCAACGACCCAGATTACGACCGCCATGGCATTGTTACCCCAGATGGGTTAATGAATCCTAATCACTTTTTAGCGGTAGCGATTGATTATTTATTAAAACACCGCGACTGGGACAGCAGTGTAGAAATTGGCAAAACGCTGGTTTCTAGCTCAATGATTGACCGCGTAGTAGCTCGTAATGAGCGTAAAGTTAAAGAAGTGCCGGTAGGCTTTAAGTGGTTTGTCGATGGCTTAAACAAAGGCAAGCTTGCCTTTGGTGGCGAAGAAAGTGCTGGTGCTGCGTTTTTACGATTTGATGGCAGCGTATGGTGTACCGACAAAGACGGTTTTATTATGGGGTTACTTGCAGCTGAAATACTCGCAGTAACGGGTAAAACACCATCAGCGCTTTATAAAGAGCTAGAGCAAGAATTTGGCTCTCCACTATATAAGCGTTTAGATGCCCCTGCTAGCAGTGCGCAGAAGTCACGTTTAAAAGCACTTAGTGCAAGCGATGTTAAAGCCGATACATTAGCTGGCGAACCTATTTTACAAAAATTGACTCATGCCCCTGGCAATGATGCGGCCATTGGCGGCTTAAAAGTAGTGACTGAAAACGGCTGGTTTGCAGCGCGTCCTTCTGGTACTGAAGATATTTATAAAATTTATCTTGAGTCTTTCAAAGGTGAAGAGCATTTAGCACTACTAGAAAAAGAAGCGAAGCAATTAGTTGATTCTGTGATCAGCTAACACGGCTTACACTATTTAAAAACGGCTGATTTATTCAGCCGTTTTTGTTTGTATCTCTCACACTATAAAAGGGCTTATCATGTTAGCCAAACCAGATTATTTAAATGAACTAATAAATAGCGGCGACTTTTTAACACTCAGTCGCGACAATGAATGGCATTTAGAGGCAAGTGAATTCACGCTAGTACATGGCACGCGCGTAACTGTTCACGATACAGGTGTTATTGAATTTCAACCTCAGGGTACAACAACAAAAGATGTTGTGCTTTCAAGCGCTGTACACGGTAACGAAACCGCACCTATAGAAATATGTGACGAGCTAATAAAAACCATAATAAAAGGTGAGCTTGCATTAAATCAGCGTGTGCTCTTTATATTTGGTAATCCAAAATCAATAAATATTGGCCTGCGTTTTGTAGAAGAAAACCTAAACCGTTTGTTTAACGGCCACCACACTGTTGAAGGTGTGCCAATGAACGATGAGCGCAAACGCGCAGCAAAACTAGAAGAGTATGTAACTGACTTTTTTACACGAGGTGAGCAAGGCAGTGCACGTTATCATTATGATTTACATACTGCTATACGTGGCTCAAAAAATGAAAAATTCGCTGTGTATCCTTATCTTCATGGTAAACCATGGAAAAAATCACAGTTACAATTTTTACTTAGCTGCGGTGTAAATACCGTATTAATGATGAAATCACCGGCAACCACATTCAGTTACTATTCTTCGTTTGTTCATGGCGCTGATTCATTTACCGTTGAACTGGGTCAAGTTAAACCGTTTGGTGAAAACGACATGGCTCGCTTTGCAAAAACCAAGCAAACGCTAACTGCATTAATTAGCCAAAAAGAAGTCCAATACCCTCAATTTAATGCAAGTGATTTTGAGCTGTTTGCCGTGCATCGCACAATTAATAGAACGCAGCAGGACTTTAGCTTTCCGTTTTCTGATGATGCAGAAAATTTCACAGGGTTTGCTAAAGGTGAGTTGCTAGCAACAGACGGCGATACCCCTTATTATGCCGATGTGGAAGGGGAAGCTATTATTTTTCCAAATGCGCACGTTGCGCTTGGGCAAAGGGCATTGCTTACCGTTATTCCTATGCAAGTAGATAGTAATTTCGTCTAATAAAACTCATCAGACCACTTACCTTAAATATTTAACTGTATGTTTTTATTAGTTTAATAAATGCGTACAGTTAACTTTCCATCTTTTTAATCGTATTTTACTTTTGTTTCGTCTTACACTTGTTGAATAACATCTTACGTTAACGTAAGGTGGTGGCAGCTTTAATTAAATACAGCGCAGATGCTGCAAAGTTTATTCGCAAGCCTCACCCATAATAAAAACTTAAAAGGGGTGCTGTATCACAGACAACAAGAGAAGGTAGGTTATGAGTAATCCAAATAACGTATCGCTGAATATTAACCACGACCTCGAGTTTATAGACGGTCATGCGCTAACTATTCCAACCCTTAGTATTTTAACTGAGGACGGCGACATTCATCCTAGTGCTACCGCACCGACTATTTCTAAACACACAGCGATTAAACTATACGAAACAATGCGTTTTATTCGCCTACTCGATGAGCGGATGCAAGGGGCGCAGCGCCAAGGCCGCGTAAGCTTTTATATGCAATGTTTAGGTGAAGAAGCCGCTGTTACAGCCTCTGCTGCCGCACTTGATCAAGATGACATGATTATGGCGCAATACCGCGAGCAAGCCGCTTTGCATTACCGCGGATTTACGCTTGACCAATTTATGAATCAAATGTTTTCTAATGAGTTAGATTTAGGAAAAGGCCGCCAAATGCCGATTCATTATGGTTCAAAAGAATTAAATTATATGACCATATCATCGCCCCTCGGTACGCAAATTCCTCAAGCTACAGGGTATGCCTACGGGCAAAAAGTAAAACACATTAACGCAAAAACCGGCGAACTTGCAAGCACCATAGATAATGTGACTATTTGTTACTTTGGTGAGGGCGCAGCATCTGAAGGTGACTTTCATGCGGGTTTAAATATGGCTGCGGTACACAAAGCCCCTGTTATATTTTTTGCACGTAATAACGGGTATGCAATATCAACACCTGCAGATGAGCAATTTAAAGGCGATGGTATAGCATCGCGAGGCGTAGGGTATGGCATTAAAACCATACGAGTTGATGGCTCAGATGCATTAGCCGTGTTTGCAGCAACACAAAAGGCCCGCGAAATTGCAGCAACGCAGGGCGAGCCGGTATTAATTGAATCAATAGCGTACAGATTAGGTGCTCACTCAACCTCAGATGATCCAAGTGGTTATCGCTCAAAAGATGAAGAGGCCACGCATAAAGTTTGCCCAATTGATAAATTTAAAAAATGGTTGATCAAACAAGAGTGGTTAAACGAAGAGGACGATGCTAAAGCGAAAGACACTATTCGTGAAGATATTTTAGCCGCCCTTAAACGTGCTGAAAAAGTGCAAAAGCCAGCGCTTGAAGAGCTAATATCAGATGTTTACGATACGCCAATTCCTTCACTTGAGCGCCAATATAACGATTTAAAAGCACATATAAAGCAGCACCCAGATGCGTACCCAATCACAGCAGGGAGAATTAAGTAATGGCTAAAATGAACATGCTACACGCAATTAATTCTGCACTCGATATCACCATGAATGAGCACCCTCAGGCGTGTATTTTTGGTGAAGATGTTGGCTATTTTGGTGGTGTTTTTAGGGCGACCTCAGGTTTGCAAGAAAAGTACGGTAAACACCGCGTATTTAACACACCGCTTACAGAGCAAGGTATTTTAGGTTTTGCCAATGGCTTAGCCGCGTTTGGCGCGCCTGCACTTGCTGAAATACAATTTGCTGATTATATTTTTCCGGCATTTGACCAAATAGTTAATGAGTCTGCCAAGTTTAGATACCGCAGTGGTAATGAATTTAACGTGGGCAATTTAACGATACGAACACCGTATGGTGGCGGTATTGCGGGGGGCTTATATCATTCACAATCGCCAGAGGCATACTTTGCCCATACGCCAGGGTTAAAAATAGTGGTACCGCGTAATCCGTACCAAGCAAAAGGGTTACTACGAGCAAGTATTAAAGACGATAACCCCGTTATTTTCTTCGAGCCTAAACGTTTATACCGCGCTTCTACCGGCGAAGTACCAGAGGATGATTACAGCATTGAGCTGGGTAAAGCCGAAGTAGTACAAGAAGGTACAGATATCACTGTACTTGCGTGGGGCGCGCAAATGGAAATTGTTGAAAACGCAGCAAAACAAGCCAATGAACAAGGCATTAGTTGTGAGCTGATTGACCTTAGAAGCATATTACCTTGGGATGTTGAGACAATTGCTAAGTCGGTCACTAAAACAGGACGTTTAGTGATAAGCCACGAAGCGCCTATTACCAATGGCTTTGGTGCCGAAATTGCGGCGACTATTCAGCAAGAGTGCTTTTTACACCTTGAGTCACCTATTATGCGAGTATGTGGGTTAGATACACCTTACCCATTAGCACTTGAAAAAGAATATGTGCCTGATGCGCTAAAAGTAATGGCCGCAATTAAACGATCAATGGATTTTTAGGGGATACCATGGCTAAAGATTTTATATTACCCGATATTGGTGAAGGCATTGTTGAGTGCGAAGTGGTTGAATGGCTAATACAAGAGGGTGACACAGTAAAAGAAGATCAACCCATTTGTGACGTGATGACCGATAAAGCCCTAGTGCAAATACCGGCTGTGCACGATGGCGTAATCACTAAATTGTATTATCAAAAAGGGGAGATAGCGCAGGTTCATGCACCCTTGTTTGCTATGAATGTAGCCGATGAGCAAAGCCAAAGCGATGAAACACACACAGAGCAAGTGCAAAATACACAAAGCGACAACGCATCGTCAGAGCATTTAGAAGATTTTATTCTTCCAGATATTGGTGAGGGGATTGTTGAGTGTGAAATAGTTGATTGGCTAGTTGCCGAAGGCGATGAAATACAAGAAGATCAGGCTGTGTGTGATGTAATGACCGACAAAGCACTGGTACAAATTCCGGCTAAATACACAGGGACAGTGCAAAAGCTTTACTATCAAAAAGGTGAAATTGCTCAGGTACATAGCCCGTTATTTCAAATGAGCATAGCCGGCAGTACAGCAAAACCAAATGTAGATGTAAACGACGCCGTTGTAAAAGCACAAAGTAAAGCGGCAGATAAATCTATAGCAACGCAGCAAACAACAGCAAATAAAGTTGTTAATAAAAAAGCGGTTGCCTCACCAGCTGTAAGGCGCAAAGCCCGAGAGCTTGATGTTGATTTAACGTGCGTACCGGGCAGTGGTAAAAATGGCCGTATTTATAAACAAGACATAGAAGAATTTATTAAAGGTGAGGTACCTAATACAATAGATACATCACCACTTAGTAGTGCTACTACTCAAAACAGCGTTACTCAAAATAAAGAGCCACAATCGCCACAAACACAAAACGGTGGTATGCGAGCAGAGCCAATTAAAGGCATTAAAGCGGCTATGGCAAAGCAAATGATGGCCTCGGTCTCTACAATCCCTCACTTTACCTTTAGTGACGAGATAGACTTAACGCAATTAATTGCCCTGCGAGCGAGTTTAAAAGAGCAATATAAAGCGCAAGGTGTAAAGCTCACTATGATGCCATTTTTTATCAAAGCGTTATCGCTTGCGATGAAAGAGTACCCAGTGCTTAATTCTAAAGTAAATGATGATTGCACTGAGCTTACCTACTTTGACGATCATAATATTGGGGTAGCAGTGGATTCAAAAGTGGGTTTGCTAGTGCCTAATATTAAATCGTGCCAATCTAAGAGTATTGTTGAAGTTGCAAACAGTTTAACAAGCTTAACTGATGCAGCACGCGAGGGGCGCGTAGCACCAGATGACTTAAAAGGGGGCACCATTAGCATTTCAAATATTGGGGCAATTGGCGGCACTATTGCGACCCCGATTATTAATAAGCCAGAAGTTGCTATTGTAGCATTAGGGAAGTTACAACACTTACCGCGCTTTGATGAAAGCGGCCAAGTTGTTAGCAAAGCTATTATGCAAGTGAGTTGGTCAGGCGATCACCGTGTTATTGATGGCGGTACAATTGCTCGCTTTAATAATTTGTGGAAATCGTATTTAGAAAACCCATCGGCGATGATGATGGCAATGAGTTAAAAATTAAACTGACAAAAAAACCAGCAATTTGCTGGTTTTTTGTTTTAAAGCGCGGTGTTTTTAATTAAGATACAAATGTTACTAAAAGGTAATAAAACAAACCCGCTAGGGAATATAAAAACTAACACTAAGGAATTGTAATGGAACATTATATGAACGCGCTGCGTAGCTACGCAGATTTTTCAGGACGTAATCGCCGTAAAGCATTTTGGATGTTTTACTTAATAAATTTATTAATCAGCATAGTACTAGGTGTTGTTGATGAGCTTATGGGTGTAGCTGTAATTGGTACTATCTATAGCTTGGCACTGTTAATTCCTCAATTGAGCGCTGGTGCACGCCGTTTACACGATACTGGCCGCTCTGGCTGGTGGCAGCTACTTTGGTTAGTGCCAATCATTGGCTGGATTGTTATAATTGTATTCCTTGCGCAAGACTCACATGAAGGTGAGAACGATTATGGCCCAAATCCAAAAGAGTTAGCGGCTGAACCTGTTTCTGTATAAATAATACGCTAACATTAAAAAAGCTCAGCAATTGCTGAGCTTTTTTGTACTTATGATTTTTTAAACTGTTAACTTAAAAAGTAAAGCCCGTAACCAACAACTAAAGCAGGTATAGAGGTATACAAGGTAGCAATTACAGCCGCTTTTGGCGCCATTGCAATAGCAGGAAACAACGCATCGCCATCATTTGAAATCGCATTAGCAGCTAATGCACTAAAAGGAATAATGCCCTGTATATAAAGCGTGGTTACAATTATTTGTGGCCCACAGCCAGGTAAAAAACCAATGACGACTGCAATTAACGGTGCTAAATAGGCGTAGTGCATAAACCAGGTTTTTAAATCAAGGCCTACCACACTGACTAATATTTCAAACAGCATGAACGAAGCCACCACCCAAGCAGTTACAAAATGGGTATCTTGTAATACTTTTATAAGCTTTGAAGGCGGATTACATTCATCGTCTTCAGAGGTTACTTCTTTATAGCTTTCGCCTTTAGAAGAGTAGGCCCAGATAACAACCGTAAACAGTGCCATTGCTGCACCAAATAAGCTAATACCGGTGCTGGTATATTGACCAAATTGATTAAAGTCCACATTAAATGCAATTAAAAACGCAATGATTAAACTTGGAATAATGGCAAACATCCACACAGGTTTGCTAATTTTTATTATTTTAGTGGGCAAAACTTTTACTTGGTGTTTTTGCTCTTGTGCGCTGGGACGTAAAAAATCAGGTTTGTGAATTGCATTAACTATTAATCCACACAGTGTGCCTACCACTAAACCTATCGCCATTATTGTTAAACCTTCAGTGGGGCGCGTAGCAAGCAGTAAAAAAGCAGCATCGCCCATCGTGGCGGTAAGTACAGCAACAATAGCCCCAAAGCTTGCTTGGCCTTTAGTGTATTGAGTAACCACAATAATTGCACCACCACAGCCGGGTAAAGCGCCAAGAACGGATGCAAACAGCACTTCAAGTGACTTAGATTTAGCGCTTAAGTAGCTCATTTCTAATTGAGGGATATGTTCTATTGCGTAGTAGTAAATATGTAACGTAGCCGCTACAAATACACTAACCTGAAAAAACGCATCACTGAGAGCAGTAATGGTTATTTCGCGAAGACTAGGAACAGCTAAACATACCAATAAAAAAAGTGGTAGGAGTAAGCGTTTATTTTGGCTAACAAACCGTTTGGAAGCTGGCGTAATAAATCCTATTTGAGAGAGTAAAATCATAAGTGTGCCCCAGTTTTAGTTTAACTAGGACACACTGTATACAGCTTGCAAATGATAATCAATATCATTTGCATCTATTTAAATCGATAGCTCAGTTTGAGTTTTTCGATGGTAAATAACCTACGCTCAGGCGCTCAGGCGAATTATATTATTTGCGTTGAAACTCTGAGTTTTCGTACCATGCTGGCCATTGTGCTTGCTCAGAAATATCAAAGCCTACTTTATAAAACAATTGTAAGTCTTGCACCGCACCCGATAAATCCCACTCATCGCGGTATCTGTCACAGGGTTGATGGTAACAACCTCGTAGCACTAAGCTCATACGTTTACGATAATTTGCTGTATCCTCATCAGCGGCAACAGTTCCGCCGCCTGCATACATAGCTGGAATGCCCATGTTTGCAAATGCAAAGTGATCAGAGCGGTAATAACCACCCGATGATGGTTTAGGGTCGCCCGCTATTGTTCTACCTTGCTCTTTTGCTGCTTTGGCTAGTAGGTCGTCCATTTGCGACTTACCTAAACCTACTACGTTCATGTCTTTTACTTTACCTAATAAGTTTAGGCTATCCATGTTTATATTGGCGACTGTTTTATCAGCAGCAATAACAGGGTTAGAAGCGTAGTATTTAGATCCAAGTAAGCCTTGCTCTTCAGCCGTAACAGCTAAAAATGTCATTGAGCGAGTAGGGTGCTTTGGCAACTTAGTAAATGCCTCTGCAACCTCAATTAGCCCCGCAGTGCCTGTGGCGTTATCGTGTGCCCCATTATAAACTTGGTCGCCCTTACGGGTTGTATCTGTACCTAGGTGATCCCAATGCGCTGAATAAATAACATGTTCATCCGCTTTTTCGCTACCCGGCAACGTGGCAATAAAGTTATACGATACCGATTTTTTAATTGTATTTTTAACATTAACCGATGCAGTTAAATCGCCCATGTCAACGTTATACGCACCTTTAGCTGCATTGGCTTTTGCAGTCTCAAAATCAAGACCCGCTTTAGCAAATAACTCTTTTGCTACATCAGTGGTCACCCAGCCTTCAACCGCAACGCGGTCCATATTGTTGTTCTCTTTTTGAAAACCAAACTGCTCACCGCTCCATGAGTTTTCAACCACTGACCACGGGTATGATGCAGGGGCGGTTTCGTGAATGATGATAGCACCGGCTGCTCCTTGACGACTCGCTTCTTCATATTTATAAGTCCAGCGGCCATAGTAGGTCATTGCATCGCCGGTAAATAACGCAGGATCTTTTGTAGCAAAACCCGGATCGTTAACAAGCATTACAACAGTTTTGCCTTTTACGTCTAGGCCTTCGTAATCGTTCCAGTTATATTCAGGGGCATTTACACCGTAACCTACGAATACAAGCTCTGAATTTTCAATCCCTTCTTGTGCGCTAATGCGGCTACTGCCCATAACCATGTCTTTTTTGTATTGATAATCTTTACCACCAATACTTAATACCATATTTGAATCAGCTTCTAATGAAACAAGCGGCACTTCTTGTAAAAAACTATCACCATTACCGGGTTCAAACCCTAATGCTTTAAATTGTGTAGTTAAGTAATCTAGGGTTAGTTTTTCACCTTCAGATGAAGGCGCTCTACCGCCAAATTCATCAGAGGCAAGTACTTTAATGTGCGCTGCAAGTTCATCTGCTTTAATACTGTTGTAACCATTTGTTACATCGGTAGGTGTAATACTTGTTGTTGCACAGCCAGCTAACACAGCGCCAGCAATCAGTGTGAGAGAGAAATATCGTTTCATAGTAGCTCTATTCTTGTTCTAAGATGTGATTAGTATATTAACTTCTATTAATTAGAACCAGTTTTTGCGGTAAACTGCCCGCAAATTAACAGCATAAATTGTTAAAGGTATAAATGAAGCGCTTTACTCCGCCCGAGCAATGGCAAGTTAGTAGTTTGAAAAGCGGTGCGTTTGAGCACTTACGAACACTGTTTAATATTGATAAACAGACTGATTGGCCAACCCCCGATTGGTTCACTGTGTATTTGAATGCCATTAATGCTAATAACCTCCCCATAACGTTTGAAGACGATGCAAACGTTGATTTTGGTGAGCGCTATTATGAGCAAGTCATTTTTGAAACTGGCGTAGTGCCAACACGCAGTAAAAATTGGCACGACTTATTTGGTGGCTTTATTTGGTGTTTGTTTCCAAAAACCAAGGCGCTTATTAATCAGCGCCACGTACAAGAAATAGCGCAACATGGCTTAAAGCAACGTACTAAACATCGTAATGCACTCACATTATTTGACGAGTGCGGCGTGGTGCTTGCCATTAGTGATACTAAGTGGCAAACGCTTTTAACAGACCACCAATGGAAAACTGCATTTATAACTCACCGAGAAGAGTGGGGCAAAACAATACAACCTTTTATGTTTGGCCACGCTAATTATGAAATGCTCACAAAGCCCTATATTGGTTTAACGGGTAAAGCGTTATTTGTAAATGTACCGGATGAAATATTTTGTAAAGATTTAGTTACTCAATATCAGTACCTAGACCAAGTACTTTATGAGAAGATAAAAATAGAGCATTGCTTAGCCGATAACAAACAGCTTTCTCCATTGCCATTATTAGGTGTACCAGGGTGGCATGACGCAAATGAGAATGAATCGTTCTATGATAATACCGACTACTTTAGAGCTAAACGAAGGATACGAAAATGATAGAAGTCGCAGGGCTTAAAAAAAAGTTTAAGTTAACCAAGGATCATAAAAAAAATAAAGTTGATGATATAGACCCGCGTGAAGATAAAGATTTTTTTCATTCTGTAAGAGATGTCAGCTTTCAATGTGCAAAAGGTGAAGTGTTAGGGTTACTAGGCCCTAATGGCGCGGGTAAAACTACTACATTGCGTATGCTCTCAACTGCACTTAAGCCCGATGAAGGCACAATAACTATTGCCGGCAACGACATAATTAAAAAGCCGTTAGTAGGGCGCAAGTCTATTGGTTTTTTATCCGGTTCAACTGGTTTGTATGGTCGCCTGACCGTTAAAGAAAATATTGAATACTTTGCAAAGCTTCATGGAATGAACAAAGAGCAAATAGCGGCTCGTTGTGAAGAACTTTTTACTTTGCTCGACATGCATAAATTTATTGATAAACGTGCAGAAAACCTATCTACCGGCATGAAGCAAAAAGCTAATATTGCCCGCGCTGTGGTACATCACCCAGAAGTGGTGGTACTCGATGAGCCAACAACAGGCCTTGATATCATGACCACACAAACGGTTATAAACTTTATTAAAGGCTTAAAGGCGCAAGGCACGCCTGTTATTTTTTCAACGCACCATTTAGATGAAGTCGCCCTTTTATGTGACCGTGTTGCGGTAATTAATGAAGGCGTAAGCTGCTTTGATGGCACGCTTGCTGAATTCAAACAGGCAGGTAATAGTGAAGAGCTAAACCAAGCGTTTATGAACATATTAACGGAGAAACACGATGTTTGAAGTTTTTAAAAAGGAATTAACAGAACTCCTACGCGATAAAAAAACCTTGTTGTTTGTAGTCGCTCTACCCGTTGCGGTGTTTCCCTTATTATTTGCCGTTATGGCGTTTATTAGCTCTCAAGCGGCACTCGATGCTGAACAAAAGGTACATACCTACGCCATTATTAATGGCGACTACGCGCCAGAGTTTACCGAAAAAGTGTTTTATCATAAAAGCTTTGAACTTTATAAAGGTGCTAAAACCTTTAATAGCATTGAAGAGCTAAAAGAAGGGGTAATCGCAGGTGATATAGACATGGGTATATATTTACCCACTAACGCTAAACAAGCCTTAAATGATGCCCAGCAAAGTAAGTGGGAAGTGGTATTTAATGATGCTAAATCTATCAACTTTTTATTTCAGCGTGTAAAAGAGCTCGCCAAAGAATATAGCGATGCATTACAAACAGAAAAATTAATCAGTTTTGGTATTGAAAAAGAAGCCCATTTAGCACTTTTAACCCCTATTGAAGTAGTAAAGGTTGATACCGCCGATAAACGTGAAAACTTAGGTGAAAAACTAGGAGGCTTTTTGCCCTACCTACTTATTCCCATAGTTCTTATGGGCGCTACGTACCCAGCAATAGATTTAGGTGCAGGTGAAAAAGAGCGCGGTACATTAGAAACCTTATTGCTTACACCTATTACGCGTACAGAGCTTGTACTAGGCAAATTTATAACCTTACTGACAACCTCAATTGCATCAACAACTATAACTGTACTCAGTATGGGCGGGTGGATAGCCGTAGCCCTTGCATTTGCAGACCTTGAAGTAATTAAAACAGCATTTAGCTCATTAGCGGTAAGCGATTTATTAATGATTTTTGTATTGTTATTACCTATTGCCGCGATATTCTCAGCATTGGCGTTAGCAATATCTATTTATGCTCGTACATTTAAAGAAGCGCAAAACTACATGGCACCATTAAGTATGGGGGTGTTTTTTCCCATCATTGTATCCATTATGCCTAATGTAGAGCTAACAGCTAAAACTGCTTTTATTCCTGTTACTAATGTAGCTCTCGCAATTAAAGAAATTGTTAAAGGCACGGTAGATTACACCCTTGTAGGCTTAATATTTTTAGCAACAGCTATTATAGCCGGCGCGTTACTTGCCTTTTGTGTTAAGTGGTTTAACCGCGAAGACGTATTATTTAGATAGTTTAAGGTTTTATAAACGGGCAGGGTATTGCCTTGCTCGTTTACTTTTACTACCCATTAACTGTTATCGCTTATAATTTTTTTATTTGCCGTCTATATTAATTTGTACGTTTTTTAGAGTGGTATTCATCTTAAATTAACACTGCTTTTTAATAGTAATACTAAGTGATTGGTTTAGAGTATTTGTTCAAACTTTAATTACACTTTTTTAAGTAACTAATTATTTTTACTTCTATTTTTTATCAAATAATCCTCTATAATCTAACCTAGAAAATAGTGAGGAGTGAGGGTTCAATGCTAAAAAGGAATGTATTTATAACAGCAGCAAAAGGTAATAAATTATTACTGGTTGCCATTATTGTTTTTTTAGTTATTGCATTGCCTTCGGTGTATGTGTTTGAAAAAAAAGTGCGCGCAGAGATATATAACGATGCACGTAGTGAACTCAACCGTGAGCTTGAAACAAAAGCCGCGTCTTTAAAAAATCATTTAAACGACAGTATTACCGCTATTCGCTTTTTAAACGCCACTCCACCTATTCAAGGTATATCTAGAGCGACCGACAACCAATTAATTGACCCACTATTACAAACCCCAATTGCTGTATGGCAAGACCGCCTTGCTGATATTTTTAGCGGGTTTATGCAAACCGACGATTCTATTTTGCAAGCACGTTACATTATGCTTGCTGAAAATGGCCAAGAGATAGTACGTGTAGACCGCTTTTTAGGTGACATAATTAGGCTAGAGGGCGCACAACTGCAAAAAAAAGGCGGGCGAGACTACGTACTTAAAGCCAGCATGCTTGATGAAAAAAGCGTGTATATATCGCCTATTAACTACAACCGCGAAAACGGTGAAATACAAAAACCCTTTGTGAGTACATACCGCGTAGCTAAGCCTGTTTTTGATCATTTAAAGCAAGTGTTTGCAATTTTAGTGACAAACTACTCCGCAGATAAGTTATTTGAAAGTTTAACGTTTGAACTTCCACCTGGGATTAATATTTATTTGCTTAATAATGAAAGCGAATTTTTATACCACCCAAATCCAGATTTACGGTTTGGCTTTGAATTTAACCAAGCCAAAACCTGGAGCGATGAATTTAGCCCCACACAAAACATGAACTCTCACGAAACCTTGTTAATAGGTGATGCGCCAAAACAGTACTTTTTAAATAAACGAGTAAGTTTTGAAGGCGATATTGCCATGCTGCCGTTAGAGATGGCCGTTTCTATTGATTCTGAAACCTTGTTGGAACGCGTTGCAAAAAGGCGCGAAAGTTTTATTGCCATCACCGCCACATTTTTTACTATATTTATAATTATAACGCTGTTATATCAGCGTTATATTAATCGCAAGCTGCTTATACACTCTTTAACAGAGCAAAATAATAAAGTGATTGAAAATTCACTCGACGCTATTTTTACCATAGACAGTGATGAAACTATTATTCACTGTAATCAAACGGCTAAAAAAGTTTTTGCAAGTAGGCTAGGTAATGACAACACCCGCTTTAGTAACTTATTTACCCTTGCAGATGAAGATAAAAACTGCATTAGTGAAACCATAGAGCATGGCTCTAAAATGCCATTTGAAGCGGTTTATACTGGTGATGATGGCAATAAAGAATACTATTCAATCACGCTGACCAGCGTATTTGATGTATTTAGCAACCGTTATCAGGTTGCTGCTATTTTGCGTAATATCAGCTCGTTAAAGCAAACTCAATCACAGTTACAGGGTTTAAATAGCACGTTAGAGTTAAAGGTATCTCAGCGTACTGTTGAACTTGAGCGAGCGATTGACCAAGCCCTTGCCGCAAGCCAAGCAAAAAGTGACTTTGTAGCCAATATTTCCCACGAAATACGCACACCCATGAACGGTGTTTTAGGCATGCTTGAAATGCTAAAAGAAGACAGCCTCACTGAGCAACAGCAACACTATTTAAAATTAGCTAATAGCAGTGCGCACTCGTTAATGAATTTAATTAACGATATTTTAGATTTTTCTAAAATTGAAGCGGGTAAACTAGATATTGATAATCACTCGTTTGATGTTATCTCTGTCTGTAGCGATATGATTAATTCAATTGCGTTGCAGGGCCAACGTAAAGGGCTAGAGGTCTTTTTAAATACCCAAAACGTGGTTGATAGAATGGTTATTGGTGATAGCCATCGCCTTAAGCAAATTTTAATTAATTTAATAAATAATGCGTTTAAGTTCACGCATAAAGGCGAAGTAAGTTTAACCTTAAACTCTAAATACATTACCGACAGTAAAATTTTAATGAGCTTTATAATTAAAGACACCGGTATTGGTATTGCCCCTGAAAACATCGATAAACTGTTCGATGTGTTTACCCAAGAAGATTCAAGCACAACGCGCCATTTTGGTGGCACCGGTTTAGGGTTATCTATATGTAAAAAACTGGCGCAATTAATGGGCGGTAATATCACCGTTAGCAGTGAAAAGGGCGTAGGCAGCACCTTTGTTGCAACGGTAGAGCTACATGTGGCGCAACAGCAAAAACTTAATGCTGGCATTGAGCTTTCAAAAGAGGTCAGTGTGGCGGCGCTTATTGCCCGCGATAACGTATTTAAAAATGTATGCGGGTTATTAACTCAAACCTGTAAAATTCAGCCAAGCCATATTACAAGGCTCGACTACTTTAGTGAACACAGCGAATTTGATGCCGATTTACTGATTATTGATGACGAACACCCGCAAGTTAATGCGCTAATAAGCTACTGCGAAAAGGCAGATAAAAAATACGTGCTTATATTGCGAGACATGGTGGTTAATAAGCAATTTAAAAAGGTGTTTCCTGAGCATAGCCACATTTTGCACAAACCACTTACGCAAGATCAATTTACCTATAAGCTAGGCAGTATTTTTGGTGCTAATAATGAGTTTGTTTTAACCGCGCCTAAACAAGCAAACGATGTAGAGCCAGAGCCTGAGTTGTCTAAGTATCATGTATTATTGGTAGACGACAACATGATCAACATTGAGGTAGCGAAGGCTATTTTAAAACGCACAGGGATAAAAATTACCTGTGCAAGTGATGGTATAGAAGCACTCTCTGCCCTTAAATTTAATCAAGAGCAACCGTTTGACTTAATTTTAATGGATTGCCAAATGCCTAACCTAGATGGCTACGATACCACCAGCGAGATAAGAAATGCTAAAGCTGGGGTTGAGTATATTAGCATTCCAATTATTGCCATGACCGCAAGTGCAATGGAAGGCGATAGAGAGCGTTGCATTACCGCCGGCATGAATGATTATATAACCAAGCCAATAAAGCCTAAAACGCTTAAAAATAGGCTGCTAACCTGGTTAAACTAAATGAGCTAAGTCAGCAGTTACGCTGCTGACTTACTCGGTTTGGTATCAGTTTGAATAGGTTTAACTAAGCTGGTTACATCGGCTGTATCAAGTACTTTTTGCGTATCAGACCAATGCAACAGCTCTATTTTACCGTTTGGTTGCTCAACTAATGCGGTACAGCTTTCAATCCAATCACCATCATTACAATACACTATGCCATCTACTACTTTAATTTTAGGGTGATGGATGTGTCCGCAAATAATGCCATCGACCTTTTGTTTTTTTGCCTCATGTATAGCGGCATCTTCAAAAGCCGCAATGGCTTCCCGGGCTTTATGTACGCGTGCTTTTATCCACGCAGCAAGCGAATAGTAGTTACCGCCAAACACTTTACGAACTCGGTTAGTCCATCGATTTAAAAACAGCAGTAAGTCGTAACCTGCATCGCCTGCAATACTTATGAGCTTGTTGTAGCGGGTTGCCGAGTCAAAGTCATCACCGTGGATCAGTAAAAAGCGTTTATTGGCTTTAGTGGTATGAATAAACTGCTGGTGGACCTCTACACCAAATAAAGTTTGATTTATGTAGTGGCGAAAGGTCTCGTCGTGGTTACCAGGTATATATATTACACGGGTGCCATCAAGTGCTTTTTGTTGTATACAACTAAGCACTTGGTAATGAGATGGGTGCCAATAAAAACTGCGCTTCATCGACCACAGATCAACAATATCACCCACTAAATAAAGCGTATCGCATTCAATTGAATTTAAAAAATCTAATAAATAGTCGGCTCTACAGTCTTTATACCCTAAATGTACATCCGATATCCAAACGGCTGGATAATGTTGTTTTTTACGCTGTTGATTGTTTGTCATGCCCGTCATCCATAGTGTAATAATTAAACACTGTAGATAAATCTAATGACACTTATGAGACACTTTAGCGAAGCCTCCATGACAATTTAAATCAAACCAGCTAATTAAAGTTTATTGTTATGGAAAGGAGATTAGGTGAGCGGTTTTATACATTATCATTAAACGCGCATAAAAAAGGCCGCATGTTTAAATGCGGCCTTATAGTTTGTTTTAAGCGTGGGTGTTGTTAACCTTTAACAGCCGCTTTAATAGTCTCTATTGCGGTGTCTAAATCAACCATTAACTTTTCACCGGTGCGGCGATTTTTAAGCTCAACTTTATTTTCATCAAGGTTACGCTCACCAATCACTAAAGTATAAGGTACACCCATTAATTCCATGTCGTTAAACATAACGCCAGGGCGCTCTTTACGATCATCAAATAAAACATCTAGGCCTGCATCTTTTAAACCTTGGTATAGATTATTAGCAATATCAGGAATACGATGCGACTTATGCATGTTCATTGGCACAATAGCTAAATCAAATGGGGCAATAGATTGAGGCCAAATAATACCGTAATCATCATTATTTTGCTCAATAGCCGCTGCCACAATGCGCGAAACACCAATACCGTAACAACCCATAGTCATTACTTGGTTTTTACCCGACTCGCTCAGTACGCCTGCTTTCATGGCTTCTGAGTACTTAGTACCAAGTTGGAAAATATGACCAACTTCAATACCGCGTTTAATTTGTAAAGTGCCTTGTCCACACGGGCTCGGATCGCCTTCAACAATGTTACGAATATCAGCAACTTGATATTCTTTAACATCGCGATCCCAGTTAATTCCGCTAAAGTGCTCGTCATCTTTATTAGCACCGGCAACAAAATCTGCCATTACATTAGCGGTTCTGTCTACAATAATTGGCATTGTTAAACCCACAGGGCCAAGTGAGCCTGGCTTTGCACCAATTGCTGCAACAATGTCAGCCTCAGTGGCCATTTCAAGTGGAGAGTCTACAAGTGGGTGCTTTTCAGCCTTTAATTCGTTTAACTCGTGATCGCCACGTAGTACAAGCGCAACTAAACCACGTTGTTCGTTTTCATCAGGCGTACCGTACACAATTAATGTTTTAACGCCGCGGTGTGGTTTAACGCCGTAGTGCTTTTTAAGCTCGCTAATTGTTTTAGCATCTGGTGTAGGAAACGCTTTAAGCTCTTTAGATGGCTCAGGACGACTTTGAGTTGGAGCTAACGCTTCTGCTTTTTCGATGTTAGCTGCATAATCGCTTGCATCACTAAAGGCAATCGCGTCTTCACCTGATTCAGCAAGTACATGAAACTCATGTGATAAGCTACCACCAATAGAGCCTGTATCAGCAAGTACAGGGCGGTATTCTAAGTTTAAGCGTTCAAAAATATTACAGTACGCTTTGTGCATTACTTTATATGTGGCATCTAAACACGCTTCACTTAAATGAAATGAATACGCGTCTTTCATCGTAAATTCACGTGCACGCATTACACCAAAGCGTGGGCGTCTTTCATCGCGCACTTTAGTTTGTACTTGGTACAAAGTAACAGGCAGTTGTTTATAGCTGCTAATCTCTTTACGAACAAAATCTGTAATTACTTCTTCATGAGTAGGACCTAGCGCAAACTCACGGTTATGGCGGTCGTTAAAGCGAACAAGTTCAGGACCAAATTGCTCCCAACGGCCAGACTCTTGCCATAAATCAGCAGGTTGAATAACCGGCATCAACATTTCTATTGCGCCTGCTTTATCCATTTCTTCACGAACAATATTTTCTACTTTACGAAGCACGCGTAAACCAGAGGGTAACCATGTATATAAACCCGAAGCGACGCGACGGATCATACCTGCTCTAAGCATTAATTGATGCGAAACAATTTCAGCATCTGATGGCGTTTCTTTAAGTGTTGCGAGTATATATTGACTGGTACGCATGATTTTTCCGAAATTAAGTAATATGTTCTTTTTAATAGGGCGCTAAGTTTACCAGCGCTTGCTTTTACACTAAAGCGCTAACTGCACTTTTTAGTTATTTTCTATAATTGTTACTAAGTTATGCTCGCCGTTAACCTGCCAGCGTATATTATAATTATACAGTGTCATACCATAACTTTGCTCGCCTTGTTTTTGTTTTTTATAGGCAGGGCGTGGGTCTTGTTTTAGTACATTAGTAATAAAATCTTCAAGCTCAGGGTAGTGTGTTTGCTTGGCAATAAATTCAATTGCCTCGGGTGAAAACGCGACGCTCATTTGTGTTTCTGGTCGGGTATCGGCAAAACCGGCACTGGCGTCATGCATTGCATCTGAATACGGTAAGTAAGGCTTTATATCCACAATAGGCGTGCCATCGAGTAAATCTATACCAGCAAGCAGTAAACTAAGTTGGCCGTTTTTATACTCAACGCCTTCAAGTTTTACAGCGCTCATCCCAATGGCGTTGGGTCTAAATGTGGCGCGCGTTGCAAAAACACCTTTGCGCTCATTGCCGCCTAAACGTGGTGGGCGCACCATAGCTGAATACCCTTTATCGGCGGTTTCATGAAACCTAAATAACAGCCAAATATGGCTAAATTCTTCAATGCCTCGCACAAATTCTTCACGATTAAACTCAGCAGTAAAAATAAGTTTGGCTTTAGCTTGAGGCACTAAACGTGGTTGCCTAGGTATTGCAAACTTTTGTTTATAAGGGGATTGAATGTGGCCAACAGCCGAAATGCTATAATCGCTCATAATGCTCAGTTAACAAAAAAATAGGGTGCTATTCTACCTCTATTTAGTATTTATAGCAGTACAGTTAATGCGTTATATTTTAGACTGACTGGTTTAATCGAGTATTAGACTAAGCGGTTTAAAATATAGTAATTAGTGTTTATACCAATCTGCTAAATTAAGTGGAGCTATTTTGAGGCTGGAGCGACACGTTTAGCGCCGCGATATGATTAGCTATTATTACGGATGGGTATTATTTATAAGCAACAAAAAGGTGAGCACATGGCTCACCTTTAAGTGTTTTAAATGCTAATTAAAACATGTATTGAATTGATACAGATGCAACATCCATTTCTGGGTCAATTTCATCATCTAGTTCGTAGCGTTCGTACTCTAAGCGCATTTGAACATTGCTAGAAAACGCGTATTGAATACCTGCTCCGTAAAACACGTCGCCGCCGTCTTGTGATGCTGAAATGCTACCAACAGGAAGCTCTTGCTCTACATCTGCATCCCATTCAAACCAACCACCTTTAGCATATACTGAAAAGCTTTCAGAAAGCGGAGCCGCTAAAATAGCTGCTAATGACACACCATCAACTTCTGCTTTGCTGTCGATGTCGCTCACTTCATCAAAGTTTTGATAAGCTAACTCAACGCTAAAGTGTTCGTTAAATTGTGTACCAATGTAACCTTTTAGCATTTGTGCATCGTCATCAAATTCAGTGTCGTTTTCGCTGTCTTCAAATTCAAATGAGTATTGGCCATAACCAACACCTGTATAAATGCGAGGAGAATCAAAATCCGTAATGTCAGCGTGTGCTGCAGAGTTAAAACCCAGTGTTGCTAAAGCAATTGCAGAAAGAGAAAGTGTTTTAATCATTGTATAGCTCCTTTAAAAAAATAATAAATGTTTGATTTAACTTATCAAACGACAATTAGTTATTTGCAGTGAGCATGCCAACAATAGGCTGTGGTTACAAAATAGCCGTAAAAACGACTTATACGGCATTTTTACGGCTATTTTGTATTTTTTATAAGCAGGGTGAACTTTTTTAGTTTTTTGTTTTCTAAGTAAAGGTTGTACCTTTTACACGGTCTATGTGAATTTTACATTGTACTTTTATACTTTATGAAGCAAATTTTCTGTCTCAATTGCAATTTGTTTCATTTTAATAGCGTAGTTTTCCAATTTAATATCTTCTTCTGTTTGTGCTTTAAAAGCAGGAACCTCTACCGGGTAACCTGTTTCGTCCATTGCTACAAAGCTAATAACACAGTGGTTTGTTTCTACCATGTTTTGAGTTTTAGGATCGCCACACCGTACCTGAATAAATATCTGCATACTTGTTGACCCTGTATGCGCAATTTTTGCTTCAACTTCGACAATTTGCCCAACCAAAATAGGGCGTCTAAATTTAACCCCAGCAACAGAAACGGTAACGCAATAATGGCCGCTCCAACCTGCAGCGCAGGCATAACCCGCTTGGTCAATCCATTTCATGACCACACCACCATGAACCTTCCCACCAAAATTTACATCGGTAGGCTCTGCTAAAAAACGAAATACAACATTTGACGACGGCATATTAAATACTCACTTTATGAAACTTACCTATGAGCATACCGTAAAAAAGGGGCCGAAGCCCCTGCAATTTAGGATAGGTTTATAATTTATATGTAAAAGATAGGTTTTTAATGCACCTTTGTGCATAAAATAGTTACATATTAGGGTAGTTTGGCCCGCCAGCACCTTCGGGTGTTACCCAAGTAATGTTTTGGCTTGGGTCTTTTATGTCGCAGGTTTTACAGTGCACACAGTTTTGAGCATTAATCACAAACTGATCTTCACCTTCAATTTGTTGCACTTCGTATACCCCTGCAGGGCAATAGCGCTGTGCGGGCTCGTCAAACTTTACTAAATTAACCGCAATAGGAATGGCGGGATCTTTAAGCTTTAAATGGCAAGGCTGCGACTCTTCATGGTTAGTATTAGATAAAAACACGCTAGAGAGTTTATCAAAGCTAAGTAGGCCATCAGGCTTAGGGTAGTCAATGTGAGGGCTGTTAGCTGCATCTTTTAGCGTGTCGTAATCGGGCGTGTTGTCTTTAAAGGTAAAGGGCAGTGCACCGTTGAAGATGTTTTGATCAAGGGTATTATACGCACCCCCAGCAAACTTACCTAAGGTATGCATAGCGGGGCCAAAATTACGCGATTGGTAAAGCTCTTTATAAGCCCAAGATTTTTCAAACGCGTTTTTATAATCGGCTAAATCAGTATTAGCTTGGCCATTTTGGAGTGCTTTAAAAATAACGTCTGCCGCCACCATGCCCGATTTCATTGCGGTATGGTTACCTTTAATTTTGGCAAAATTGAGCGTACCGGCATCGCAACCTATTAATAAGCCACCAGCAAAATGCATTTTAGGCAGCGAGTGAAGGCCGCCTTTTGCAATTGCACGGGCGCCATAGGCAATGCGTTCACCCCCTTCAAGGGTTTGTTTAAAAACAGGGTGGTGTTTCATTCGTTGAAACTCATCAAACGGGCTTAAATGCGGGTTAGAATAATTTAAATCAACAATTAACCCTACAACCACTTGATTGTTATCGCAGTGATACATAAAAGAGCCGCCATTGGTATCGCCACTTAGCGGCCAGCCCGTACCATGCACTACTTTACCTTGCTGGTGTTTACTGGCATCTATTTGCCAAATCTCTTTAAAGCCTAAGCCATAGTGCTGTGGTGACACATCTTTATCAAGCGCAAACTCGTTGATAAGCTGCTTACCTAAATGCCCGCGACACCCCTCAGCAAATACAGTGTATTTAGCGCGAAGTTCCATACCTGGCATATAACCATCTTTTTCATTGCCGTCTTTATCAACGCCCATATCGCCTGTAACAATGCCTTTAACGGTGTCTTGCTCAATAATTAAAGAGTGAGCGCTAAAGCCTGGGAATATTTCAACGCCTAAATTTTCAGCTTGCTCGGCAAGCCATCGGCACACATTGCCCATAGAAACAATGTAATTACCTTCATTATGAAATGTTTTAGGGGTCGCAAAGCGAGGGAGAGTAGTGGCTTTTTCGCTGTTATTAAACCAATAAATTTCATCCTGTGTCACTTGTGTAGTGACGGGGGCGCCAAGCTCTTGCCAGTTAGGCAAAAGCTCATCTAAAGCTTTGGTTTCAAATACCGCGCCTGAAAGAATATGCGCGCCTACCTCGGAGCCTTTTTCTACCACACAAATAGTTTGTTCTTGTTGTTTTTCTTGCGCTAGCTGTGCGAGCTTAATAGCACTGGCAAGGCCTGCTGGGCCCGCACCTACAATAACTACATCAAATTCCATGGTTTCACGTTCGACCATAATAACCTCTTAATCAATGACGGGCTTAGCTAAATTAGATAAGCAATGCAGCCTTTTTAATACTTGCACATTAAATGTTACAGGCTGTGAATACTTTAAGGTTATTTTAGGTTGACGTTTACGTCAACAGGAAGTAGTCTGAATTCATAAAATAAATAGGTTGACGTACACGTTAGCTTGTAGGTTTAAATATAGATGGAGTTCCTATGAAAGTTCTCGTTCCAATAAAAAGAGTGATCGATTACAACGTTAAAGCACGCGTAAAGGCTGATAACAGCGACGTTGACTTAGCAAATGTAAAAATGGCAATGAACCCATTTTGTGAAATTGCGATAGAAGAAGCCATTCGATTAAAAGAAGCGGGCACAGCAACAGAGGTTATAGCGGTAACAATTGGTGCAAAAGCAGCGCAAGAGCAGCTACGCACCGCACTTGCATTAGGTGCAGATAAAGCCATTCACATCGAAACCGATGAAAAACTAGAATCGCTGCACATTGCTAAATTATTAGCAAAATTAGTTGAGCAAGAAGCCCCAGAACTGGTTATTTTAGGCAAGCAATCTATTGACTCAGACAACAACCAAACTGGCCAAATGCTGGCGGCTTTAACTAAGCGCGGCCAAGGTACGTTTGCCTCTAAGGTGGATATAAACGGTAACACAGTGAATGTAACCCGTGAGGTAGATGGTGGCTTACAAACTGTTGCACTAAAACTGCCCGCTATTGTAACTACCGATTTACGCTTAAACGAGCCTCGCTATGCATCGCTGCCAAATATAATGAAAGCAAAGCGTAAACCACTTGATGTAATAGCAGCAGATTCGTTAGGTGTAGATTTAACACCCCGCGTACAGTTAATGAAA
Source organism: Pseudoalteromonas sp. CST2 (assembly GCF_028599385.1). NCBI lineage: Bacteria > Pseudomonadati > Pseudomonadota > Gammaproteobacteria > Alteromonadales > Pseudoalteromonadaceae > Pseudoalteromonas > Pseudoalteromonas sp. CST2. The sequence continues at coordinate 238,337 of NZ_JAQREO010000002.1, forward strand.
GTAGAAGAGCCGGCTAAGCGCAGTGGCGGGATTGTTGTTGAAGATGTAGCCCAGCTGGTAGAGAAACTTAAAACAGAGGCAAAGGTGATTTAAATGAAAACACTTGTAATTGCAGAGCACGATAACGGTGCACTAAAACCAGAAACCTCAAAAACAATCAATGCGGCAAGTAAATTAGGCTTTGATATAGATGTACTTATTGCGGGTTTAAATGTAGGTGCAATGAGCGAACAGGTTGCCAGTATAGAAGGTGTAACAACTGTACTCACTGCCGATAATGCACTTTATCAGCATCAGTTAGCTGAAAATATGGCCGAGCTTGTTTTAACTATTGCCGATAATTATACACATATTGTTGCCAGTGCAACCACCACAGGTAAAAACTTTATGCCTCGCGTTGCAGCGCTTTTAGATGTTGCACAAGTGTCAGAAATAATAGAAGTAATAGATAGCGATACATTTAAACGGCCCATTTACGCCGGTAATGCAATTGCCACGGTTAAATCGCTTGATAGTAAAAAAGTGATCACCGTACGAGCGAGTAGTTTTGACTTACAAAGCCAACAATCACCTGCCAGCATAAATGCATTAGATACACTAAGTGATACTCAATTAAGTGACTTTGTAAGTGTTGAACAAACCGAGTCAGAGCGTCCTGAGCTAACTGCAGCTGAGGTAGTTATATCAGGTGGTCGTGGCATGCAAAATGGTGAAAACTTTGCCTTATTAAACGGTATTGCTGACAAGTTAGGCGCTGCAATTGGTGCGTCTCGTGCTGCCGTTGATGCAGGCTTTGTACCTAACGATATGCAAGTAGGGCAAACAGGTAAAATCGTAGCGCCTAATCTGTATATTGCCGTGGGCATAAGCGGTGCTATTCAACATTTAGCAGGTATGAAAGACTCAAAAGTTATTGTAGCGATTAATAAAGACCCAGACGCACCTATATTTCAGGTGGCAGATTACGGCCTGGTTGCTGATTTATTTGAGGTATTACCGCAGCTTGAAAACGCGCTATAAACATATTCTGGTTGTAAAGCCGCGGTGAACTTAGGTTCCTGCGGCTTTTTTTATTCCACCTCAAGCATAGAATAATGATGCGCTGACAAAGTATCTAAAACACGCTTATCTTTTAATAAATTAAGCAACACCTCTGCTTGTTCTACAGAGCGGCTAGATTGGCTATTTACCAATAAAATTAGGGGGCGAACAAACGTATATTCACCATTTTTAATAGTTTCATCTGAAACGTTAACGCCATTGATACCCAGTAAATTTATTTTATTTATTTTTTTAGAGCCAAGCAGCTGCGAGACTGCACCGTAAGAGTCAAAAGCAATGGCATTGGGCATGCGTTGTACTATGCCAAGGGCTTGGTTAAATTCGTCATACATCTGCACTTCCATTTTAGGAAATAACCCGTGGTTACCTGCCTGCTTTAGTTTAATTGTATTACCATTTGGAACCCGCATAAAAGATAGGTTTAAAAACTCTAATAAAATATCAAAGGTGCCATGGTTATAGGCCTTACTAAACAGGAGAATTTTATTATCTCTTTGTGTCTCTGGTTTATAATCTGGGTTAACTTCTTGCCACGTTTTATATTTGCCCGCATAAATGTCGCTGAGTTGCTCTACGCTTAGCGAATCAATATTATTTTTTTTGTTAGTAAAAAATACCAGCGCATCTTGCGCAATAACAATTTGACGTACATGAGGGTATTGCTCTTGCTCTGCATTGGTTAAATAGCGCGATGAAGTACCAATATCAATAATGTTTTGTGCTATGGCTTTAATGCCTTTAGTACTGCCCATAGAGCGGACTTGCATGGCCGTATTAGTTTGCTCTTCATAGTTGGGCTTTAATAAAAGCAACAGGTGCGAGACCGAAGAAGAGCCGCCAATAAGTAAAGGCTTGTGATCGGGGGCGATATCAGAAACTGATGTTGCAATGTTAGAGGAAGAAAGCAGAACGGTGGCTGCTAAAATAAGGTTTTTTATCATGCTATTAGCCAAATAACGAATACGTTATAAAACTATAGTTCAAAATTTATAAATCTCTAATTTATAAACAGTATTTAACAAAGCCATAATTAAAAACAACAGGCATTAAAAAGCCAGCAAAAAAGCTGGCTTTTAAAATCAATTAATTGATTAGTACGTTGCGCTGCCTTTAGTACGAGGGAAGGCAATTACATCACGTACGTTGCCCATACCTGTAACATAAGCAACTAGGCGTTCAAAACCTAAACCAAAGCCAGAGTGTGGCACGCTACCGTATTTACGTAAATCGCGGTACCAGCTGTAATCTTCTTTGTTTAAGCCCATTTCATCTAAACGCGCATCAAGCACATCAAGGCGCTCTTCACGTTGTGAACCACCAATAATTTCACCAATGCCTGGTGCTACAACGTCCATAGCGGCAACGGTTTTACCGTCTTCGTTTTGGCGCATGTAAAACGCTTTAATATCGCGCGGGTAGTTTTTAATAACAACCGGTGCTTTAAAGTGCTCTTCAGCTAAGTAGCGCTCGTGCTCAGATTGTAAATCTACACCCCATTCAACGGCGTACTCAAACTTTTTACCACATGATTTAAGTATTTCTACGGCGTCAGTGTAATCAACTTGGGCGAAGTCTTTTTCTACAAACTCTTCTAAACGGCTAATCGCTGTTTTTTCGATACGTTGTGCAAAAAACTCCATATCGTCACGGCGCTCTTCAAGTACCGCTTTAAATACGTACTTAAGCATGTTTTCAGCAAGTTTTGCAATATCTTCTAAATCAGCAAATGCTACTTCAGGTTCAACCATCCAAAACTCAGCCAAGTGACGAGACGTGTTTGAGTTTTCTGCACGGAATGTTGGGCCAAAGGTGTAAATTTTTGACATAGCCGATGCGTATGTTTCACCATTTAGCTGGCCAGATACCGTTAAAAAGGCTTCTTTACCAAAAAAGTCTTCGCTGTAATCAACGTCGCCTTTATCAGTGCGTGGCAAGTTTTGCATATCAAGTGTTGATACGCGGAACATTTCACCTGCGCCTTCACAGTCACTGGCTGTGATGATTGGGGTGCTGATCCAGTAAAAGCCTTGCTCGTGGTAAAAACGGTGAATTGCTTGTGCTAAACAGTTACGCACACGTGTTACCGCACCTATCATGTTTGTACGTGGACGAAGGTGAGCATGCTCACGTAAATACTCAATGCTGTGGCGCTTAGCAGCCATAGGGTATGAATCTGGGTTTTCTACCCAACCTAAAACTGTGACAGAATTAGCTTGAATTTCAAATGACTGACCTTTACCTGCAGATTGCACTAACACACCAGTAACCGACACAGAACAACCGGCTGTTAAGCTAGTAACTTCATCATAATTATTTAGTGAATTAGGAACTACCGCTTGAATAGGATCAAAACACGAACCGTCATGAACGGCTAAAAATGATATTCCTGCTTTTGAATCGCGGCGTGTACGGATCCAGCCTTTTACTGTTACTTGGCTGTCTACCGCAACATTGCCTTTTAATAGCTCTGAAATCGCTAAATGGCTCATCTTCACTCCAATGATATAAGTTGCCTAACTGTATAATATTAACTACTCAACGCAGCGGTTAAATTTAGTGCGTTGAACTTGAACCGTGTATCTTACCTAGTTAAATAAAATAAAAAAACTATTGTGAGCAACTCTTTAAAAGTTTTTATGCAAGTGGGTTACTTTTAAAGCGTTTTTTGCTTTAAATTACCACTATTGTTATTTGGTGCTCTGAAATTTAGTGATTTTGTGGCATTATTACTGCGTGTTGACTCTACGGATTGAAATTAGCCAACCTTAAGGCTATTTAATCACCGAGCAAAATGTGTAAGCTAGTGGGCGCGCTAACTGCTTCAGCGTTATTCTAATGGCTTACAATGATGAAATAATAAGTAACAATTAAGCCGGTAAATCAGCACATCATAATTTAACTATTTAATATTTACCATTACCCAGAAATGGATGCTATGAAACAAGTTTTTATTTTAAGAGGGCTACCAGGAAGTGGTAAGTCTTACTATGCACAAACCCTAGCCGATGAGCTTGGTGGAGTAGATACAAGCCAGTATTTAATTTGTTCAACCGATGACTACTTTGTCAATGAACAGGGCGAGTATCACTTTGATAAATTTAAACTACCGCAATATCATAATTTAAATTTAGCGCGCTTTATAAATGCTTTAGCGCAAAATATTCCGCTTGTAATTGTTGATAACACCAATATAAAAAAATGGGAGTTTATTGCGTACTCTCAAGCAGCACATGCACTTGGTTATCAAGTTAAAGAAGTTATTGTTGGTGAAGTAAAAGACAAGTCTATGCAGCATTTATACGCTAAGCGCAACACGCATAACGTGCCTTTAAAAACCATTAGTAAAATGGCGTACATGTTTGAGTGGTAGGTGAGTGTTACTTATGGGTTATTTAAGCTTTATTAAAGCGCTTAAATCACATTGAGTAATGGCATCTAGATGAGCAGTGATTTTTTCATTGCTCCAATCCCACCAAGCTATATCTAATAACGTACTTATTGTGTTGCTATCAAACCTGGGCTTAATTACTTTTGCCGGATTACCGCCTACCACGCTATAAGGGGGTACATCGCAGGTAACCACCGATTTACTTGCAATGATAGAGCCACTGCCAATATTTACCCCTGGCATTATGGTTGCGTCATAACCAATCCATACATCGTGACCGATAACCGTATTGCCTTTAAAGGGTAACTCGCCAGCCTGCGGGGCCGATTTTTCCCAGCCGTTGCCAAATATAAAAAATGGATAGGTAGAAAACCCCGCGGTTTGATGATTAGCGCCGTTCATTATAAAGGTCACATTTTTAGCTATGGCGCAAAATTTCCCAATAAGGGTCTGTTTACCTTTCAGGATTAAAATTTGTTCAAACTAGTGGCAATTTAATCGCGGCGCGAGGTTTGTGACCTAGTGGGCTAAGTGAAAACGGAGCAACAAAGAGTTATTTGCCCCTAGGCAGAACCCTTCGGGCAGTGCGTGTTTGGTCTTTATGCTGCGTTATCGCCTATTTATGTGAAATAACCACACTACATAGGCTCTGCCTTGTCTAAAAACCAAACACACTACTGCAAATTTAATCTCGAAAGATAAACAGACCCTCTCGATCTCCAATAAAATCGAAATGGTAAAGGACATTTTTTTCGAAGTTTTCAGGGCCGTCAGGATCGTCGTAATAGGTATAATCACCCACCACTATATTAGGCGAGGTAATAAAGTTTTTTAAAAAGCCAACCTGAGGAAAGCCCTCAACAGGGGCTGGGTTATTTGGATTAGGGCCCTGTTTAGACATAGCTACCTCATAGTTTAATTATTGTTTTTTATACACAGCCAGCGGGTGAGTAGTAACAATAGATACATGAACGCTGTCACCCGGATTAACAACAACCTCGTGGCTTACACGGCTAGTAACGAGCGTATTACAGCTTAATTTAACCGCACATAAACGGCTGCCACCTTCAAAGCGTACCCAAACAACTTCACCGTTAGGTTGATTTAAGTTTTGAATAAGCTGTACATCGTCAGGGCGAAGCAACACATCTACATCGCCACTGTCGCAGTCTATACCTTGGCCTGGTGCTACGCCAATGCTAGTGGTTGCTTGGCCATTTTCAAACTGCCCAGCAATAAAGCTTGCCTCACCTAAAAAGCGTGCTACAAAGCGGTTGTTTGGCATGCTAAAGCATTGTTCAGGGCTGTCGAGTTGTTGTATTTTACCGTTTTGTAATACACCTACACGGTCACCTACCGAAAGCGCTTCTTCTTGGTCGTGAGTAACCCACACGGCAGGCACTCCCGCTTCTTTTAGGGCGTTTCTTATATCCCAGCGCAGCATGTCTTTTAATGCGGCATCAAGGTTAGAAAGTGGCTCATCAAGTAACACAAAATCTGGCTGGTGAGCAAGTGTACGAGCAAGTGCTACACGCTGTTTTTGACCACCAGAGAGGGTGGCTGGCTTTTTTGCTCTAAAATCATTTAGACCAAGTAGTTTAATCCAATGATCGGCAATGGCGGTGTCTTTTAATCTAAAACAAATGTTTTGCTCAACCGTTAAATGAGGAAACAATGCAAAATCTTGAAACACCATACCAACACTGCGTTTTTCAGGGGGCACATTACGTTTTGGCGTTGCGCGCCATTTGCCTACGTTTATTTCACCCTCACTAATGGGGATAAGCCCTGCAAGTGCTTGCAATATTGTACTTTTACCGCAGCCCGTAGGGCCTACTAGCATGAGAATTTCATTTTCACCTAACGATATATTTAAATCGCTTACTACACGGTTACTGCCGTAATCTATAGACAACTGGCTTACAGATAGCATTTGTTTTTAAATCCTCAATGTTCTAGTTGGTTACGTTTTTCGCCAGACATCATAATAGCTAAGCCACAGGCAGAAATCACCACTAACAATAATCCGGGAATGGCAGCACGGCCAAAGTAACCGGCTTCGTACACACGCCATAAATAGGTTGAAAGGGTTTCGAACCCGGTCGGGCCTAGCAATAGCGTTGCTTCAAGCTCGCGCATTGATTCTAAAAATACCAATGCAGCACCGGCAATAATACCACGCATTGTTAGCGGCAGGGTAATGCGAGTAAAGGCTTCACGCGGGCTTGCACCTAATACGCGCGCCGACTTTATTAAGCTTTGATCCAAATGCTCTGTACTGGTGCGAATAGAGCCAACTGCAAGCGGTAAAAATCGTAGCATGTAAGCAATAATCAGAAGCGCTAATGTTTGATATAAAAATGGGAGTTGCAAGCCGCCATATACCAGCGCGGTACCCATCACAATGCCAGGAATACCAAAACCAAAATAGGTAACACGCTCCATTATTCTGCCGGCTTTTCCGCTTAATGCGGCATGAGCAACAGGAATAGCCACAATAACCGCCACTATGGCAGCAATGGCTGAGGCGTACGCTGAGTTCCACGCTATGCTAAAGTCAAAATTGCTATAACCATCGCGTGCTAACCAAACAAAAAATATCGCCAGCGGCAAACCAATAGCTAACAATAAAATAGGGCCAAACGCAGCAATCATTGCGGTTATTTGCCATTTAGTGGGAAATAAAACCAGTGGGCGACCGTGTCGTTCAGAGGCGGTTTTTATTTGTGATTCTATTAAAAGTAAAAAGCCAACAATAACCATTAATTGCAGCGACAACATCGCCGCACGTCCTAATGCAAACGCATTGTATTCTACGTAAATTACCCGGGTAAAGGTATCTAGTCGCATCATTGCGGGTGTACCAAAGTCTGAAAGTGTATACAGCGCCACTAATAATGAGCCCGCTGCAATACCGTTAACTACACGGGGTAAAATTACTTTAAACACACTTTGTGTCATCGACATACCCAAGGTACGCGCTGCATTTACCATGCTGGCATCTAAACTGAGCAATGACGAGCGTGTGGTCATCATTACAAAAGGGAAGGTATACAAGGTCATTACAATGGCTGCACCGCTTAACCCATACATGGGTGGGGTTTCAAAGCCAAGTAGGTTATTTATTTCACCCCCTGGGCCAAACGCAGCGTACAAAGTAAATGCGCCAATATAACTTGGAATAGCCAAGGGCGCAGCAAAAATCACCAGCCATATTTTTTTAAAAGGCAAATGCACATAAGCACTTATAAAAGCCAGTGGTACCCCAATCAAAATTGAGCCTAATACGGTTAAGCCCATTAGCGATAACGTATTGCCCAGTATTTTTAAATTATGACTGTCAAAAAGGGTACTGGTGTCGCTAGCAAGGGTAATTAAAATATAAACAGGGGTAATCGTAATGAGCGCTGCAAGCAGCGCCATTGGGTAAGAAGCAGGTATTCGCATTTATAAAACGCCGTTGTTGCGCATCAAGTTGATGGTGGGGCGTAAATCCGCAAGTTGAGTTAAATCAACCTTTGGTGGAGATATGTCACTCAGCGACGGTAAGCCTGCCGGTTGAGTAATGCCATTAACAAGCGGTATTTCATACGCTTCTCGGGCTAAATAACCTTGTACTTCTTCGCTTAATAAGTAACGCATAAAGTTAGTAGCAAGTGGGTCATCGTTTAGCGTTAAAATACCCGAGGCATTGACTAAACAACCTGCATCTTGCTCGGTAAAGGCTAAGTCTAATTTAGCATCTGGTTTACCCGATTTAAGACGCAGCGTGTAGTAGTGATTAGCAAAACCAATATCTACTTCACCACGTTCTACTGCCATTACAACACCGAGTTCACCGGCGTATGTTTTAGCGCGCTTTTTAACTTTTTTAAGCCATTTAGCGGTTTTATCATCGCCTTCTAAAATACGCATAGCGGTAACAAACGATTGAAACGATGCATAAGCAGGCGCCCAACCAATTGATAAATCGCTATCTGCAATGTCCATTATGCTTGTTGGAATTTGATCTTTAGTTAAACGCGATGTGTTATACGGTAAGGTTCTGATCCGACCGGTAACCGGCGCCCATTGATCGTATCTAAATTGCGGTTGTAACTGTGCAGATAAATCACTCGGTAGGGGCTTTGCAAGGCCTGCATCGGTAACTAGGCCAATAGCGCCTGAGTCAACCGCCCAAAATAAATCGGCGCGGCGTACACCTGCCTTTGCCTCTGCCACAATAGTATTGGCAAGTGCAGCAGTCGGGCCGCGGCGAATAGCTAAGTTAAAGTCAGGATTTTTTTTCTGAATCGCTTGTAATACATTTTCATACAAACCACCTTCACCACGGCCTAGGTATAAGGTTAAATCACCTTTAAGCTTTGGTAAATTATCAACAGAAACTGGGTTTGCTATATCGGCAGCTAGTGCGCGAGAAAGGGGCAGTGGCAAAGCGCCAACAACCCCTAACGCAGCTAGGCCTTGTATAAAGGTCCTACGCTTCACTTAAAAAACATCCTTACGCGACTTCTCCGCTTTTTCTATTAGCGTTTTAGCGCGGTCTAATTTAGTGTGCATATCACTTACCACGTCACGTACTTCATCAACGCTTTTAGCGCTTTTAATTGTTTGCGGTAGTGTTACGTTAAAATCTTTTTCCAGCACTTCTACTAGTTTTGCATCTTGTTCGATAAGCGTACCTTCTACGCCTTCAAAAAGGTGTAAATACGTATCGTGAACAATTTCAGTGGCTTCTTCGTTTAAGCGCTCTGCAAATTTAGCAACAACACGGTCAAGCTTGTGCTTGATTTCGTCAATGGTGGCACTTTGGGTCATGCCTTCTGTAGCAGTGGCTTTAACTGTATCAAGTAAGCCTTTTTGCTGGAATTTTGCCGCAAGCTTAACAGCACCAAGACCTTGCCACAAGGCTATGTTCATGGCTTTTTGCTGATTGCGCACTTCTTGGGCAGGCTTGTTGTTATCAATAGCCATTTTTACACCATAAATGCCTTGCCAAATTGAGGCATATACAGGCACAAAGTTAGTTTCAATGGCGCTGTGAAACTTAACCGACTCCCAATATTCAATTAAATCGTCGCTGTTTACAGCCTTTGCACCGCTTTTGCTGTAGTCAGTTACCATGGTGTCTACTTTACCAACCATCCATTCAACTTCTTCTGAATAGTCTTTAATGTTTTCTTGTAAATGGTTTACGTGTTCACCAATTGGGCCGTTAGCTAGCGCCGGTTGCGTTACAAAAGCAGAAGCTAACAATAAGCTTGCACCTAATGTTTTTACAGATTTAGAAAGGTGTTTCATAGTAAAGAGTCCGAAAAGGTAATTGTAAATGATAGACATTATCATATCCGTAATATTTACTAAAATCAATATAACAAATACGTCAATGCAAAGCTCAAAACCTGAGCAAAATTAATACCTAACAGGCAAATAATGACTATGCCTTTTAGGTATAATTTAACGCTTAGCAGTAATGCTTACCTGCAATTGCAGTGTAAATGGCATCACATAAGGTGTTTATACTGGCTGAGTCACTTATATACGGGGGCATTAGGTAAATAAGTTTACCAAAGGGTCTAATCCATACGCCTTGCTCTACAAAAAAGGCTTGAATTTTAGCAACATCTACATTGCCAGCGGCATCAGTTAGCTCTACAACACCTATTGCGCCTAAGGTACGCACATTGGCTACCGCATCTAATTCATTGCACTTTTTAAGCTGTTGTAGTTGAGTGTTTATATCGCTAATGCGTTGTTGCCAATCCTGCGCTAAAAGTAAATCTATACTGGCGCACGCAACTGCACAAGCAAGCGGGTTGCCCATAAATGTAGGTCCGTGCATCAAAACGCCGGCTTCGCCTTCACTAATGCCTGTGGCTATTTTATCACTGGTTAGTGTGGCCGAAAGAGTCATTGAGCCACCGGTAAGGGCTTTACCAATACATAAAATATCTGGCTCTATATTAGCGTGCTCTACAGCAAATAATTTACCTGTGCGGCCAAACCCTGTGGCTATTTCATCGCAAATCAGTAATACATTATATTGTGTGCATAATTTACGAACGCAGGCTAAATACGCGGGGTGATAAAAGTTCATGCCGCCGGCGTTTTGTACTATGGGCTCAATAATAAAGGCGGCTACCTCGTGGTGGTGCGTTTTAAAGTATTGTTCAAGCGTTTGGGCTTCTGCTTGGTTAAACTCGCCATTAAATTTACTTACAGGGGCGGGTACAAACACATGCTCTGGTAAAAAACCTTTATACAAACTATGCATAGAATTAACCGGATCGCACACGCTCATAGCGGCAAATGTATCACCATGATAACCCTTATACGGCGTCATTAATTTTTGCTTGTGTGTAAACCCTTGGCTTAACCAATATTGCAGCGCCATTTTAATCGCTACTTCTACACTTACCGAACCGCTATCGGCTAGAAACACCTTAGTTAAACTTTTTGGGGTAATTGTAATAAGCCTTTTACACAGCTCTATCGCGCTATTATGGGTAATGCCGCCAAACATTACATGGCTCATGCTATTAATTTGTTCAATCATGGCGTTATTTAATACCGGGTGATTATAGCCATGAATTGCGCTCCACCATGAGGCCATGCCATCAATGAGTTGCTCGCCGGTTTCTAGGTAAATTAAATTATGATTTGCATGAGTAACAGGGTAAACCGGGATAGGCTGTGTCATTGATGTGTAAGGGTGCCAAATATGGTCACGATCAAAATCAAGGTCAATCGTTTGTTTTTTATTCATATGTAAACTTTAACGTGGTGGGTTTCGTTGACAATGGTACTTCAAGACGTAGACTAATCCAACATCACCACTGAGAAAAATAAGAGACTACTATGGAACTTGCACCTGTTCGCCACGATTGGACCCACGCCCAAGTAAAGGCATTATTCGAAATGCCATTTAACGATTTATTATTTAAAGCGGCATCGGTTCATCGCGCTAACTTTAATCCTAACGAAGTACAAATATCTACTTTATTATCTATTAAAACAGGGGCTTGCCCAGAGGATTGTAAATACTGTCCGCAATCGGGGCACTATAAAACCGACTTAGAGCGCGAGCGCCTACTAGAAGTAGAAAAAGTGGTAGAGCAAGCACGCCTAGCTAAACAAAAAGGCGCAACCCGTTTTTGTATGGGCGCAGCATGGTCAGATCCAAAAGACAGAGACATGCCGTATATTTCTAAAATGGTAAAAGAAGTAAAAGAACTTGGCCTAGAAACCTGTATGACACTTGGAAAACTTACCAACGAAAAAGCACATGAGCTAAGTAGTGCAGGGCTTGATTACTACAATCATAACCTCGACACTTCGCCTGAATATTACGAGCAAATTATATCAACGCGCACCTTTGAAGACAGATTAAACACCATAGATCACGTGCGTGATGCCGGCATGAAAGTATGCTCAGGCGGTATTGTCGGTATGGGCGAGCAAGCAAGCGACCGTTACGGTTTATTAATGCAGCTGGCTAATTTACCACAACAGCCTGAAAGCGTACCTATTAATATGCTGGTAAAAGTAAAAGGCACTCCGCTTGAAAACGTAGACGATTTAGATCATTTTGAATTTATACGCACTATAGCTACTGCCCGTATTATGATGCCACACAGCTACGTGCGTTTATCGGCAGGGCGCAGCGCCATGAACGAGCAAATGCAGTCGATGTGTTTTTTTGCAGGCGCTAATTCAATATTTTATGGTGATAAGCTACTCACTACCGAAAACCCAGAGGCCGATGCCGACATGAAGCTAATTAAAAAATTAGGCATGAACCCAGAAAAACACCAAGACTACTCAGACGAAGCCGTTGCCGCATCGCTGTCATCTCAAGTGGCCGATAAAGCAACCTCAGCCTTATTTTACGAAGCCTAAGCTTACTCTTTATGCCATTTGAATTTTTAAATACGCATTTGCAGCAACAACAGCAACATGCGTTATTGCGTAAACGCCATGTGGTGCAGCGCGCCACAGCACGTACCATTACGGTAAATAACGCAACGTACCTTAATTTTGCCAGTAATGACTACCTAGGTTTTGGTGATTGCAGTATTAACCTTGAGCAAAACAACGTACTCGGTAGCCACAGCTCACCTTTAGTTACTGGGTATCAGGCGCAGCAACACCAGCTAGAGCAATACTTATGTAGCGCGCTTGGCTACGAAGCTGGCATGTTGTTTAATTCGGGGTTTAGTGCAAATAGCAGTGTAATTAAAGCGCTGTTTAACGATAAAAGCACTGCGCAAAACAGTGCTATTTTTCAAGATAAGCTAAACCACGCCAGTTTGATTGACGGCGCAATGCACTCAAATGCCGCATTAATACGCTTTAACCATAACGATTTAAAGCATTTACGTTCGCGGCTCGAAAAATCAAAAGCACACAATAAGCTAATTATTAGCGAAGGGGTGTTTTCGATGGATGGCGACACCGCCCCCATAAAAGAGCTGCTTGCTTTAGCTAAAGAGCACAATGCTTGGCTTATGATTGATGATGCACATGGTTTTGGCGCACTAGGTAAAACCGGTTTAGGTAGCTGTGAGGCATTATTAGATGAAGGCTTAGCACTTCCCGATATACTGGTTATTACCTTTGGAAAAGCAGTAGCAAGCAGCGGAGCCTGTGTATTAGCAAATAACCAATTTATTAATTACATGCTGCAGTTTAACCGCGACTACACGTATTCAACCGCTATGTCGCCGCTTATGGCAGCACTTACGCTTACGCGCTTACACGCCATTAAATGTGCAGATGTTAAACGCGGGCAGCTTAGTAGTAACATTGCTTTTTTTAAGCAGCTTTGTAAACAACACGCCATTGCGGTAATGGAGTCAAACACTGCTATTCAGCCCATTGTACTTGGCTGCGCTGAGCAAACGTTACACGCAGCACAAAGGCTTAAACAGCAGGGTATTTGGCTAACCGCTATTCGCCCACCTACGGTTGCGCATAATACCGCGCGGTTACGTGTAACCTTAACAGCGGCGCATACCCATGCAGATATAACAGCTCTTGTTGAAAACTTAAAAGGCGCAATAGCATGATTGCGCAGGCTTTAGCTCATACCGACAGCAAGCAAGCTTTAAATAAAAAACGCGCGCTTTTACCTATAAATGGGGCTTCACAAAAGCGTGCGCTTATACAAAGTGCTGAGCAAGTACGCCCTCATACAGCGCTTAAAAAGGGGGCGAGTGATAAGTTTTCTAAAGCAGCTGAGCAATACAACAGCCATGCCAATGTACAAAAACAGGCAGCAAGCGATTTATTTAAATTAATAAACTCCCAGCCATACAACCAAAGTAAATGCTGTGTAGATTTAGGAGCTGGTCCACTGGTTAATACCTCACAGCTAAGCAAACAATACGGCCAAGTCATCGCGATAGATTTAAGCTTAAACATGCTTAAAAGCGCTGCATCAACTAACCCAAAAGTTTGCGCTGATATGGATAACCTGCCGCTACAAGCAAGCAGTATTGACGCTATATTTAGTAACTTTGCAGTGCAGTGGTCGGCTAATTTTGAAAAATTAATGCATACGCTTTATAAAAGCTTAAAGCCTGGCGGGCAGGCTTATATAAGCACAGTGGTTGCGGGCTCGCTTAACGAAATTAAAACAGCGTTTGCAGCGCTAGATAACCGTAGCCATATAAATACATTTAATACACACGCTTATATAAACCAGTCGGTCCAAAAGGCAGGGTTTAGTATTAATAGCTCGCAAAAAGTAATTTATACCGATTGTTATTCAAGCCCGTTAAAAGCCATTAAATCTATTAAAGCCATTGGTGCTACAACACAAAATCATGCTAATTCGCGCCAAGGGTTATTAACGAAGTCGGCGCTACAGCGGGTGTGTAATGCGTATCCGCTTTTAAACAATCAAGCGTGTGTATCTTACCATGTGGTATTGTTATCATTACAAAAAAGCCATGAGTAGCTAATACTAAAATTAATCAAGGCACTAAAATGAAAGAATTTTTTATTACCGGTACCGACACCGACGCCGGAAAAACCCACGTGACTAGTTTGCTATTAAAGCTACTTGCCCAGCATAAAAAAAACGCAATTGGCTTTAAGCCACTTGCCGCAGGCTGCGAAATGGCGTTTGATCAGCTAGTTAATGCCGATGCACTAATGCTAATGGAAAGCGCCACGGTAAGTGCCAAATACGATGTAATAAATCCCTTTGCCTTTGCGCCGCCCATTGCGCCGCACATAGCCGCAGAGCAAGTAGGGGTTAATATTACGCTCGATAAACTAAGCACAGCGTACTCAACACTTAAACAACAAGGTGCCGATTACCACCTAACCGAAGGCGCTGGTGGCTGGGCACTGCCAATTAATAATATCGATTATTTATACGACTGGGTTAAGGCCGAGCAACTACCCGTAATTTTAGTAGTAGGCATTAAACTAGGCTGTTTAAACCATGCTTTACTCACCGCTGCCCATATGCAAAGTTTAGGCATTAATTGTGTAGGCTGGATTGCAAACCAAGTTGACCCAAATATGGACGAATACCAAGCTAACCTTGATTCGTTAAAAGCACGCTTGCCATTTCCTATTTTGGCTATAAGCCCATACAGCGAGCAAACCCCTAAACTGCAAATATACAAAACCTTACTTAATACCCTCAATATACAGAGCTAATTGTGGCTGCTTTGCGTTTTTAAATGCAAAGCAGTTTTTATATTAAATACATGAGCTTATTAATTGTATTTACGCCTTGAAATTGCCCCCTTTAGTACACATATTACAAGTTAAAGCTATTGTTACTAAGGAAATAAACCGCTACATGACGCACCCATATATTAAACGCTTCGCTCAAAACACACAGGTAACGGGGGAACCCGAGGTAAAGCCAAGTGCTCAGCCTAAAACCCGTGTGGGCATTTTAGGTGGCGGCACAGCAGGGGCAACAATAGCTATTAGATTGGCAGCGCTAGGGATTCATACCACTATTTTTGAGAAAAAAAAGTCACTTATAGATGGCCCACCTATGTGCCATTTACATGCCGGTGGTAATTTATACCGTGAAATACCAGACGAAGACTGCATAGATTTACTCAAACAATGTATCGATATTTTACGCCTATACCCCTACACCATAGACGTACGCCCAACCGTGTTTGCAGTGCCTACGCGCGATGACGATTCACCCGATGATTTACTACCACGATTAAATAAAATCACCAACGCGTATAAAGAGTTAGTTGAGCAAGACCCTAACAACAAAGTACTTGGCGAGCCCGACAATTACTACCAGCTGTATAGCCATGAACAAATGATAGCGCTGAGTAAAAAAGAGCAGGTTGCAGAGCCTAAAACGCTAGATGAGTGGATGATCCCCGTTGCTAAGCACCTAAACTTAAACAAAGTAAAATACCCGCTAATTGTTGCTCAAGAATACGGGTGGAATATATTTAGGTTATCGGCCAGCGCCCAACTTGCGCTTGCCCAGTACGAACACGCTAATGTACTTACCAGCACAGAGGTAAAGCAAGTTAGCCAAGCTGAGCAAACCAGTGCCAATAACCAATCGCCAACTTGGAAAATTGAATACCAAAATAACCAAAGCGATACTACGCAAACAGTAGAGGTAGACTACCTTATTAATGCCTGCGGCTTTCAAACCGGTATTGTAGATGACATGGTAGGCGTAGAGGCCAAACGTATGGTCGAATTTAAAGCCTCTTACATTACGCATTGGCAAGGCGCTGGCGGGCAAATTCCAGAAATTATTATTTATGGTAACCGTGGTACGCCAGAAGGTATGGCACAGCTAACGCCTTATCCTAATGGCTATTATCAAATTCATGGTATGACCAACTCAATTACCTTGTTTAACGATGGCCTAGCCGATACCAACGAGCAAAGTGCACAGCCGCAATTGCCAGCTAAATATTTAAATTACATAAACAATGGGTGGGATCAGCAGGTACTAAAAGCACGTAGCCAAAAAGCCATTGATTATGTAGCCGAGTTTGTTCCGGCATTTAAAAACGCCAACACGCAAAACAATGCCTTGTTTGGTGGCCAGCAAATCCCAGGAGAAGACGATACCTTGCGCGTCGCAGATGTTAGCTTATATTCGCATATTAGCTACGCACGTGCCGAAAACGTAAAAGCGTCATCTACCTTAATCGCTGCTGATGAAATAGTGGCTGAATTTACTAAACTTGGCTTAATAAGCGACGATGCGCACATAAATGAGCATCGTACTCATCACCAGTGGACGTATCTTCAACAACACAACCATGCAGATATAACCAAGGTTGCACAATTACTCGCAAAAGAGCGCGGCTTTCCTACAGATATGGCAACAATTAATAATTGCATTACAACTAGCGGCATAACCAGCAACTAATTGTTTTTATTGGCGTAACGAGGTTTAATAACTACGTTACGCCACACTTTACTCCCTTTTTAAACTCCTCAAAAAATTTATTAATAAACCTGCAAATAACCCTTGCGTTATGACATAGTTTGTCACAGAATAGCCTCAACGTGATGACATAGTGTGTCATAGCGTAATGATTGCTTTAACCTAATTTAATTTTATGTTCGGTGATCAAACCTATTTTTGTGAGGACAATATGAAACGTATATTTTTGTTTTTATTAACTAACCTAGCGGTTATGTTGGTATTAGGTGTAGTGCTTTCAATAATAATGAGCGCGCTGGGTTTAAGCCATCGTAGCCTTGGCGGAATATTACTTATAGCCTCTGTATTTGGCTTTGGTGGCTCGTTTATTTCGTTATTTATGTCTAAGTGGATTGCAAAAAAATCAACGGGCGCACAGGTAATTACACAACCGCGCAACGAAACCGAGCACTGGCTTGTACAAACGGTATCAGCACAAGCTCAAAAAGCAGGTATAAAAATGCCTGAAGTAGCAATTTACGACAGCCCAGAAATGAACGCCTTTGCAACCGGCCCAAGCAAAAACAACTCGCTTGTGGCGGTAAGCACAGGTTTATTACATAACATGAATCAAGACCAAGCCGAAGCCGTACTTGCCCACGAAGTATCGCACGTTGCTAATGGCGACATGGTAACGCTTACGCTAATACAAGGCGTGGTAAATACCTTTGTAATATTTGCCGCAAAAGTACTGGCAGGCATAGTTGATAACTTTTTAAATGGCGATGAAGAAGAGGGCGGTAGTAGCTGGTCTTACTTTTTATTCGATATGTTATTCCAAGTTGTATTTGGTGTGCTTGCAAGCATAGTGGTAGCAAGTTACAGCCGTAAGCGTGAATTTGCAGCCGACAGCGGCGCAGCTAAATTAGTAGGTGCAGACAAAATGCGTTCAGCGCTTGAGCGATTAAAGCAAAACCACCCGTCGCAATTACAAGGCTCAATGATGGCCTTTGGTATAGCAAGTGGTAAAGGGATGGCTGAACTGTTTTCATCTCACCCACCGCTAGATGCGCGAATAGACGCCCTGCGTAAATAAGCTAACTCTTATTTAAAAACACAAAAGCCAGCTAATTAGCTGGCTTTTTAGTATGTGGTAACCGGTTTATTAAGCGTTCAGGCTATTTACCAAAAATAATATCGGTAATGCCCTCTGGTGAGAGTATTTCTATCCAGTAGCCGTCAGGGTCTTTTATAAATGCTAGGCCCTTCATTGAGCCATCATCTGGCTTTTTAACAAATTCTACATTGTATTTTGCAAAGCGCTCACTGGCAGCGTATACATCGGGTACGCTAATGCCAATATGGCCAAAGCCTTTAGGCTCTTGGTTACCGCTGTGGTAGCCCTCAAAGCTATCGTCGTCTTCTGTGCCCCAGTTATGGGTAAGCTCGATTAGTGCAGGGCGACCAAATACCCATTTAGCTTTGGTTTTATCATCACCTTGCGGCTGCTCTGGCTCGTAGCCTAAAAAGTACAGCGTAAACTTCATTTCAGGAAAGTCATACTTACCTAACAGCTTCATACCTAATACGTTTTGATAAAACTCGAGCGACGGTTTGGGATCTTTAATACGCAACATAGTTTGCTGCATCACATAGCCTTTAGTGGCCTGTTCAATTTGCTCTGGCGATTCGTTATAGCTAGACATGGTAATCCTTTGTATAAATTAAGAAGCGAAAACTTAGATATAATGCTTAAGTTATCATAATCAACCATCGTCTAAATTTAAACTGCTTTAAATTACTATTGCCTATCTTATTCATACAGTTTTAATTTGTAAGCATGTACGGTTTAACTAAAGGCTATACGTAATTTTAACTACAGGGAGTAACTATGTTTTTTGATGATATGCAGGGCTTAATACGCGTACTTATTATTGGCGTACTTGGTTATGTAGCGCTGGTGTTTTGGCTGCGTATATCGGGTAAGCGTACGCTTTCTAAATGGAACGTGTTTGATTTTATTGTCACTATTGCGCTGGGCTCTATTTTAGCCTCGGTGATTATTACAAAAAGCGTTGCGCTGCTAGAGGGCATGCTCGCGTTTATTGTGTTAATAGGGCTGCAATATTTTATTACGTGGCTAAGTGTACGCTCATCTAACTTTGCTTCGCTTATAAAAGCAGAACCTACGCTATTGCTGAGTAATGGAGAATATTGCACGGCGGCACTTAAATCGCAGCGGGTAACTAAATCAGAAATTCGCGCTGCCATTCGTGGTGCGGGTATATTAGCCATAGATGATGTAGCCGCTGTAGTGCTAGAAACCGACGGCAGTTTTAGCGTACTTAAGCAAAATAACAGTGGGTTAAAAACCGCGTTAAGTGATGTAAGCGAGCAATAAAGTAAGGCGCTATTACTTATACTTATACTTATATTAATTAAGGCAGGTTTAATTCCTGCCTTATCATTTATTAAAGCCTAATTTATTTAGCGTGCTGCTCTAACAAACTAAAGGTAGGTAAACGCCACTTAAAGCGAATTGACGCCATACGTATTAAGTAGCCTGCAACAAGGCTTACAATAATGCTGATATTGTCATCAATATTGTAATGGTGCAGTGCCAAGAATAAGCAGGCAACAAGTAACGATACACTCGCGTATAGCTCGTTATGTAATACCAACGGCGCTTGGCGACATATTAAATCGCGCAGTAAGCCACCAAAAACACCCGTTACAACCGCAGCCACAACACAAATACCATAGTGCAGGCCCATATTTAGCCCAACTTGGCAGCCAATAATGCTAAACGCCGCAAGCCCTAGCGCATCTAAGCGCATAAAAATGCCTTTAAATTTAACCACCCACTTAGCAAGCCACGTAGTCACAATGCCCGCTATACAAGTAATTAAAAGGTATTCAGGGTGCTGAACCCAGGTAAGCGGGTAATTGCCAAGTAAAATATCTCGCACACTGCCACCACCAATTGCTGTTGCACTGGCAACCAGTACAACGCCAAACCAATCCATTTTCATTCGCCCAGCGCTAAGTGCGCCGGTCATGGCTTCTGCAGTAATACCAATAATATAAACAACGGTTAATAGCATGAGATAATCACTTGAAAATTGCACGTAAAAATAAGGTGTGGATTGTATAGATAAATTAAGTAAATAACGAATGAAAAATCACACTAAAAACGCTTAATTCAGATAGAAATAACTAATAACAAAACCGAGTGTAAACAAGCTGTTAAGCTAATCGCTTCGCAAAAGTTAGCTGTCGTAGAATAAAGGACAAATGGCCGTAATTTATAAAATAAAACAGGCTATTTTTTGCTGTTTTTTAAAGCTCAAAGATCGGTATTTTCCCTATACGGTTAAGTGTTTTGCCAACTAATTGGTGTGTTTAAATTAACCTAATATGAATATTTGGTTGCGTGGTAGCAATTTAGGAACGTATACTAACCATTCTTAACTTAAATGGAATTTGCGTAATCGCAGCTTAATCAGCACAGGTAAATACATGAACAAAGGATTGTTAAAAGCGTGGAATGACGAAAAGGGCTTTGGTTTTATTAAATCAGACACCCTAGCTCACGACACCTTTATACACATTTCAGCGCTCAAACACATGAGCCGCAAGCCCAAAGTGGGCGACATCATCTATTTTGAAGTCGCTACACAACCCGATGGTAAAAGCAAAGCCGTTAATTGCCGGATAGAAGGCGTAGCTGCGCTTAAAGTCACGCCTAAAAAACCAAACCATCATCGTGTTGCTAAATCTAATTTTACCGATAGTTTTTTAGGCAAAGTCGCCTCAATTAGCATTATCGCCGTACTTGGCTTTGTCGCAGTAAATAAATACAACCATTATCAAAGTAACGAGCAATTTAATAGCCAAACTCCTGTTATTACCAACGCCGATTTAGCCAGCTTTGATGAGCAATACTCAAAAATCGTTATTCCAAAAAACACACAAAATTTTACCTGTGATGGCAGGCAGCACTGTAGCCAAATGACCTCACGTGCAGAGGCGGTGTTTTTTATAAATAACTGCCCTAATACAAAAATGGATGGCGATAGAGATGGTAAACCTTGTGAGAACGATACAAGGTTTTAAAATGAGTGGTAATTTTAGAAATAAATTAGTTAAAGGTTAAGTTTAAGATAGGTTTTACTGTGTGCGTATATAAGTACAGTGTTGCGAGGTTTGCGCCATAACATAATTAAAAGGCGTTATGGGGTTAAATAACACAGGCTACTGAGTAGCAATTGTTATGGTCTGATTATAAACGAGTTGTTTGGTGTGATTATCGAACAACGTGATATAAGCCGTTTTGGGGTGTTAGACCGCCCCAAAGTGGGATTCAATAAGCTGTTAAAATGCTTGTGATTTCACCTTATTAATAGGCTTGGTAGCATGGAAAATTTTTCAAAGAAAATAGATATGGAAGCTTGCCTGCGTAGAGGTTTATATGAAGAAGTGACTCTAATGATGGCATTCATAGAGCAACAAAATTACCAACTAGAAAGTTACACTTCAAAATTTTCAGATATGCTTTTGACAGGCGGGAGAGGTGTTTCGAGTCATGAGCACTCTGAAAGTGTATCAGTTTCAAATATTAGTAATGACCAATATGATTTGGAAGCTACTTTTAAACAAGATTTACCTAATTATATTAGAAAATCCCAAGTATTAATGCTTTGGGCAATGCTAGAAGATACTTTTGGCTACATTGTACGTGAACTTAGCAGTCATCAAAATATGACTTTTAGAGCTAAAAAAAGAAATGAGTCTATTTTCTTATATTATGTAAAATGGTTAGAGAAAATAGATGATCGTGACTTTATCACTGATCCTACAGTTGTTTTTTTGAATAGCAATGTACGAGAAGTTAGAAATTCCTTGGTTCATGGTTCCATACTTACTGTCTCACATAAGGGGTTGGAGATAACTGAGGCAGGGTTAATAATTTCAGCTAATTATGTGTGGGATATTTGTATGTCTATTGATAGTTTGGCATGGCAACTATAAATATTCTAACAAGGTACATAAATGCAACTAAAACAGTGGGTTATCTTTTGCTTCGCTACACATTATAACCCACTATTTTAGTCCGCTTAGTGCGGCGTTGAGGCTGCAGAATTACTCTTTTTTAAGAAAAACAGCTTGCTTTATGGGTTCCAAATACTTTACCTAATACTCTAATAACTTAGGATAACTATATAAATCGCTTTTAATTGAGTTTGGCTAAAGGAGTTATCCTGCAGCGTCGTTATACAAACTTAGAGTTTACAGCACAAGGAAGTTGATATGAAAATACTTACATTACAAATTGAAAATTTTAGATCATATAAAAGTGAAACTATATCATTTACGGATTATAACTGTTTTATAGGAGCAAATAGCTCAGGAAAATCTACAGCTATTAATGCGCTAAATTTATTTTTCAGAGAAAATAAAAATACACAAACGGATTTAATAAAATTAACAGAAGATGACTACCACCATAAAAACACTAAGAAACCAATCAAAATAACAGTTACTTTTGGCGGGCTATCTGACGAAGCAAAATCTGATTTAGCTGCATATATACGTCAAGATGAATTAACTATTACTGCCGAAGCCACTTTTGATGAATATACTGGTTTTGCTACTGTAAAACAGTATGGTCAGCGAAAAGTCATTTCTGATTTTGCTCCATGGTTCTCTGCTTCAAAAGATGGTGTAAAAGTAGCTGAATTAAAAACGATTTATGCCGACATAAGGGCTTTAACTAATTACACATCACTACCTAATATTGGAACTAAAGGTGGAATGGAAACTGCACTCAGGGATTTTGAGGAGTCTAATTCTGCTCTTTGTACCTTAATGCCGAGTGAAGATCAATTTTATGGTGCCACTAAAGGCTCTAATCGATTGGCACCTCATATACAGTGGGTTTTCATACCTGCAACCAAAGACATATCTACTGAAGGTGAAGAAACCAAAAACTCAGCCTTAACAATACTACTTGAGAGAACAGTTAGAGCGAAAGTAAACTTTGATGATGAAGTAACTAAAATCTATGATGATGCTAAAGTAGCTTATCAAAAAATGTTAGATGCTCAACAAGGCGTATTATCCTCTGTATCCGCTTCAATTGAAAGTCGCTTGCAGGTTTGGTCAAAACCAGACATACAAGCCAAAGTTAAATGGAATTATGACGACCAAAAAACTATAAAAGTAGAAGATCCAGCAGCTCAAGTATTAATAGGTGACAACGGATTTGAAGGTGAATTAGCTAGATTTGGTCATGGTATGCAACGCTCTTATATCTTTGCTCTTTTACAAGAATTAGTTGAAATGGATGATACAGGAAGTCCTACATTGTTAATGGCAATCGAAGAGCCTGAACTTTATCAGCACCCTCCTCAGATGAAGTATCTTGCTGAAACATTTTTTAGGCTCGCGAATGAAAAGTCACAGATAGTGTTATGTTCTCATAGCCCATACTTTGTGCCCTCAGACAATATTACTGCTTTAAGAATTGTTAGGGAGCACGGTTTACCGAGTGAGTCACTTGTATCACAAGTTTCTTACGAAGATATTTCGACTAGACTTAATACGATCGAAAGTAAACCAACTACACCATCGGCACTCGTTGCTAAAGTTAGTCCGGCTTTAAGTCCAGAACTTAATGAGATGTTTTTCTCACAGAAAGTTATTTTTGTTGAAGGAATCGAGGATGTGTCAATTTTAACAACCTACCTTCATTTAATGGGGAGATATAATGAATTTAGAAGGCAAGGTTGTCACATAGTTCCTGTGCATGGAAAAAGCGAAATTATACGTCCTTTGTGTATAGCAAAATTGTTAAAGATACCTGTTTTTGTATTAATAGATGGTGATGCTAACAAACAAGCTGAATATGAAGCAATTAAAGACGATACAGATGAGTCTAAAGTTAAAAGAGCAACACATTTGTTTTCTGAAATAGCAAAGCATAAGAAAGACAATGCTTCAATTTTGACACTTTGCGAGCAAAGTCAACTACTTAACTGGCCGACTGAAGATCATGTTTTTTTTCCCAATATTACTATTTGGAAAAGTAATATTACGGACACCTTAAAATCTGAATTAGGAGATAAGTGGGAAGAACATAAAAATAAGGCTGCTGAAAAGTATGGACGAGCAAAGGGATTAACCAAAAATCCACTTGCAGTATCAGATGCACTAGAGTCAGCATGGAATGATAACTTGAAGTCGCCTTCTTTAATTAAGATGATTGAGATAATGCTTGGGTTACCTGAGAAAGAAAGTACCGTAAAAGAAGATTCAATCACTGAAGACAGCCATAGCTTGGCTGATAAAGTCAAACCTTGACTTCATACATCAAAATATGAGTTGGTTAAAAGCTTTTGATATTAGCTATTTCTACCCTCTAAAAGCGAAGCACCTCATAACCTTTTTGTGAGTTATTCTTTAGATTATAAAGTGGCATTAACTAAAAAAATTAAGTTTATACCTACAGTATAATAACTCCCAAAGTAAGAAACTCTACACATGTAGCTTGTCAAAAAGGAGCCTTGCATTGACAACAAAAAGAAAATTCATCCAAAGTATACCTAATGAAATGATAGATCCAATTACTGGTTTAAAAGCTAGCAATGAGACAGAGTTGAGCACGTTATTGGCCTATCATCATGCAAATAGCTCTATTGGCTGGAGTAATGTTAACCTTTATTCAATTCCATATTTATCTGACAAACTTTTTGCTTCAGAATATATTAATTGCTCATCCCCATTTTATTGTGAATATCCTCTTTTTTCAGATTCAGAAACTGTAGATATATGGGGGCAGATGCCTGCAGATTTACTTTCGTTTTCTAAAAACGAAAATACAATCGTATTAATCGAAAATAAAATTGGAAGTAAATTTACAAGCGCAGGTACTCAGCTTATAAGGCAAGCAAAATTCCTTGAGAAAAGTGGTTTTAAAAACAAAGTATTGATAGTTCTTACTTCAGAGTTATTTTTGTCTAAAGGCTGGTATTTAAGTGAAATGCAGAATGTAATCGACAATGTAGAAAGTGTTAAAGTTTTTGCTATGAAATGGGAAGATATTTTCAACGCTATTGACTTCATGTATCAAACATAAATTGGTTATAAGCTATTTATAGCCTCTAAAAGCGTAGCGCCTCTAATCCTCTTTGTGAATTCGTCTTAAAAATAAGATGGCTGTGACCAGATGTAAGGCATCGGCGAATTAGAACCCTAATAAACGCCGATGATTATAACTTATTTAAGTAGCCACCTTACTTATAAGGTATTATGCCTTAGTCTTGCTTACGGTTAAGGCTAAATAAGCAGATTGCTAGAAGTAACGTTGCAATCATGCCTGATGCACCAGCAACGCCTGATGGTAGGAATCCATCACGCCCAGCAATAATTAATACTGCATTTGCAAGCATTGCAACTGCTCCTGCTAGGGCTGTAAGGCCGCCAATGGCTTTGCCACCTTTAGCAATGAAAGATAGGCCAAATACAAGAGCTGCTAAGCCTAATAATAATTTAGCTGCGTAGTAAATCATGAATGACAAAGACACCACGCCACCAATTAAAGGTTGTGCGCCTTCTACTGCGCCCGCTACTTTGCCAAATGTTGAAAACAACGTTAGGCCAATGCTTACCTGTACTATGTTAAGTATTGCGCTAAATGTGATAGCCGACCAACCTAGTTGAGCGTTTTTAGCTTGCACCATAGTGGTACTTGCAAAGGCCACAAGCACAGTAAACAGCACGGCTTCTAGTCCCCATGCATACTGTCTTGAAAAGCTAATTTCAGCACTGTAAAGGGCAGTAAAAATAGCTTGGGTTATCGCCAACGCCAACAATAACGATGCTGTAATTAGGGTGGTGCGTTTATGTGTAAATTCCATTATGTACCTCTTATAATTTTATATTTGACGCTTTAAAAGTTGCAGTCTCTTTGCATACATCAAACAGATGAAAGTATTGCTGCTATAAGACAGGTAAAGCGGAGTAATTATTTCACTAAAACCAATAAAAATAATAATTAATATTAAATAGGCTAAAACTTGCGCTTTTAATGAAACTTAAATTGGCAAAGCCGCATTGAGTTAAGCTATTAAGCCTTTAAAAATTCAGTGACTCTTATCCTTTTGTGAATTAACTTTTAAATTTAATATTGGGGTGATTTCGACTAACTAAGGTGGCTGTTTTTAATAAATGGAATTAAAACAATCACTTAAATAAGAATCTATACCCACAAACAATGTTTATGGGTATTTTGTGTGACTAAGCCTATAAATGTTATTTATTAAGATAAAAGCCTAAAGTGAGACCAATCACTTAATGCGGTAATAGTTTGCTCTGTAGGCGGGGCTACATAGATTAAACCTGCAATGGCAATTATTGATGCCAAGGTAATTAATTTATTGTCGAAGTCGGCTATTTTTAACGCGGTGCCAAAGGAGCGTTTAATGGTGACATTGCTTAAATCTACACTATAAATTTCATCGAGTAATAAATGAATTAACCCGCCGATTAAAATAAACCCACCTGTTAACCAGGCAAAGGTGGCTGCTTGTGTGGTTGTTTGCTCGTTTAGTTGCCACGTTACTTGCGTTGTTAACAGCGCGCATAGCACTAAAAATAATAATGAGTGGCAGCTGCCTCTGTGCACGGTGATCCATTCAAAAATGGGCCTAATAATGTATTTCATAAACCCGTACACTAATAACGGCACTACGATTAGCTCAATAAAGCTAATTTCGATTATTAGCTCGGTGGTTATGTATTGCAGCACCAGTAATACAGCGCTCAGTGCAAATAAGTTAAAAATAGTGTCGAGTGATGTTGAGTTATCTGAATCTATATCTGGTAATAAGCCGCCAATTGAGCCTAAAAACCATAGCCAGAGTGCGCCGTTTAAATCAGTATGGCCTGCAGTTAATAAAGTGGCCGAGCCTAAACCTGTGATGATGACTGCAGTATTAAGATGAGTATTGAAATTTGCCATTGTATCTCTTGATAGAAAAATAGGTTGGCATTTTAGCAATCAAAAACTTAATTGTTCAATTTACTTTAAAGGTTTGGATGTAAATCTGGTTTAGCGACGTATTTTTATAATAAAGACTATTTGAAAGCCATAAAAACGCTATAGCATTCGCTATCTAATTTTTTATATCGTCGTAAAAGGCGACTTTTCCTCGGCCTGTTTCTTTTACGTGATAAAGGGTTTTATCACCGTTGTGCATTAATTCGTGTAGCTCAGTGCCATCAGTAGGCGCTACTGCAATACCTATGCTTGCACCTACTGCGCATGTTTTAGTATTTGAAATACTAACCTGCTGTTGTAGCTCCTTTAGTAAGGTAGTTGCTTGCTCCAGGGTTGCAGCTTTGTTGAATGTATTTACCTGCCTTGCAACAATAAATTCGTCACCGCCTAGGCGAATACACATATCGTTTTGTTCGTGAAATAGTGTTTTAAATCGGTGCGCTGTCTCTATAAGTACTTTGTCTCCGGCTTCGTGGCCGTAGGTGTCGTTAATGGGTTTAAATTTATCTAAATCGATCATCATAAGAACTAAGTGCTTATTATGTTTTATGCATTCGCGTAGCGTTTTTTGAAGGCGTTTTTCACCGGCGCGGCGGTTTAATAGGCCGGTGAGCGGGTCGTGGTCGGCTTCAAAGCGGGTTTTAAGTTCGCGCTCTGCGCGCTCGGTTACATCGTGTAAAATTACTTCTACTAGTTGCTCTTGTTGTGGGCCTCGGTTGGTATTTCTTTGGTCTGTTAATCTTACAAATAAGCAGTGAAACCAGAGCGTTTTATAACCAACTTTACACTCTACATCTAACGTAGTTTGTGGTGGGTTATGAGCAAAGCGAATTTCTTCCAGTAGGCTGTGTAATTCATCAACGTTGTTTAATAATTCAGGGAAGTGCAGGGTTGATAACTCTTTTTCACCGGGTACGGTAAAGTAATGTTTAAACGCGGGGTTAAAGGTGGTGATATTATTTTTGCTATCGAGTAAACAAATACCAGCGCTTGCTTGCTCAAAAATAAGTCTAAATTTAGCTTCTAGTTCTTGGGTTTTTTTACGAAGTGTTTGCTCATTACTAATAGTTAAATGCAATTCGTGCATTAGAGCATTTATACCGTGTGTTAAACGGCTTATTTCGTCTCGTTTGCCTTGCTTAAAGGTCAGCATATTAAGGGTTTCTGGCTCGCTAGGGTTAATTTTAGCAAAACTGTCGGTAAGGTTTTGAATAGGTTGAGTAAGCCAACGCTGTACTACAAGCGATACAAAAAATGCGATAACAATAGATTGTATTAGCATTAAAATAAATTCTTTTTTAAGTGCAGCCTGTGCTTGTTGCTGTATAAAATTATCGTCGGGGTATATTGATAAAACACCTATAAAGTTGTCATCTAAAAAAGGATGAACTAGCTTAACTAACACTGCTTCTTTTTGTTTGTTAATAGTGCCATTTGCAATAAACAACTCCATTTCGCCTTTTACGTTTGCTTCTGATTCTAGGCTTGCGCCTTGCACTAAATCGTTACTTAGCAAGCCATTAATTATTTCTTGGCTTAACTCTTTATCGTTTAAATAAGCAGCTATGGCGGCTGTTTTTCCCATTGTTTGGGCTAACTGTTGGACGAGTAAGTAGTTAGTGTTTTTCTTTTCTTTAAAGCCTGAATAATAAGACAGCATTGACGAGACTAAAGTCACAACAATAGCGACTAACGCAATTGCTATAGCAACGCGTATGTAGAGTTTTTGGCTAATAATTTTAATCAAATCTGTATACCACTTTTACCGCATCTGTCACTTGCGATAACGGAATGTAACCAATAGCAAATTGCGATGCTGCAATTTTATTTATTGCATCTTCAACGGATGTTGACGGTGTAGGGGGCTTTGCACGGCCAGAAAACAACAACCTTGCCCAATACGCATTTATTTTTTGCTCGTCTTTATTGACCAGTTTTAAGTAAAAGTCGTTTTTAAGTGTTGATTTAGCCGGCAAATCAAGTGGCTTTGAGGTTTCACCATCTGGAAAAGTTAAATATCTACCCATGTAAATATCTATAATTTCCCGTTTTGATAATGCGTTAATAGTGTTGCTTTTATTTACTACTACAACAAATTCTGTCGATTTTGCATAAGAGCTCACAAAAAGCAGGCATAAGGGGAGCATTACATTAAGGGTTAGGTTACGTGCGCTTATCATAACTAAAACACCATACTAGCATTTAAACTAAGTATATGTACTTTATTGCTTTCATTTGCGTCTGACGGATCACTAAGGCTCCAAAGGCCTGCACCTTGAGGTTTTATATCAAAGCGGTCTAACTGCGCTTTAAATACTAAACCATCCGAAAAGTGCCATTTTACGCCTACGTTAACCGAGTGCTGGTGAACATTGGTAATTTTAGTCGCTGCTTGAGTTGCAGTTGCAAGTTGCTGTATGGGTACTGAAATTTGTTGGGCTGTGCCTGGTAAAAAAACAGGGTTGTTTATTTTAACTACGTCATGGCGGTTTTTAGCTGCCGTAAAGCCTGTGTAAAATATTGCATTATCTACTCTGTATCCCACATTGATGTAGCCACTAATTACAGATGGCGCGACTATCCAATCAGACTCTGAAACCCCTAACTCAGACTGAATAAGCCAATTATTATTATCGTAAGTAGTGCCAAAAGCTGCGTATTCAATGCTGTTGCCTTTGGTGTTAAATTTGTTAGATATACTTTGTGCTTGCGGCCATATACTTTGTGGTACTAAATCGAGTGCGGTTATAAATTCGTCCAACGCAGTTAGTTTATAATCGCCAAAATTTGACCTTGATAACGAAAAACGCATTGTCCATGCATCTAAAGAGTATGTTGCACTAAGGGTTGTTAAATTATCAAAATCAATAAAAAAGTCGTCATTATAGGCTTGTAGTTTTGCTGTAGAACTACCGTAAGCGAGTTTTAAACGTAAAAATCCATCGTTAATAACTTTACTGTACTCAACATCAACACCATCAAAATTACCGGCAATATTTGCAAACGAGTAATACGAATGAGGCGGGCGCACCCATAAGTAAGCGTATCCAACGTAAGGGTATTCAGATAGTAAGTAAAGGTCGCTGTTTAACCTACCTGCGCGGATGGCCCAGTTACGTGATGGGCGATAACGTACAAAGGCGAGCTCTAAAAAATTATCAAAGCTTTTATAGGCATGATCTTGTATTACTAGTTGAACTACAGAGTCCCAATTTTTGGCCAGTGATATATTAGCCTGACCACCTAAAATTGAATCACGCGTTGCTGAAAAACCAGATTCGTTCACATTTGAATAACTAGATGCAAAACCAATATCTGAATCGTCAGTGTAACTAAGGGTTAAGGATGCAAAACCACTAAATTGCACGTCAATGTCGTTTGCATAGGTTTTGTTAGCCGCAGAGATTGCCAGTAAAGCGATGACAATTGTGCTTCGAAGCAACATGTTAGCCCATATTTATTTAAATTTAATATAATAAAAAGATAGCACAATATCTTAGATACCCAACTTAACTACACAGTTTTTACTGAATAAATTAGGCTGATAACAAAAAAAATCACCCGGTATTTAGGATTGTTTTTAAGTTTACCTAAAAATAAAAGCTAATAGGTTTAAATTTAAAAAAGGGCTGTTTTACGTAACTAAAAATTGGCATCATTTGTTAACTATAAGGATGTTATAGTGTTGCAATTATTGTTTGATATAGTATAACATTCACCGAATTCTAATTTCCCCCTTATATAGAGTTTGAATGTGACTACACCTACTGCAATTAATCAAACATCACCAATAGAATCTCAACGCCCTGAAAATATCAGTAATTCTGAATTAAATAATGCTCAAACCGTTAAAAGCGAAGCCATTATTGAAGTGGACTCGTTAAGTTTTAGCATTAAAAACAACGCTATTTTAAAAAACTTAAACTTTAGCGTAGGCTCGGGCGAGATTTACGCGTTACTTGGCGGTAACGGCGCGGGTAAATCAACCACGTTAAAAACTTTGCTTGGGTTTAATAAACCCACTCAAGGCTCTGTAAAAGTAGCGGGCAAAGAGGTAAGACACGCACTTGATTTTGTACGCGGTAAAACGGCGTATTTGCCAGAGTCGGCCACGTTATATCCGCATTTAACTGCCCGCGAAAACGTGGCGTATTTTTTATCGCTTGCTGATATTAAAAAAACAGATGAGCAAATTAATGCCGCATTTAACCGTGTAGCCTTGCAAGAAGGCGCGTGGGAGCGTCCTATGCAAACGTATTCTAAAGGCATGAGACAAAAAACCGCAATTGCATTAGCCATTTTACGTGAAGCCCCGATATTTTTACTTGATGAGCCAACATCGGGCCTTGACCCTGTTGCTATTGATGAGTTTAACCAGTTAGTGCGTGAGCTTGCATTAACCGGCGCCACTATTTTAATGGTAACGCACGATGTTTACGGTGCATGCCAAGTTGCAAACCGAATTGGTTTATTAAGAGCGGGCGAGCTGGTGGGCGAATTTGACGCGCCAGAAAACGGCCGAATTGATACCGAGCAAGTTCATGCCGCGTTTGCACAAAGAGGCGCGTAATGAGCAAAAATAATTTTTCAAAGGTGGTGATAGTTGCCAAAGATGAGTGGCGCTATTGGCTTCGCTCAAAACTGGCGATGACCGTTTTAGCCATAGGTTTATTACTTACGCTTTCATCTGTGGTGGTGACTGCCATTACAATGCACGAACTTAGCCGCACTCGTAATGAATTACAAAGCAATGCAGAGCAAAGCTTTGCTGAGCAGCCCGATCGCCACCCACACAGAATGGTGCATTACGGGCATTACGCTTTTAGAACACCAACACCACTTAGCACACTCGATCCGGGGATTGATGCCTACACAGGTAACTCAATATTTTTAGAAGGGCATAGGCAAAACAGTGCAATGTTTGCCGAGCAGCGCCAAGGCACAGCTTTAACAAAACTTGGCAGCTTAACGCCTGCTTTTATTGTGCAAACATTAGCGCCGTTACTGCTTATTTTAATAGGTTACAGCTCTATTAGCCGTGAGCGCGAATCGCAAACGCTGTCGTATTTATTGGCGCAAGGCACCAAAGGCAGCACGCTGATTGCGGGTAAAGGGCTGGCGCTTTTGTGTGTTGTTGGGTTAATTATTGCGCCATTAGCGGTGTCGGCGTTATTTACGCTTAGCGCGGGTGAGAGCCTTTTAGCAGTTGTTAGTTTTATTGTGGGCTATGCATTGTATTTAAGCGTGTGGGTGTTAGTTGTTTTATTAGCATCGAGCGTGTTTAGTAAAAATAGTGGCAGCTTTACAGCGCTTGCGTTTGTGTGGATTTTACTGTGCATTGTTATGCCGCGCGTAGCAAGTACCAGTGCCTCTACGGCTGTGCCATCGGCCGGTAAAATAGAAACCGACTTTGCAGTAAAAGCTGAGCTTAGAAAACTAGGTGATGGCCATAACACCAACGATCCCGCCTTTAAGCAATTTAAACAATCTCTGCTTAAAAAATACAACGTAAGCAGCATTGATGAGCTACCAGTAAACTTTAGAGGGTTAGTGGCCAGTGAATCAGAGGCTAAACAAACTAAGGTATTAAACCAGTTTGCCGAGCAGCGCATGCAAAGTGAGCTTAAACAAACGCAGGTATCGCGTTACTTTGGTTGGGTATCGCC
Organism: Pseudoalteromonas sp. CST2; assembly: GCF_028599385.1. Taxonomy (NCBI): domain Bacteria; kingdom Pseudomonadati; phylum Pseudomonadota; class Gammaproteobacteria; order Alteromonadales; family Pseudoalteromonadaceae; genus Pseudoalteromonas; species Pseudoalteromonas sp. CST2. The sequence continues at coordinate 270,901 of NZ_JAQREO010000002.1, forward strand.
TATGGTGGCTATTCGCTCGCTGTCGATGATTGTAGTGGGTACCAGCATAGAAACCCATCATCGCTTTTTACGCGAAACCGAACAGCTACGCTTTGATTTTGTGCAAGGGCTTAACAAAGTACACATTGAAAAGCTTGATTACCAAGTTGATATGAACCGCAACGCCAATACCGAGGCTACTAAAAAAGCGCGCGTAGGATCAGAGAACTGGCAAATACTGCAAAACTTTACCTTTGATGTAGATAGCGCTGATGTTCGCGCGCAAAGAAGTGTACCTGCTTTTTTACAGTTAATACTGTGGATTGTAGTACTTGTCGGCGGTATTAAATTGGTAGGAAAACGTTTGATATGAGTTATTTAATTACACAACTTACACGAGAATGGGGCTTTTTACTGCGTCAAAAGTACCTTGTGGTATTGCTGTTATGTAGCTTTGTTTTATCGGGCTTTGCAATATATAGCGGGCTTAGCGAAGTAAGCGCGCAGCAGCAAACAATAGAGCGTTTAAAAGCTGCAGATCAAAGCGATCGCGCTAAAGTGCAGCAAAAGCAAGACGATCCGGGCATGTTGGCTTATTATAGTTTTCATTTAACGTATTCTCAGCCATCTAACCTTGCTTTTGCAGCATTAGGGGAACGCGATATATTCCCGTGGAAACACCGTATTAATTTATTGGCCATAGAGGGGCAAATTTACGAAAGCGATGCGCAAAATGCCGAGCTGGCACAAGCCGGTAAAATTGATTTTGTATTTGTAATTAGCGCCTTAGCACCACTGGTTATTATTTTGCTGTTTCATGACTTATTTGCAAATGAGCGCACTAGCGGCAGGCACGACCTACTGGTTACTACGTCTAAATCGTACTTTGCTTTGTGGGGCGCACGTATAACGGTAAGGTTTTTAGCAGTAATAGTGTGTTTAATGCTGCCATTTTTTATAGGTGCAGCTATAGCTGCTGCAAGCGCGTTTGAAATTGCGTATGTATCGCTGCTTTGTATTGCGTACCTTGCATTTTGGACTGCGCTGAGTGTGTGGTGGGGCAAAAACGCGACTAGTGCGCCGCGCGTTGCCTCTGGCCTAATTGGTTTATGGGTATTATTTGCTTTTATTATTCCTATTTTAGGCGACCTTGCTATAAACAAGTCGGTGCATTCGCCTAAGGGTGGCGACATTATGCTTACTCAGCGTGAGGCGGTAAATGATGCCTGGGATTTACCAAAATCTGCCACTATGCAGCCTTTTATTAAAGAGTACCCAGCACTTGCGCCATACATTGCTATGAGCAGTGAGTTTGAGTGGAAATGGTATTACGCATTTCAGCAAATGGGCGATTTAAAAGCAGCGCCGCTCTCTAAAGCATACCGAGACGCAGCCGCTAAAAAATATGACTTAGCAGGCGTTGTGTCGTGGTTTTCGCCACCGCTTTTATTGCAGCGCAGCTTAACGCGAGCCGCCCAAACCGACTCAGTAGCGGCGTATGCATACGAGCAGCAAATTCGTGATTATCATCAGCAATTACGTGAGTTTTATTACCCTTGGTTATTTTATAAGGGTAACCCGCCTAAATCAGTTCTCAATAACAAGCCACGCTTTGAGGCTATAGCAAAGTAATCCTTACTAGGTGCGCTAAACGCCGTTGTTTAGCGCACCTAGTAACAACACCATAATTATAAAATACTTATATTACTAACAAGGTTCACAATGAAAACCAACACAACAGGGCTTAAGCTCACCTATTTAAGTGCGTGCCTAGTAAGCTTATTTAGCAGCCAGGCTTTGGCTGCTGAGCAAAACCAGCAAACACACAGTGCTAACACAAATATTGAAAGGCTGTCTGTGGTTGCTACGCGCCAAGCTTACCAAGGTAACTTTAGCCAACTAGAAACTCCACAATCAGAGCTTAAAATTGATTTAGAAGCGCTTGAAAATGCAGGTGCAGTAAGCCTTGACCAAGCGCTTGATTTATCGGCCTCTGTTGCACGGCAAAATAACTTTGGTGGGCTTTGGAATAGTTTTTCGTTACGTGGCTTTGTAGGCGATGAAAATCTACCCAGTAACTACTTAGTAAATGGTTTTAATGCTGGGCGCGGTTTTGGTGGCTCGCGTGATTTGTCGGGTATTGAGTCGGTTGAGGTTTTAAAAGGCCCACGCGCGGCTTTATTTGGCCGTGGTGAGCCAGGTGGTACAGTCAACCTAGTTACTAAACGCCCAACGTTTGATACGCAAGGTGAAATTAAACTTTCGGTAGGGAGTTTTGATACTTACCGCGCCGATGTTGATTACACCACGGCGCTTACCGACGACGTTGCAATTAGACTGGTTGGTTTTTACGAAGACGCCGAGAGCTTTAGAGACACCATAGAAAAAACTAAACACGGCTTTAGCCCGTCAATAGTGTGGAATATTAACGACAGCAGCCAACTTGTTTACGAGCTTGAATACAGCGACCAAGAAGTACCGTTTGATAGAGGCGTATTAGCCATAGATGGCGAACTTGGGCTTATTCCACAAAGCCGTTTTTTAGGTGAGCCGGGCGATGGCCCAATTGAAGCCGATGTACTAGGGCATCAGTTAGAGTACATTCATGACTTTGATGATAACTGGAGCATTTTATTTGGTGCAAACTACCGTGATACATCTATGGAAGGCTTTGCAACCGAAACCGGGTTTGGCGGCGTAGTTAATGGCGAAGTAAACCGCTTTAGGCGCTACCGCGATTTTGATGCTAAATACCATGTATTGCGTGCAGAGCTAAGCGGCAGCCTTGAGCTTGGCGGTTTTAAGCACCGTTTAATTATGGGTGTTGACGCTGATAAATTTGAAAACGATCAATTTATTTTACGTGTACGGGGCGATCAATACATTAATGTATTTAACCCTGTATACGGCGCGTATGAATTACCAACGCCTACATGTAATACCGACCGCGTAGAGATTCAAGAGTCGGTAGGGGTATTTATTCAAGACCAAATAAGCGTAACTGATAAGTTAGATATTCGTATTGGTGCCCGTTTTGATGATTACGAGCAGCGCTTAAATAACCGTTTAGCAGGCACTAATACTAAACAAACGCAGTCGCGCGTGAGCCCGCAGTTTGGTGTGGTGTATGAAGCAAGCGATTATGTATCTGTTTATGCAGCCTATGGTGAAAACTTTCGCCCGCTTTCAGGCACAGATACCAATGGCGATGGTTTTGAGCCAAACCAATCTACCTCTGCTGAGCTAGGTGTAAAATTTACCCTTAACGATGGCGCGTTATTTGGTACCGTTGCCGTATTTAAAGTAGATCAAGATAACATGCTAGTAGTAGATGACCCAACAGCGTTTACCTACGCAGCCATTGGCGAAGCGCAAAGTAAGGGAATAGAAATAGACCTAACGGGTGAGCTTAGCGATAGTTTAGAAATTTGGGCGTCGTATGCGTATGTAGATGCCCAAATAGAAAACTCATTTTTTGATGCTAACTTTGGCTACACAGTAGAGGCCGGCGAGTCACTTTTAAATGTACCAGAGCATCAACTTAGCTTGCAGCTTGTTAAATCGGGCGAGTTATATGGCAATGCAATTAAATTTGGTGGCGGGCTATTATTTGTAGACGAACGCAATGGCTATTTTGGTACCGACTTTAAACTACCCAGTTATACAACCGCGCGTGTATTTGTAAATTACGATGTAACAGACGCGATTGGTGTTACGGCTGAGGTAAATAACCTGTTTGATGAAACGTATTACACAAACTCGTTTGCCGATGCATGGGTACAACCTGGTACACCGCGTAACGTTAAATTTTCTGCCTCTTATAAGTTTTAATTGGTATTTTGCGCTGTAAACGTAAAAAGGTCGCTTAGTTAAAGCGACCTTTTTTATTTGGCGTGTTTGTATTTTTTTAATATTTTAGAGTACTCGCCTGAATTTTTTAACTTTTGCAGCTGAATATTAAAGTCATCACGTAATTTTTTTGATTTAAATAAATAGCCACTAGGGCTTTTACCAAACAGCGCAAAGTGATCTACAGGTTGTGTGCTATCAATACCTTTAAGGGTTGAGCGATAGTAATCAAAACTTTGTTTATCCATTTGAATCACATTAGCCTTATTTGAAAAAAGCATTTTAACTTGAAGAGATTGGTCGTGCACTTCGTAATATTGTGTATTGGCTTTTGCCATTTTTGCATATTCTTCACCTAAATGTATGCCGGCGCTGGGCCACGAGATTAAGCTGTAATGTGTTAAATCTGAAATTTTAGTAAAGTTAAAATGCTTGCTCCTTAGGGCTATCGCAACGTTTTCGTATTCATAGGCTTCATTTGAAATATAACCGCTTAGGAGATTACCGTTTTCTGTGCTTAAGTTTATGTCGGCTAGTATGTCGAGCTTTCCATCTATATACCCCTTAGCGCGGCGAGTATAAGGATAATAGCGTGGCTCTATTTCATACCCTAAAGGCGTTAATGCGGCTTTAATAATATCGAGGGTTAGCCCGCTGTTGGTATGTGACATTACAAAAGGTGGTAGGGTTTCGCCAAAACCTACAACTAATTTTTGTTTAGTAGGCGATGCACAGGCAAAAGAGGATACAAGCAGTGTAGTTATTATAAAAAAGTTTAACTTCATTAGGCTGTTTAAATTAACTTAGCATACTAAAAAGATAGTAACTAAGTGGTTATGTAACAAGTAAATAGCCCATTAAAGTATGATTAAATACCTTTAATGGGCAAGTATTAGGCACAAAAAGTTAAACTTGGCACCGTTTAAAAAGGTGCGTAGCCGTCTGGCGTTGTTTTTGGCGTAGTCCAACGCTCTTTTGCATCAATATCTGTACGTTTAGAACCCGGCGCTGGTATACGGCCATTATCGCCAAAAAGCCATAACACTAGGTTTGTTCTGTCGCCACTGGTTATAGGTTTTGCCGCGTGTGGTACATTGCCTTTGTGGATCATGGCGGTGCCTGGTTTAAAGCTAAGTTGTACAACTTTTGCGTTTACTTGGTCGTAAAAATCAAGCTCTGACCCGCTAAATTCTTCCCCAGGTAAGTTTAAATTAATATTTAATGTTACTGATGATGCATCAGTATGCGGACGAATAGACGCATCTGTACTTGGGTCGTAATAAATAGAAAACCCAAATGTTTGCGTATCGTAACCTATGATCTCAGGAAATAATAAACGTGAAATAGGGCGCATGTATGTATTTAATACTTGGTTGTAAAATTCCTGAAAACTAGGAGCAGCTAAATAGCCCTCTGAGCGTTTGTCGAGCATGGCGCCGCGGCGGTTTAATACAATACCGTACGGTGGACGCATAGGAATGTTAGCATTCCATACTTTTTCTAGGTAACCACGTAAAACTGCTAGGCGCTCAGGATCAAAAAATTGAAATTGATACACATCAGTTGCTACTTCTTCTAGTAGTGATTTTACTAAATGCTCTTTTGATGGATCTTGCCATGCAGCATTAACGGCTTCACGTAAGTTTTTATCTAGTAATGAATCGTCAAGGGTAAAGGTGGTTGTATCTACTTCGGTTTCTTCCCACTCTTTCCAGGCTTGTGTAAGTAATTGGTCGTTGTTGTACCAAAAATGCTGTACTGAGTGCTCACGATTTAACATGGCTTCTCTTGAAGGTAACGCTAGAGCACGAGCAAGTTGTAATTGGGTGGCAGACATAATGTGTAACTCCAGTTATTGAATTAAGTTTTATCAATCTAGGAGTGCAATTTATTATATTTATAAAGTTAGATAAATAAGCTGTTTTAGGAAACAGTATCAAAATAATGTTTATAATTAGGGGCGGAATGAATAGAATTAGCTGTTAGCTGTTAGCTGTTAGCTGTTAGCTGTAATGGGGATGGGTTTGTGTAAACCCATCAAGCGTTTAACTATAGATTTTTAATGTGTGACTCTATCGCCCCAAATTTCTTCTAGGCGGTTATCGCGTCCGCAGCGCCAGCGGTAGGTATTGTAGCGTATGGGGTTATTTTTATAATAATCCTGATGGTAGCTTTCCTTACCTTTAATTGGGTAAAAAGTGCTGGCATTAAGTATAGGCGTTACCACTGTTTGATTTGGAAACTCTGCTATTACGGCTTGTTTGGTTTGCTCTGCTATTTTGCGCTCTTGCTCGTTAGCTACAAATATGGCGCTTAAATAACTTGGGCCTTTATCGCAAAATTGGCCTTTGGCATCAAAGGGATCAATATTTACCCAAAAATGATCAAGTATGCCTTTGTAGCTTACTACATCAGGGTCGTAAGTAATTTGTACTGCTTCATAATGGCCTTGATGGTTACCATTGTAGGTCGGGTTTTTAATTTTACCGCCGGTAAAACCCGATATAACATCTTTTACGCCTTTGAGCTTTTCAAAGTCGCTTTCCATACACCAAAAACATCCACCGGCTAAAACCGCTTTTTCGGTTTTTGCTGCATGTGAAAAGGTGCTAAACAAAATTGCGGCAGATGTTAATGCAAGCGTAAGTGATTTTTTCATATAATAATCTACCTCTAGTATGAGTTTAAATACATATTCTTAATAGTTAGACCCTTTAACTATAAAACCTATTTCATTGTTTTTAGTAGGCTAACGTTAATAGCTGAAAAAGTAATATACGTAATGGTTTTTAATTAAGGCCATACGTACATTAGCTAACCTCTATAGCACAAAGTTGTATTATTAGAGTGTGTTTATTAAAGTGAAAGCATTGAGATAAAAGTAGCAGGTGTTAAATGAACCAGTTAACCGAAAAATCGATAAGTTGCCCGTATTGCGGCGAAAGCATAGAAGTATTATTAGACGCGGCAGATATTGGTGAGCAATACATAGAAGACTGCCAAGTATGTTGTAAGCCTATTTCGTTTGTTGCTTTTGAAGATGAAGACGAGTTAAAAGTAAATGTATACAGTGAAGACGATACATTTTAATCCTTCGTTACTCTTTATATAGGTGGCTGCACAGTGGCAGCCACTTCCGTTTATACACGGGCGCTAGCTATTATTTTGCTCTCGGGCTAGTTGGTTTGGTAACAGCTCTTCTACTATTTCGCGTGCGGGGAGTGTATAACGTGTGCCGTCAAACATTACCGAGGTAAACTCGTTTATATTAGTAATGCCTGTTAGGGTCCAGCCCTCACCACGTTTAGGGCAGTATACGGTTGTGGTAGGTTGAATTACTTTAAAATCGTCGCTCATTATTGCTCTCAATATTGGCTATAAAGATAATGCTTGTGAATACGCTATGGTAAGTTAATAATGCTTAACCATAAAGCGCTATTTTAACTCCTGTATAAAATGTTTAAAACAACTCAGCTTGAACGCGTTACATTGCGTTTAATTACCCATAAGCATGCCCCGCAGTTATATTCTATTTTGAATCACCCGCAAGTGAGCGAATTTAACGACTATCAAACCCCCTTAAGTAAATGCCAAATTAAGCAATTAATACAAGACGATATTACCGCCTATTACGAAGGCGAAGTGATAAGAGTGGCTATTGAACATAATATAAATGGCAAACTTATGGGTACCTGCGGGCTTTATAATTTATCGCCTTGTAAAAGTAGGGCGTTTATTGGGTTTGAGCTTGATCCTATGTATTGGGATAAGGGCATTATGTTTGAGGTAATAACCGGCTTTGTTAAAACACTTAAACAGGCTATACCGCTTAATTACTTAGCGGCGCAGGTAAGTGCACATAATGCGCGTTCGCATAACTTATTAGTTAAATTAGGCTTTAGCTTGGGTGAGCATTCTATTTGGTATAAACACGTTTAGGACTGCATTTACATTATACACGTTAGGAAATTTCATCATAAGAGGAACAAATGCAATATAAAAAATAGCCAATTTGGCTTATAGTTAAGCGTAAGCAAATGAATTTGTTACCCGAGTTTTTAAAACGTGTTCGCTTAACAAGGATTTTATATGCTAGAAAAACTATCTCAAGATGCCCTCGTTATTTGGGCCACTATTGACCCAATAGGGACTATGGCGCTTTTTGCTGCGCTCACTTCTCATTTAACTGATCAACAACGTCGTAAAACTGCTTTTAAAACTGTGCTATATGCAGGCGCTGTGTTACTTGGCTCTATTTTAATAGGGCAGCTTATTTTAAATGCGATGGGTATAAGGCTGGTATCGTTTCAGTTAGGGGGCGGGATAATTTTATTTTTGTTTGGCTTACAAATGATATTTGGCAATGATTCAAATAAAGCAAAACAAGACCCAGGGCACGATATTGCAGTGTTTCCCCTTGCTATACCTGCTACCGCCACACCAGGGGCTATTTTAGCCGTTATATTACTTACCGATAATCACATTCACCCAATTACAACCCAAATAGGCACAGCGTTAATTGCACTGGCAGTGTTGGGTGTAACCTTAATTTTGTTGTTGCTGTCGGGCAAAATTATAAAGCTTATTGGTATTGGCGGGGCGTCTATTTTAACACGTGTGATGGGGATGATACTGGCTGCTTTTTCTGTAGAGCTGATAATGACTGCACTTGAAGTTAAGCAGTGGGTAACGTTAGGGCCCTGATCAACCTTAAGGTTTGTTATAAAAAAGGCATGCACTGTATTTATATACAGTGCATGCCTTTTTGCTTATAATCGCTTTAATTAATACTTGTTTGCTAAGGCTAAAAAACTGACTTTACAACGCAATTAACTAAAGCAACAACCATTGCTGGTGGGCTTATAGCAAAAGAACACATCATACTAAATTGTTATTAAGTGCTTAACTTAGCTAAAGAGTGAAGAAGATTAAAAGTAGCCAATAAATAGGGGATAATTGGCTACTTAATTTAATAATTTTACCGGTTATTGATTGCTACTTAGTGCGCTTTAGGTTTAACAAGAAGGGCGATAGCTACAACGGCGCTTAAAATACTGCATATTATAAATACGTTATGTTCACCCCCAGGTATGTATTCCATAAACGAGGTAAAAAACTGACCGGAGAACACAGCCATTGTGAAATACGATAAGTTACGTCCGCGTACATTTTCTGGGCTTAGCTCTACGGTCATGTGGTTTAAAAGAGGAATGCTAAAACCAAAGCCAATACCAATTAATAGCGCGCCTAATACTAATATCAATGTACTTGATTGTATAAAGCAAAGGTATGATAAACCAAAGGCAAAAAATGCAATTGCTAATACATTTTTCTCACTAAGGCGTTTAGTTGCTTTAGGCATAAATCCCGCTGTAAATACCGCAATTAACGATATAAAAGCCAATAGTTGGCCTATTTCAGACTCATTAAAATTTAGTGCGTGCAAGGTAATAGGTAAAAGCACGGTTGAGGTAAAAAATATGGTCATAGCTAGGGTTGATACTATATAAACCCCTTTAAGCGTTAATGCGTTTGAATTGCTCTTTTTTATTTGTTGAGTTTGCTCTGTGTTTTGGGTATTTAATTGCTGCTTCCGGGGTACAAACATGAGCAACATAGCTAAAAATACCCAAGCAATTAAATACAAAGCAAGGGGTAATCCCCAATACATTGACGCTAAAACACCGCCTAAAAATAAAAATATAACGCCACCTAGCTCTATCGCCATGCCTTGTTTGGCAATCATATTCAGTCGAGCTTCGCCGCTGTACCACGTTGAAATTAATACGGTGCAACTTGCCATCACTATTGCTGTAATACCACCTAATGCAAAACGATTAATAAATACTAAGGTTGGGCCATGTAAAAAGTAAGCACATGCACCCACTAATCCGTATAAAAATAAACCTATTATAAGTAAAGTGTATGCGCCGTATTTGTCTATTAATCTTCCGGCTAGGGGGGCAAACACCACCGCACCTAAAGAAGGTAAAGTAATTAATAATACGCTGTTGCTTTGTATGCCTAGGCCATCAGCAATGGTAACTAAACCCGGCGCTAACAGGGTGCCAACCATTATGGTTAAGCTGGCAATGCATAGTAGAGTAAAATTACCGGCGGTTTTGAGTGAACTCATTTTCTCTCCATTAATTTACGGGTGAATTTGTAAGCATGTTTACAGGCATTATTAATACGCAGCGCACACAGCTTTTATAAAGTGTTATAGCAAATAATAGCCATCGTTAACGCATTCAAACATTTAAATTTTTTCATCATTTAACGTTTAAAATAAAAAAGCCCAGCATATAGCTGGGCTTTGTGTGTTGTTATGGTGGGAAATTAAAACTTGTATCTAAAACCAAATGCAATCCCGTCGTCTTCTGAGGCTTCCATTTGCGATTGCTGGTCTTTGTCTTCACTTTCAAAGTCGCTAAAATCTTTACGGGCTTCAGCGTAGGCAATGGTGTTTTCGTCAATTAAGTAATGAACACCAATCACAGCAAACTGACGTTTGAATACATCATTAGGATCGGTATTAAAGTTAGGTTGAATAACGTAATCGTCACCGGCATCTAAAATGTTATAAGCCACAAAAGGGCGCACATCGTTATCAAAACGGTACGACATAAATGTTTCTACACCAATAGAGTCTTTAATTAAGCGCCCTAGGTTATCGGTATCGTGGTTTTCACTTTTATTTATGTTAGCGGCAACGTATAAACCTGGTTTTTCAATGCTGCCCCACATTACACCCGCACCAAAAATTAAGTCTTCAACAGTTTGTGTTGTGCCATCGCCATACGTTACATCAAATTCACCACGGTTTACGCCTGCTGTTAACGTTAGCATGTCGGTTGCGTTATAAGTTACAGACCCACCAAAGGTGTAGTTAAATTCTACTTCTTGAGCTGCGCTGTCGCCATCATTCCACAGGGCTTCACACGCTTCTTCAGAAATGTCATCAACATCACAGGTATAAAATTCGCTGTTTTTAAGTTGCGCTTGAACTGCAAAGCTAAAGTCGTTGTAGCTATTACGGTATTGAATTAGTTTATCACCACGGCCAGTACCATTTACTGCACCGTCGTCTTTATTGTATGTGTAAACACCCGCAGCATTACCATCCCATACAAAGCTGTTATTGGTGCCATAAACTACGTCGTACCACGCACCCCATTGTTTACCAATGGTAATTTGCCCGTACTTTTCGTGCGAAACGCCAGCATAACCTAAACGGTTATATAAAAACTCATCTTGAATAGATTCAAAGCGGTTATTGTAAATAATATCGCTACTACCAACAGGGTTTACACCCCATTCAACTAGCGCTAGTGCCGACCAGTCTTTTTTAAGTTGGCGAGTAAAGCCAAAGTTTATACGCGATGTACCATTTACCACTTCGGTTTGGTTTTGCGTATTAATAACGCGCACATCAAGGTAACCACCTACTTTAATAGTGTTCTTTTCATCCTTATAGAGCTCTACTGCTGAAGCAGCTGGCGCAACTACTATGCTTGTTCCTAATAGTAGGGTTACAAAGTTTTTAATCATTTGTGATGCCTTGTGTGTATTAACTTTAAAAAGTGACATTAAATTTATAAGGCATGAAGACTAGCAAAGCCCTAATGGGCTCAAAAGTGAAAAATAATCAATGAAATTAGCGCCAAAAATGAATAAATATTCACTGGAGGTTAATGGTGTTTTTTATCTGTTAAGGGATATGTTTTTTTTGATTAAAAACTACGTAAATAGTGCTGAAAATAGCGCAAGTAAGTGGGTATTAAATTGAGTTTTTTTCATGTTGGATAAAAATAAAACGCTAGTGCAAAAACTCTAAAAAGCATTTTATATCATAAACATATACCCAGTTATCTGTTTTTTAAAATGCTTTGCGATAAACAATCGACTTATTAAGTTAAACGGGTTTATTAATTAAAATTTAAACCCTGATATGGCGCACAAATCACGCTATTATTTTTAGCTAAGCGCATTTTTTAGTTGAATAAGCATTCACTGGCTTAATTACGTTTTTAGGCACTATTTGTTAGGCATTAATTTACGCCTTTAATGAGTGGAATAGGGCATAGTTCATGCACTTTCAACCTTAAACTTTCATAGAAAAAAAGCTGTATTTAGTTTAAACTGCGCGCAATTTAAATACATCATGTCCCCTTGGAGGGTAGCGCTATTATTAGTACAGCTAACATCACCATGCAATTTGGTGCTAAACCGTTATTTGAAAACATATCTGCAAAGTTTGGCGAAGGAAACCGTTACGGTTTAATTGGTGCAAACGGCTGTGGTAAATCTACATTTATGAAAATCCTAAGTGGCGAACTAGAGCCCTCTGCAGGTAACGTAAGTACAGATCCAAATGAACGTGTGGCTAAACTAAACCAAGACCAGTTTGCTTACGAAGAATACTCTGTAATTGATACTGTGATCATGGGCCATAAAGAATTATGGGATATTAAACAAGAGCGCGATCGCATTTACTCATTACCAGAGATGAGTGAAGAAGACGGCATGAAAGTAGCCGATTTAGAAACTGAGTTTGCCGAAATGGACGGCTATTCAGCTGAGTCTAAAGCGGGTGAGCTTTTATTAGGGGTAGGTATTTCGACAGAGCAGCATTACGGCCCTATGTCTGAAATAGCACCCGGTTTTAAACTACGTGTGTTACTTGCGCAAGTGCTGTTTTCTGACCCTGATATTATGCTACTTGATGAGCCAACCAATAACTTGGACATTTACACCATTAAATGGTTAGAAGATGTGCTTAATCAACGCGACTGCACCATGATCATCATCTCGCATGACCGTCACTTTTTAAACTCAGTATGTACGCACATGGCCGATATTGATTACGGCGAGCTTCGTATTTACCCAGGTAACTACGATGAGTACATGTTTGCAGCAACACAAGCACGTGAGCGCCTATTAAGTGAAAACGCGAAAAAGAAAAGCCAAATTGCTGAACTACAACAGTTTGTATCGCGCTTTTCTGCAAACGCGTCAAAGGCTAAACAAGCAACGTCGCGTGCAAAACGTATTGATAAAATTCAGTTAGAAGAAGTAAAAGCCTCTTCTCGCCAATCGCCGTTTATTCGCTTTGAGCAAGAAAAACAGCTATTTCGTAATGCATTAGAAATGACCAACCTAAGCCAAGGTTTTGAAGACAATACGTTGTTTTCAAATTTAGAAGGTTTAGTAGAAGTAGGCGAGCGCATTGCTATTATCGGTGAAAACGGTGTAGGTAAAACAACCTTACTTAATACGCTTGCTGGGCGTTTAGCACCTAAGTCGGGCGAGTTTAAGTGGTCTGAAAATGCCAATATTGGTTACTACGCGCAAGATCATGCTGACGAGTTTGAAAAAGACATGAACTTGTTTGAGTGGATGGAGCAATGGCAACAAGAAGGCGACGACGAGCAAGTGGTTCGTGGCTTTTTAGGACGCATGTTGTTTTCGCAAAACGATATTAAAAAGTCTGTAAAGGTTATTTCAGGTGGTGAACAAGGCCGTATGTTATTTGGTAAAATTATGATGCATAAACCAAATATACTGTTAATGGATGAGCCAACAAACCACATGGATATGGAGTCTATCGAGGCGTTAAACCTTGCATTAGAAGCGTACGAAGGCACATTACTGTTTGTATCGCACGATCGCCAGTTTGTATCATCGGTTGCTACCCGTATTTGGGAGATAAAAGACGGCCAGGTGATTGACTTTAGAGGCAACTATAGCGAATACCTAGCAAGCAAAGAAGTATAAGCACTTTGTAACTGCAACCCTTTAAAAGCCATGTTTAAACGTGGCTTTTTTTGTTTTTGTGAGTCGCAATTAAACTTGGTTTGGGTATAATACCCGCCTAAAACCGGACATAAGTCCGCTATTTTTAAAATACATTACTGAGGAGTATTTATGACTGTTGGCATTATTATGGGTTCTAAATCAGATTGGCCAACCATGGAACACGCAGCGCTCATGCTCGAAAAATTTGGTATTGAGTACGAAACAAAAGTGGTCTCTGCGCACCGCACTCCTCAACTTCTTGCAGATTATGCAAATTCAGCCGCAGATCGTGGTATAAAAGTGATTATTGCTGGCGCCGGTGGTGCTGCGCATTTACCGGGTATGGCAGCGGCATTTACATCGCTTCCTGTGCTTGGTGTACCGGTTAAATCTAAAGCCTTAAACGGTGTAGATTCATTGTTATCTATTTGCCAAATGCCAAAAGGCGTAGCCGTGGGTACACTGGCTATTGGTGAGCCAGGCGCTGCAAACGCAGGTTTACTTGCTGCACAAATTTTAGGGTGCCAAAACCCAGAAATTTTTGCAAAAATTGAAGCATTTCGTAAAGAGCAAACCGAGACTATTTTAGCTAACCCTAATCCTGCAGAGTAAAAATGAAAATTTTAATTTTAGGTGCCGGCCAACTTGCGCGAATGATGAGCCTAGCAGGCGCCCCCCTTAATTTAAATGTGGTTGCGTACGACGTAGGCAGCCAAAAAATTATGCATCCGCTAACCGGTGAAATTTACACAACCACACTTGAGCAGGCAATTAGTGACGCTGATGCGATTACCGCAGAGTTTGAGCATATTCCCGATGATGTACTTACACTGTGCTGCAACAGTAATAAATTTTACCCAGGAAAAGCTGCCATTAAAACCGGTGGCGACCGCGCATTAGAAAAAGCGTTACTAGATAAAACAAACGTAGCATGCGCGCCGTATCAACTGATCACAGAAAAAGCGCATTTAGAATTAGCGGTTAAAACCCTAGGTAAACCGCTGGTTATTAAAACGTGCCAAGCAGGGTACGATGGTAAAGGGCAGTGGCGTTTAAAATCAGATGACCAAATAGAGCAAATTTGGTCGGAAATGGCTGATTTTATTGCCTCTGGCACACAGGATGCGCCACACAGCATTATTGCTGAAAAAATGATCCCGTTTGACCGTGAAGTCTCTATTATTGGTGCACGCGATAAGCAAGGTAATGTGGCCATTTACCCAATTACTGAAAACGAGCACACCAACGGAGTGCTTACTTTGTCGATTGCGGGTAAAAATAACACGCTGGTTGAGCAGCAGGCCCATAGTGCATTTACAAAAATTGCCAACGAGCTTAATTATGTTGGCGTACTTGCCATTGAGTTTTTTGATGTAAACGGTACTTTACTGGTGAACGAAATTGCGCCGCGAGTTCATAACTCAGGGCACTGGACACAGCAAGGCTGTCATTGTTCGCAGTTCGAAAACCACATGCGAGCTGTAGCGGGTTTACCGCTAGGTAATACAGAACTTAAGCATATTACCGCCATGATTAATGTGCTGGGCCAAGGATGTATTCCTACCGAGGTTTTAACAGTCAGTGATGTAACCAGCCACTGGTACGGAAAAACGGCAAAACCTGGACGTAAAATGGGGCATATTAATGTATCTGCAGATAACATTAATAACCTTGCCGATAAGCTTGGGCAACTTACCGATTACCTACCTGAGCAAGCGTACCCCGGCATTTTAAAAGCTGCTACTGCACTTATGCTAAGTGAGTAAAGGCTGCAATTAACTAATTAAATACCGGCTTATGCCGGTATTTTTTTGTCATAAAAATAGGTATTAATTGTGTAATACTGGTAAAGTCTATTTTTTAATTTTTTGAAGTAAAAAAAATGAAACTAAACATACTTTATGGCGCATTAGCCATTGCCGCTTCATTTAGTTTAAATGCTACAGCCAGCCAAAGCCTGCGTATTGCCACTTTTAATGTGAGTATGGATGCAACTAATCACACGCCAAAAGGCGAGCAAGTTAACCCCGATGCGCTAGTTAATGCTCTAAAATCAAACCACCAGCAAATAAAAAATATAGCCGAAATAATTCAGCGTGTTCGCCCTGACATTATTTTATTAAACGAGTTTGACTACGTACCAAAAGCGCAAGGTATAGATTATTTTAAACGCCAGTTTTTAAATGTAAGCCAAAATAAACAAGCTCCCATTGATTACCCATACAGTTTTATTGCCCCTGTAAATACAGGCCTTGCTACTGAGTTTGACCTTGATAACAACGGTAAAAAAACCGCTGTAATGGGCGATGCACAAGGTTTTGGTTTTTTTGAAGGTCATTACGCGATGGCTATTTTATCTAAATACCCCATTAACCTTGAGAAATTGCGCACGCTTCAAACGTTTAAATATAAAGATATGCCTAATGCGCAAATGCCAATAGACCCAAAAACAAAAGAGAATTGGTATAACACGCAAGAATGGCAGGCGCTTAGGCTTAGCTCTAAATCGTTTTGGGATGTACCTGTTGTAGTAAATAATAAAACAGTACATGTACTTGCCTCGCACCCAACACCGCCGGTGTTTGATGGTGACGAAGACAGAAACGGCAAACGTAATCATGATGAAGTTAGGTTAATTGCCGATTATGTTGCTAATAAAGCCTATATTTACGACGATAACGGCCAAAAAGGCGGATTAAAAGCAAACTCGCGGTTTGTTATTTTAGGTGACTTAAACGCCGCGCCTGAAGGGGATAAAGCACGGGTTGAAACCACTAATCAAATTTTAAGTAACCCACTTATAAATTCGCAATTTGTACCGCAAAGCGCCGGTGCTAAAGAGCAATACCCGCAGCCATATGCAAAGCACTTTACCGCTAACTGGCAAGCGCGTGTAGATTATGTATTACCTTCTACCTATGGGTTTAAAATACAAGACGGCGGGGTGTTTTGGCCCACTAAAAACAGCGAGCAATATAGATTAATAAAAGATAGAAACGCATCGAGCGATCACCGATTGGTGTGGCTCGATTTGCTAATAGAGTAAACTCATCTTTACCGTGAAAATGTGTTATTTATCTTAAAAAATTGCAATAACTCAAGTGCTTCTGCTTAAATACGGCTCAATTATAATAACCGTATAGAAGCACTATGATTTTTAACCTATCGTCATCAAAAACATTAGTAGCGCTTGCTGTAACCTCTAGCATTATGCTTGCAGGTTGTAGTGCTACCGCTAATACCTCTTCATCACAGCAAAGCGCTTTACCAGCAACTTCCGTTGCTGCGGTTGTAAACACACCTGCTGATACTGGCTCGCAAAATATTACGCTAGAACAAGCCATGGCAAATCCTGATTGGATAGGCAACCAGCCTAAAAATGCGTACTGGGCAAGTGATTCAGCCACCATTATTTATGCTCAAAAGCAGCAAGGCAGTAACCTAAACGATATTTATAGCCAGCCAATTAACAGCAAAAAAGCGATGCAAGTATCACTTGATAAACTGCATACTGTAGGTGCTTCTAAAGCGGTTTATTCATCAGATAGAACACTTCAAGCTTATACGTTTAAAGGCAATGTATTTGTTAAAAACCTAACAACGGGTGAACTTAAACAAATAACTGCTACCTCAGCAAATGAGTCTAAACCACAGTTTTTAAACAATGGCGATTTAGTTTACCGCCAAGGTAATGTGTTTTTTAAAGTTGATTTAAAAACAGGGCTAAGTACAGAGCTTGCTAACTTAAAATTGGCCGATGAGCCAAAAGGCTTACAAGAGCCAACTAGTTACATAGCAAAAGAGCAGAACAAACTGATTGAGTTTGTGGCGCTGCAGCATAAAAACAAACAGGATACGCAAACACGCAATGAGCAAATAAACGCGCAAAATAGCTCCATTGCTAACACCGCTTTTTATTTAGGTGATGGCAATGTAATTAAAGAAGCGCAACTATCGCCAAACGGTGATGCTTTAATTGTTGTGCTGCAAAAGCAGCAATCGTGGCGTGATAAAGGCGATATTATGCCTAATTACATCACCGATGATGCCACTATTGTGCCTAAAAAAGTGCGCCGTCGTGTGGCTGATGCAAAAGAGCAAACATCATCGGTGATACACATTAACCTTGTAGATAAAACACAAACGCCACTGAGCTTTGATACGCTACCGGGCTTTGATGAAGATGTTTTAGCCGAGGTTAAAAAAGAAAACTACGCGCGTGATGGTAAAACGTATAAATCTAAAAAAGCGCCACGCGGTATTAACTTAATTACTAATTGGGGTTTAAACCAAGCCCCCATAGTGTGGAACGATGACGGCACGCAAGTTGCCATTATGCTAGAGGCGTGGGATAACAAAGACCGCTGGATAGCCACAATCGACTTTGATAAAAACGAGCTTGTGTCGCAGCACCGCCTGCATGATGATGCTTGGATAGCTTACGCGTTTAACAATTTTGGCTGGTTACATAATTCAAACACCCTGTATTACTTATCAGAAGAGTCGGGCTATAGTCAGCTTTACAAAAAACCGCTTAACGGCAAAGCAACCGCTTTAACTAGTGGCCAGTTTGAAGTATCGGACATTACGTTAACTCATGATAATAGCGCTATTTATTACAAGGCAAACGTAGAGCACCCAGGCCTTTACGAAATTTACCGTGTTAACCCACAAACAGGTAAAAACGAGCAAGTAACTGACCTTAACGGTATGACCGACTACACGTTAAGCCCAGACGAACGTAAATTACTGCTTAAGCACTCTAAAATAACAATGCCAACAGAGCTTTTTGTTGCCGATGCTAAAGCAAACACCACAGCGACACAGCTCACCCATACGGTGTCGGATGAATTTTTAGCTAAAAAGCTCACCGCACCTAAAATTGTTGCTGTGCCATCTAGCCACACAGAGCAACCTATTTATGCCAAGGTGTATTACCCAAGTGACTATGTAGAAGGTGAAACAGGCAAAACCCGTAAAGCGGTTATTTTTAACCACGGAGCAGGGTATTTACAAAACTCACACATGGGTTGGTCTGTGTATTTTCGTGAGTTTATGTTTCATTCATTACTTGCCGATGAAGGTTACATAGTGATGGATATGGATTACCGCGCTTCTAAAGGTTATGGCCGCGATTGGCGTACTGCGATTTATCGCCAAATGGGTACACCTGAAACGCAAGATTTAGCAGATGGCGTTAAATGGATGGCGCAAAACGCAAATGTTGATACCAACGCAGTAGGCACATACGGTGGCTCATACGGCGGGTTTATGACCTTTATGGCGCTATTTACTGCCCCTGAGCTATTTCAATCGGGGGCAGCACTTCGTCCAGTAACCGATTGGGCGCATTACAACACCGCTTACACGGCTAATATTTTAAATCACCCAGATGTAGATCCCATTGCGTATGAGCGAAGCTCGCCAATTTATTACGCAGAGGGCTTAAACAAGCGCTTATTAATTAACGCACCTATGGTTGACGATAACGTGTTTTTTCAAGACTCAGTACGTTTAGTACAGCGATTAATTGAACTTGAAAAACAAAACTTTGAAACAGCTATCTTCCCGGTAGAGCCGCATGGCTTTGTGCAGCCGTCAAGCTGGTTAGATGAATACCGCCGTATTCATAAATTATTTAAAGAAACACTTTAATCTTAAATTTTTAAATTAAAGTATAAAAACAAAAACGCCGCGTTAACTAACGCGGCGTTTTTATAAATATTGAAAAGCTTAATCGCTATTTTTTTAAGTATTTAATTGCTAAAGGTATGCCTAGTAATGTGCCGCCAATAGCGCCAATTAAGTGCGCATCAATGGCAACGGTTGAATCAATTAATTGGCCAATACTGGCATCGGGGCCGTTTACTTGTTCCATTATTATTTTTATCCACACGCCTATAAATAATAAATAACCCGATTTAAGCGACAGGGTAATGTCTTTTACCGCTCCCCAAATAATGACACCATGCAATAGGGCGCTTAACCCCGTGTATATAGATATAGCAGGGCAAAACCATAATACGCCGAGCCCACACCACAGTGCTAAAAAACACACATTAAAGGCATAACGTGCAGGTGATGCGTATTCGCCATGCAGCAACCAAATTAAAAATATGCCTAATGCGTTTAATCCTAAATGCGCCCAGTTAGCATGTACGAATTGACTGGTAAACACTCGCCAAACTTCGCCGTTTTCAATGAGCGCTCGGTTAAATTCAAGTAAATTATTTAAATCAAATGCAGCAAAAACAATACTAAAAAGCATCAAAAATAATGGCGGAAGTAAATAACGAGGTTGTAGCGGTAAATTAAGCATTTTATTATGTTTTTTTAGTCAAAATTTTTGCATATTGTGCCCGTTTAACTTTAAGATGCCAAATACAACTACGTAATTAAGTGTTTTTAGTATTTTTATGCATTTTAAACTTAAGTCATTATTTACTATTGGTTTGTTTGCAGTAACGCTGCCAACAATAGCAAAAGAACCTGCAAAATTAGAAATTCGTGAGCCAGAAGCCACCACCTCAATTGTACAAAAACAATTAGTAACTGGTGATCAATACATGGTGGCCGCGGCCAACCCGTATGCCTCACAAGCTGGACAACAGATTTTAGCTAAAGGCGGAAGCGCGGTAGATGCGGCAATTGCAACGCAATTAGTGCTTACCTTAGTTGAGCCACAATCATCGGGCATTGGTGGTGGTACATTTATGATGTACTACAACAAAGCCGATAACCTACTTACAAGCTTTGATGGCCGTGAAACCGCGCCGCAAAATGCAGACGAAAACCTGTTTTTAGATAAACACGGTAAAGCCGTTAAGTGGATTGAAGCAGTTGTTGGCGGTCGCTCTGTGGGTGTGCCAGGTATTTTGCATGCCTTTGCAACTGCGCATCAACAATACGGTAAACTTGCGTGGAGCGAGTTATTTAAGCCCGCTATTAAACTTGCCGAGCAGGGTTTTGAGGTGTCGCCACGTTTACACGGTTTATTGGCACGCCAATTAAACCCAGGTGTAATGAGTATGCCGGTGATTAACGAGTACTTTTACCCTAATGGCGAATTAATTAAAGCCGGTACGATTAAAAAAAATCAGCCCTTAGCTAATTTATACAAAGACATTGCTAAACAAGGCATTGATGCATTTTATAAAGGCGATAACGCTAAGCAAATGGTAAACGCAGTGCAAAATTCAAAAATTGCACCGGGTACATTAAGCGAATCAGACCTGGCTAATTACAAAAGCAAGCAACGCGACGCGGTATGTATTAAATACCGTGCTTATAATGTGTGCTCTATGGCACCACCGAGCAGTGGTGGTGTAGCGGTATTACAAATTTTAGGCTTGCTTGAACACAAAGACATGAGCGCGCTTAAACCTAATAGCGAAGAGGCAATTCATTACTTTAGCCAAGCCTCACGCATAGCATTTGCCGATCGTAATATGTACATGGGCGACCCTGATTTTACACAAGTGCCTACCAAAGAGCTGTTAAATAAAAAGTACATTGCATCGCGCGCCAAGCTTATTACTGAGCAAGACACAAAAGCAGAAGCAGGTAATCCGGTAGGCTACTTAAGCTACGCAAAAGATGATTCTTTTGAGTTGCCATCAACATCGCATGTATCCATTGTAGATAGCTTTGGTAATGCCGTATCAATGACCAGTTCAATTGAAATGGCGTTTGGCTCAACTGTGATGGTTAATGGCTTTATTTTAAATAACCAATTAACCGATTTTGCGCTTTCGCCACGCATTGACGGCAAATTAGTAGCTAACCGCGTTGAGGCGGGCAAACGCCCACGTAGCTCTATGTCGCCGGTAATGGTGTTTAACAACGACGGCAGCTTACGCTTAGTGGTTGGCTCGCCAGGTGGCAGCCGTATCATTGATTACGTAGCGCAAGTGGTTATTGGTGTGCTGGATTGGAATTTATCGGCGCAAGAGGCGATTAACCTGCCAAGAACCACCAATCGTAACGATTACACGAGCCTTGAAAAAGGCACTGCGCTTGAAGCCATAGCCCCACAATTAACTAAACGCGGCCATGCGGTACGCGTACTTGATTTAAACTCTGGCTTACATGCCGTAGAGGTTAAAAACAATAAATTGTATGGCGGTGCCGATCCGCGCCGTGAAGGGGTTGCTTTGTCGGATTTAACTGACAAAAACGCCACTATCAAATTTTAATTTATGTATAATAGCCATGCAGGCAGTGAAGCCTGCATGTGTTTTCTCTCAATGGTCTGACAAGCTTAATTGTCATTGCAATTTAACCTTTTACAATGATAATGGCAGATCATAACTTAAGACTCCGTTAAAGCCTGGAAATATGACAACTAATACTGATCCTAACTACCTTTATATTCCTTACTCTGGCCCTGGCCTAATTGAAACTCCGCTTTTAAACAAAGGCAGCGCGTTTAGTAAAAAAGAACGCGAAAACTTTAACCTTGCGGGTTTGCTTCCTCCACGTTTTGAAACAATTGAAGAGCAGGTTGAGCGTTGTTATCAGCAGTATTCAAGCTTTAACGATAACTTAAACAAGCATATTTACTTGCGTGCCATTCAAGATAACAACGAAACACTTTACTACCGTTTAGTGCGTGATCATCTTGAAGAAATGATGCCAATTATTTACACGCCAACGGTTGGTGATGCCTGTGAAAAATTCTCAGATATTTACCGCAGTGCACGTGGCTTATTTATTTCGTACGAAGATCGCTATCAAATTGACGACATTCTACGTAACGCCACCAAAGGCAAAGTAAAAGTAATTGTGGTTACCGATGGCGAACGTATTTTAGGCCTAGGCGATCAGGGTATTGGTGGCATGGGTATTCCTATTGGTAAATTATCACTTTACACAGCGTGTGGTGGTATTAGCCCAGCGTACACATTACCTGTAATGCTTGATGTAGGTACTAACAACGAAAAACTGCTAAATGACCCTATGTACATGGGCGCGCGTCATAAGCGTATTGCGCAAGATGAATACGATGAGTTTTTAGACTTGTTCATTAAAGCAGTTAAACGTCGCTGGCCAAATGTATTACTGCAGTTTGAAGATTTTGCACAGCCAAACGCTATGCCTTTACTTAAACGCTACCGTAACGAAATCTGTAGCTTTAATGATGACATTCAAGGTACTGCAGCGGTAACTGTAGGCTCTTTATTAGCTGCGTGTCGTGTTAAAGGCTCAACCCTTAGCGAGCAAAAAGTGGTATTTGTTGGCGCAGGCTCAGCCGGTTGTGGTATTGCAGAGCAAATTATTAGCCAAATGGTGTTTGAAGGCATTAGCGAAGCACAAGCGCGCAGCCAAGTATTTATGGTTGACCGTTTTGGCCTACTCACTGAAGGCATGGAAGGCTTACGCGATTTCCAACAAGCACTAGCGCAACCACAAGCTGCATTAAGCGAGTGGACTTACAGCGGCGAATACGCTTCATTATTAGATGTAATGCACTGTGCAGCACCTGATATTTTAATTGGTGTATCGGGTCAACCGGGCTTATTTACCGAGCAAGTTATCCGCGCTATGCACTCAGGCTGTGAGCAGCCGATTATTTTCCCATTAAGTAATCCATCTAAGCAGGTTGAAGCACACCCAGCAGATGTTATTAAATGGACTGAAGGTAAAGCACTTGTAGCAACGGGAAGCCCGTTTGAGCCAGTAGAATTTAATGGTGAAGTGTTCCCAATTCCACAATGTAACAACAGTTATATTTTCCCAGGTATTGGCCTAGGTGTAATTGCAGCAAAAGCAACACGCATTACCGATGCAATGCTGAGTATGTCGAGCGAAATGCTTGCTGAGTCATCACCCCGTGCAAACACCGGTAAAGGCAGCTTATTACCTGCACTGACTGAAATTGAAACGTTAAGTAAGCGTATTGCATTTGCAGTGGCTAAAAAAGCAATTGAAGAGGGCGTAGCTCTTGAGATTAGCGACGATGCACTGTGGGCTGCTATTGATAAAAATTACTGGTTACCTAAATACCGTAACTACAAACGTTGTAGCATTTAATTACGCTAAGTAACGTAAAGTAAATAAGGCTGTACGTTGCGTTACAGCCAGTTACAAAAAAACAGGCAATTGCCTGTTTTTTTGTGCTTGTTCATTTATTGTTAACCACGTAGGCTCTTTAATGGTGACAACAAAAATACAATGGATAATGCAATGAAAACACACATTCTTTTATTAAGTAGCGCAATTGCCTTAAGTACCTTAAGTGTTGATGCGCATGCAAACTCAACACCTAACGCTCCTCATATTTATGTTAAAGGTGAAGCAACCGTAACCACTATGCCTGACTACGTACAATTAAGCGTAGGCATTGTAGAAATAGATAAAGACCTAATTGATGCTAAAAACAAGGCCGATAAAACCATGGCTAAAGCGATCAAATTAGTAAAAGAGCTTGGCATTAAAGACGGTAATATTAATGCAGGGCATATTTCTATAAATCGCGAAAGCCAATACAACAGAAGCTCTGGCGAGCAAGAGTTTAAAGGCTTTAGAGTGTCGCGCACGTTAAGCGTTAAACTCTCGCAAATCGAAAAATATCCTCAGCTGTTACAAAACCTAGTAAATAACGGCATTAACCAAATAAACCAAACGCAATTTTTAGCGAGTAACTATGAAGAGCTGCACAAACAGGCGCAAAAATTGGCCATTCAAGATGCCCGTAAAGCCGCTAAAGAACTAAGTGCCGATTACGGCGTTGAGCTTAAAGGGTTATATACGGCATCGCTAAGCCCGATGAACGTACCTGCGCAGCCTTATGCACGCTCAGAAAAAACCATGATGGTGGCAGATAGCGCACCCGGTAATTTTGTTCCTGATGCGTATCATGCTGGAGAAATTAAAGTAACAGCGTCTAGCTATGCGGTTTACTTTATTGACTAATATGTTGGCAGGTAAAACGAGCCACTAGTTTATCCCCTTGTGGCTTGCTAATACGGGCAATAGCGTTAAGCATGTTGGTAATTTCTTGTCTGTCGTATTCGTTACTTACATGCTCGTTTATGTCATCTACAATGGCATTTAAGTAATTAAATAGGCTGTTTCGGGCTGCATCATTGCCATGCGCTACAAACAATATATTTTTAAATGCCTCTAAAACGTTCGTCATTACATACGCATCGCCTTTTGCGTAATTACGCAGTGGCGTAAAGTTATCGTGCAGTAACTCATCAAAACTGGTTTCGTGTATAAAGAGTAGCGGGGCGTTGTCGCTGTGTTTAAACGAATAGTTTGTATCGTTAAGCGACAGGCGCTCAATTAATATAATACTCAGCATATCTATCGATTTAACCGCTGTACCGGGGTCGTTAATACCTGGGCTCATTGCTTTAACGGCAATTTCTGAAATTTGCGTTAATCCATAACGGTAATGATCGCTAATGTACTCTTCTATATAAAAAATAAAGCAGTCTAAAATTTTGGCAATAAGTTCTTCGTTGTTAGAAATGTCTTTATCACATTTTAAAAACGGATAGCCTTTAACAGTAAAGTAACCTTGGTTTACCGAGATATACACCCGAATATTTTCCTCGGCTAATATGGCGCATAACTTATCTGTATGCACCCCTTTGTAATAACCCTCGGTGGTGCTATTAACTGAGTGCCACTGTGTAAAATCAGGAAAGTCAGTGAACGGTTTTTCTGATTGCCTATCGACAATGGCTTTAATTTCGCGTTTAGTTTGGCTAAATAAACCGTTAAGTACATTATCTACTTGAATGGCTTTAGATATTGAATGAATAAAAAATACAAACAAGCCAAGCGATACTAAGCCAAACACCAATGACAGCAGCACCCCAAGCGATGGAATAGCGGTATCGCCACCTTCAAGCTTATTAATATTAATGAGCATAATAATTGAGTAAATTATGCTGCCTAAATAAAAGCCCAATACCATTTGATGCGACTTACGGGTAATAAGCCCAGGTACAACCCGCGGAGATAAACTGGCACTGGCCGAATTTAAAACCACCATCACCATAGAAAAACTAAACACCGTAAGCGATATAATACTGCCTGCTAGCGTGCTTAAAATGGTGCGGGCATTTTCGGCGCTATCTACCAGCACAACAGATATAAACGCCTTGAGTTGCTCTACAGGCGCTATGTATTCAAGCGACATGGTAATTACAGCAAAAAGTAAAAAACCAACCGAAAGTACAGAAGGGTAAAAGCCAATGCTGTTGATCATTTCACGATAGCGGTCGGCTACTTTGCGAGGGACAAACATAAATTCCTTTCATTACGTTATAAAATTCAACTAATACACACTGTAGCATAGTTACTAAGTAAACTTATGATTGTGCAAAACTATGTTATTATTGCCAAAAATAAAACAGGACAACACCGTGATAGTTTCTACGTATGCTGCGCTTTTAGCGTTTTATTATATTTACTTAAGTTTTAATGTGATCAAAGTGCGCCGCAGTGAGCAAGTGTCGCTTGGCGATAACGGCAACCCTAAATTACAACGTGCTGTGCGTGCCCATGCTAATTTTATGGAATACGTACCCTTTGCGATTATTTTGCTTTTTTTAGCCGAATACCAAGGCCTTGCCAGCCATTATTGTAATATTTTAGGGGGCGCATTATTAATAGGGCGCGTTTTTCACAATTTAGGCATTGTTGAAAACAATCTTAAATATCGCCAAATTGGTACCATTGCCACCTTTTTAGTGATGGTTATTAGTGCCTTTTTATTGCTTGTAACACGCAATAGTTAGTAATAGCTGTTATGAGTAAAATATTTATAATAGGGCTTCCGCGTACAGGCACCACTAGTGTATGCCATGCTTTTTTAGAGTTTGGCATTGCCACGGCGCACACTGCGTACACCTCGTATTGTTTTGAAAACGCTACAGCCATAGCCGATACCCCTGTGTTTAATGACTACCCAGCGTTAGATAGCCATTACCCCGGCGCTAAATTTATATATTTAGCGCGCGAAAAAACACCCTGGGTTGCCTCAATTAGGCAATTGCTGCTGCGAATGCATACTAATTTAACGCGCCCAGACGGCGGTTTTAATATTCATATAAAACGGTGTTACTTAACGACCTTTACTGACTTATCGATTGATAATATTAACCAAGATGATTATTTAGCAAAGTGCTACAACACACATTTAGCCAACGCGCGTGAGTATTTTAAGCACCGCAGTAACGACTACTTAGAAATTGATATAGCAAAGCCACAAAGTTTTGCCGAGCTTACTGCGTTTTTGGGCATTAAAAGCGAGCGCACCGACTTTGAAAAAATGAACATAGGCGGCAAAGTGACCGCATGGAACGATATTAAACACCCGTTAAAAATTGACTCAACAGCAAAAGGGCGCATAGATAAGCATTTACCTTATATGCGTTAATTTTGCCCTGCGCTGCAAGATTTTTACTATTAAATACGCTAAAATCCCCGCATTATTTTTTAAGTAGTACAAAAAATGTTTGAATTAAAATACAACACCCCCTTTGAATGGACCGAAGCGGTTTTAGCCGACTTTAATACGTTTTTACAAGACCACGCTGCCGCTGAAAAAAAGGCATCGGGCATGGCTATTTCTATGCTGTCTCATTACCCAGACAAACGTAAACTGGTAAAAGCTATGACCGATTTAGCGCTTGAAGAGTTAATACACTTTAAACAAGTGCTTAAACTGCTTATTGAACGCGATACTAATTTAGGTGATGACAAAAAAGATCCATACATAAAACAAATACGCGCTTTATTTAGACATGGCCGTGATGGATTTTTAATGGATAGATTACTGGTTGGCGGCGTTATTGAAGCCCGCGGCCACGAGCGCTTTTCATTGGTTGCTCAAGCATTACCAGAGGGTAAAGAAAAAGACTTTTATGTGGCGATTGCTAAATCAGAAGAAAAACATAAAAACTTATTTGTAGAGTTAGCGTACGAATACTTTGATAAAGAAGAAGTTGATGTTCGTTTAGAAGAACTACTAGTCGCTGAAGCTGAAATTTGTAAAAATATTCCTTTTACTGCCGCACTGCATTAATACTTTTGGCACAAAGCACTGCTTTGTGCCTTCTCTCCTAACTTCATTTGCATTTTGCAAATCAAAATACTAAAGCCGCCTGTGCTTACATCTCCGATCATTTTAATTTATTGAATTTAAAGCTAAATATTAGCTGGTCTTAAACTTGCTCTGTTAATTCAACGCATACTTGAGGACGCGCATATGTTTAAAGCCATTATTTTTGTAATACTTTTTTTACCGTGCTGTGTATACGCCAAGCAAAGCAATTTAAATTACATAGAAAACGCCAATGGCGATAGAGTAAAAAAAGTATCCCACTTAGTTAAGTGGACCCATACTCGCTTTGTATTTAACCGCGATATAGCACGTGTTGCGCTAGGCCACGAAACCACACTCGATGTAAACGTAGTAAACGGACGCGAGCTATTAATTTTAGCTAAAAAGTTGGGCCGCACCTCTATGATGGTGTGGTATGACGACAACACATCAGAAACATTTTTACTGGGTGTGACCGAAGACTACAGCGTACTTGAAAATGCCCTTAACGATATTCACCCTAACTTAGCGCTCACCATCGCACCTGATAGACACGCAGTAGTTCTACGCGGCGAAGTACCTACGCTTAATTATCGCCATGCAGCCCACGAAGCGGCAAAAAACTATTTATACGCTAGTAGCTCGCAATCGGCGCAACCTGTTATTACCTCTGCGCCTAACCAAGGAATGTTTAATTCTTTAGCGCAGCGTTTACAGGGCATGGGTAATTTAAACAATGGCTTAGCACAAAGCTCAAGTAAAGTAGCGATTATTAATCTTATTAAAGTTACGCAAGCGCCAAAGCCTAAGGAAGCGCGCATAGCGCAGGTGTTAAAATCGATGGGGGCTGACAAAGTAACTGTAAAACGTATTTCGGTTGATGAATTATCAAACGATGATAACGATGTGTTTATGCTCAGCGGCACTGTTAAAAATCAAATTGAACTGGTGCGTTTGTTAAATACCATCAATAAATTATTTGAACCAGAGCAAGCAAGCCAAGCACCCACTTCGGCACTAGATCCAAACGGGCTTATCAGTAGTGCAACGCAAAACGAAACAAGCGCTATTGAAGTACTCGCAAATGAGTCTGGCGGGTTATTAAATGACGATTCTGGCCTGACTTTAAGCAATGTTAATTCAAACGTAGCGCGGGCTACTTTGCTTTCGGTGGCTAAAGGTAAAGTGCTCTCAAGCATTGAAGTAGAAGACTTACCTCAAGTGAGGGTGTCGGTGCAGCTTTATGAAGTTAATCAGCGCCGCTTAAAGCAATGGCGTCCAGATATTAGTGTGCTTTCGAATGGGTATAACAACGAGCAAGGTTTATTTGGCCTAGAAGGCATGAATGCCCGTGAGTCTGGCTCAGCATCAATAGAAAACGCACTGCAATTAATTGGCGGACAATTAACAAATAACTTGCAGTTATCAACCTCGCAATTTGCCATTGATATGTTGTTTTCTTTGCTAGAGCAAGAGGGAATTTCAAGAACGCTTTCGCGACCTACACTTACCGTACTTGCAGGCGAAAGCGCGGTATTTAAAGTAGGCGGCGAAGTGCCAGTACCTACAAGCTACAGCCCATCTGGCGTTACCAGCGGGCAACAAGGTAACAGCGGTTCAGTGTTTAGTGGTACTGAGTTTAAATCCTTCGGCGTTGAGCTCAATGTTCGTGCTTTAGTGGATGACAAAGACCGCATAACCCTTGATTTAAATCCTGTTATTTCATTGCCAGACACCACACTCACAGCAGAAATAGCACAAAGCACCGGCAGCAGTTTAAACAGCAGTGCATTTAATACGCGCAGCATGCAAACATCTACCCGTTTACAAGACGGACAACCTTTAATTATTGGTGGCTTAATTAGTACAGATAACAACGCCAGTCACGACTTTGTACCTGATGCAAACGGCGAGAGCCTGTTAGGTAAATTAAGCGAAACAACCAGTAAAAGCGAAAACAACCGCGAGTTGATTATTGTGGTTACCCCTAATTTAGTCCGCGAGCCGGTTAATAATTTACGTGTGTGGCAAACAGTTGATTTAGATAGCCAAATGGCCAGTTTTATACAGGAGCAAGGGTTATGAAAATAATATATATCGTTATTTTACTGAGTATATCGGGCTGCGCACATATAGATTATGCGCCCAGTGTAAACCCACATACTGCACTAAGTGATATTGTTACTAAGTATGCACTAAACAGCAGTGATTTAACTTGTGAAGGGGTAAGCGCGGTTAATTGTTTAGCCTTAGTGCATGAGCTTAATCAGTTAATGCTTGAGCACCCAAACAATAAGGTTATTTTATCTGTATCAGCTTATGCGCTGTATAAAAGCGGACGAGCTAATCAGGCGCAATCGGTAATAAACAAGCTTCTTAATTTACCTAATCCGCCTTTAAACGCGCTATCTTTAGGTATTAACTTGGCTATTGAGCAAGGCAATTTAGCCAAAGCTAAACAAATTGCCCAATACGCTATTGATGAATTTGGTACTGAGGCTTCACCGTATTTACAAATGGCGTCTATTTATTATGCGCAAGGGCATTATGTTATCGCAGCTAATTATTTAGAGCTTGCCTATAAATTTGGCACGCGTAAAAGCCATTATTACTATCACAAAGGGCTAATAGCTGAGGCGACACCTGATAACGCATTGGCGTGTCATTATTATAATGAGGCAATAGGTTTTGATGCGCAGCACAGCCAAGCCACAGCGCGCTACGCGAAACTTTCGGTACTTGGTAATTGTAAAAGTTAAGGCCGCAAGGCCTTTTTATTTTATTAAACTACGCACTCCTTAGTTAAACCCGCTCATAAAAAGTAAAAACAACGTACCGACCTAAACAATTAAAATAGACTTACTGTCGTTGTTTAAACCTAGCTCACTTTGCAAATACCCCACATCTAATTGCTCGTCTCTCTTACTTTTAAAAGCTTGCCATAAATGAGTTAACACCTTGCCTTTTAATTAATCTCTGCTTGCCTTGTAACGCACTTTAATAATGATTTGCAAAATGCGAATCATAACAAGGATAAGCAAAGCATATTTTAAATAATAAAATTAAACTGTTGATTTTTAATGATTTAATTAATGGCACGGTCCTCGCTATATATAAAGTGGGCATAAGCTCTAACACATTTAAGGTGATCATTATGAAAACTATGAAAAGCAACTTAAACGGTAAAAAACAACAAGGCTTTGTACTTACTTCTGAGCTAATTATTCTTTC
Organism: Pseudoalteromonas sp. CST2; assembly: GCF_028599385.1. Taxonomy (NCBI): domain Bacteria; kingdom Pseudomonadati; phylum Pseudomonadota; class Gammaproteobacteria; order Alteromonadales; family Pseudoalteromonadaceae; genus Pseudoalteromonas; species Pseudoalteromonas sp. CST2. The sequence continues at coordinate 301,820 of NZ_JAQREO010000002.1, forward strand.
AACTTCTATGGTGGCAGCGCTGGTAATTGGTTTATCAACCTTACGAGACTCTGTAACCAGCGAGCTTGAAGATGTTGCAGAAGCAATTGGCTCGTTAGATCAAAGCTATGTATTTGATGGCATGATCAACGCCGAAGGCACTGCAGAAATTTCAGGCTCTGGCTATGTTGATGCAGTAGATGTTTACGCAGGTGATGGTAGCTCGTTTACTTTTGTTGCCTCTGACTTTAGTGAAAGTGCTGCACTTATTAATGCAACGCCAAGTGGCGATGCTGCAACACGTACAGCAGCAGGTGGTTCACAAGGTAATTAAAATTATAACTACCTAAATCACACTGCCACAACCGTGTGGCAGTGAAATTTGTCAGGAGGAAATTATGAAAAGTAAAAATAATAAAGGGGCGACTACCGCTGCACTCACCTTACTTATCACCTCTGGCATGTTGGCCTCAGCGCTTGGCATCAGACAAGTAAACGAACAAGACTTAGTTACTGCCTGGGTGGTAAATAAAAATATGTCGGCGGGGCAAGTAGTGAGTGTGCACGACATTAGCCAAAAAGATGTAAACCCCAGTAACTATGCAAATATGGCGCTAAGTATACAAAATCCCCGCGCCTTTATTGGTAAGCAATTAGCCACTAATAAAATGGGTGAACAACCACTATTTGAAACAGATTTTATGCAGGTTAAAAGCCAAAATTTATCAGAGGCGATCCCCGCAGGCAGAGTGCTGTATACATTAAAATTAACCACTTTAGATATTCCATTATCGCGGGTGCACAAAGGCGACCGCTTAGATATTGTTGCTAAAACAAACCGGCTTGTAAGAACCGTTGCGCGCGATGTGCAGCTTATTGGCATTTCAAAGGGTCCTAGCAGTAAAGCGCAAAAAAATGGCGTGATGGACAGCCTAGCAAAAAAAGAGCCGGCAACCAGCGCGGGTGTGTCATTAGTGTTGGCTGTACTTCCTAAAGATGTGTATTCGTTAGCCGCAATTGATACCCAAGATAAGGTATCAATAATTGTGCACAGCGCTTATGACATTGAACAAGGGCGCTTACAAAATTTCTCCCAATTACAAACTAGCCGAACAATTCAAGTGGTTAAAGGCGTTAAAAACCAAGCTGTTTATGTAGCTAAGTGAGGCGCTATGTTTAATTTATCAAGTAAACCAGAGTCTGTAGAAACCAATTTAAATACCTTTGAATCACTTAAAAAAATTCTCCACGATGCAGTAATTGAAGAATACGAGCAAGACCCAAGTGCTTTACTGAATGATGCGCTGCTTGAAAAAATATCTGCCCTTTGCAGTGATATTGACGAATTTGCACAATCATCATTTAATAGCCATCAACAAGCTCAAGTAGTACAAGCCGTTTACGACGAAATACAAGGTTTAGGACCAATAGCGCAATTTATGCTGGATGACCAAGTAAGCGATATTTTAATTAACGATACGCAAAATATTTGGATAGATAAGCAAGGTAAATTGCTATGTACAGCCAGTAAGTTTGACGATGAACGTCACTTACGTCGTTTTGTTGATAGATTACTTGATAGTTGCGCTCGACAAGTTAACGCACTGACTCCCATTGTAGATGGCAAACTAAAAGATGGCAGCAGGGTACATATTGTAGTGCCACCGGCATGCACCAGTGCTGCTATTGTTTCGATTAGAAAATTTAACCACAAAAAAATTAACGATGATTTTTTAATCGAAAATAAGTTTTTAAGCAAAAACTGCCTCACTTTTTTAAAAACCGCGGTGGCCTTAGGGGTTAATATTTTAGTATGTGGAAATGCCGGCGCAGGCAAAACTACTTTGTTAAATGTACTGGCTAATTCAATAAATACCAACGAGCGGGTAGTAACTATAGAAGAAAGTGCAGAGCTAAATTTGCATCATAATCATGTGGTGCAGTTAGAGGCGCACGACACCAACAGCGATGGAAAAGGCGCCGTTACCCTGCGTGATTTAGTAAAAGCGGCACTAAGAATGCGCGCCGATAGAATACTCGTAGGTGAAGTACGCGCAGGTGAAGTAATAGACATGCTGCAAGCCATGAACTGCGGCCACCAAGGCTCAATGACCACCGTACATGCTAATAGTGCAAGCGATGCGGTAACCCGATTATCAACGCTAGTGCAATTACATAACGCGCAGCTAAGCGATACCCACACCAGCGCATTAATCGCATCAAGCATTCAGTTAATTGTGCATGTTTCTCGAAATACAAACGGTGTAAGAACCCTAAAAAGTATTGGCGAAATAAAGCGAGTAGACGCACGTGCGCAATACTCTGCGCTGTATAGCGTAAGTGATACCGAGCAAGTAAATGATAAGGCAATTAGTACCTCAAGCGTGGTGAGCTTTATGCAAAGCCAAGGTGCCAACGCAAACGAAATAAGTGCATTACTGCAACCGGACAGGGAGCGTAATTATGAATAAGCTTGATTACTTACTGGCCATAGCAAGTGTTATGTCATTTACCTTAGCACTGAGTGTTTTTATAACACTTAAAGTAAAAACACACGCTGCAAATACTAAGCACGAGGTTGATGTACTTGAAGATAAAGACATTATCACAGTGTCACTGCGGGTACTTGGGATTAACATCAGTAATGCTTTATTTATAAGCGTTGCTTGCTCGCTTGCCACCAGTACTTGGTATGTTGCACAGTACTTTTATCCTCAAGCAACTACAAGTGCATTAATTGTTTCTTTGGTTGTATTTATAACCTGCTTTATAGTGATTATTGATTTAGCACACTATAAATTAGCCAAGTTTGAGCACTTATTTTTAGAGTACATAGAAACCGTACAATCGTGTTTAAGTACTGGGCTTTCACTTGTTCAGGCTATGCAATTTGCCGACGAACACGCCGATAAATACATTAAACCGCAAAGTCATTTATTACTGCAGCGCTTAAATATGGGCAGTGATATACAAAACTCGTTTGCCCCTTTAATTAAACGCTACAACTGCGAAACCGTGCGGTTATTTGCACATAGCATAATTACTCATACACAAAGCCAGTGCGATTTAACTGACATGCTTAAAAGTGTATGCAAAATGATGTCGTTAAGAACGCTAGATCGCCAGCAGCTCAAAGCTAAGCTTTCTGGTACTAAATACGCTGCGCTGTTTAGTGGCGTTTTACCCTACGCTTTAGTGCCTTTATTTAATTACACCGATCCAACCTGGTTCGATCCGCTGTTAAATAACCCCAATGGCATGGCCTTTATTACCGTTGCTGTGCTTTGCCAGTTATTTGGCTTTTTATGGCTTCGCCTAAGCTTGAGGGTAACGCTATGATAGACATATTTTTATTTGTTGGCTTATTGGTAAGTATGGGTGCATTTATCCATATTCAAAAGCAGTCATTAAAGGCTGAGGTTCAGCAACCTATCAAAACAAATATAAATTGGTATCCATTAATTGTTATTTCAAAAAACCAATTTAGACAAGCAGGGTATCAGTTAAATAAAATTTTGTTGAGCATGTACTGCTTTAAAATGGCCGCCACATTTTGTGCTTATACTGCCATAGAGATCACTGGTTATGTATTAAGTACACCGCTTGTAGCCATTATCTGTTTTATTAGCTTTTTTGCGCCTGATATGTGGTTTTTATTTAAAAAAGGCCAGCGTAAAGTACAAATTAACAATAGCTTAGAGTTTTTTTTAAGTGTGCTGTTAGTGTATATGCGCGCTGGCTTTTCGCTAGAGCGCGCATTTGCTTTAGCGGTTGATCACGGGTTAAGTAAAAAACACCCTTTATATAAAGAGCTTAAACTATTTTTGTTTGAGCTCAGTGCCGGTAAAGACCGCGAAACAGCCTTTAATTCGTTATATGACAGAACAGGGGTCTCGGGTTTAAAAAAATTAGCTAATTTAATGCTTATTGGCTCTAAGCTTGGCACCCCGTTAATACAGGCGGTTGAGTCACAATTAGAAAGCTTTGCGCTTAAAAAAAATATTTTATTAGCTAAAAAAGTAAATAAAAAAGCATTGCATACCACCTTTCCCATTATCTTAATTTGTTTTCCTATGTTTTTAGTACTGGTGTTTTTTCCTGCGGCGCTGCAGGTAATGAATGTACTAAAAATGCTGGTTGAAGTGCTATAGGAGCGCTCTATGAATAAACAATACCAACAGGGCTACATACTCACTATTGAGCTGATTTTAATTATTACCATTTTAATTATTGGCTCTATTGGTGGTGTTATTTTAGTGCGCGATGCACTTATTAAGCGCTATCACACAAAAGTAGATAACCAAATAACAGTGGTTGATGCTAATAACACCCCTTTGGGAATCGCCATTGGGTTTGATGAGCACCAGGCCCCTTTAATTTTTTACACAGACCGCCAAGCAAATGCAACATATCGCGCTTTAATTGGGATACGCGATGACAGGTTCACCTCACGAGAAGCCATTTATTACGATGCGCCTAATTGCCAAGGCAACCCGTGTATAAAAAGTTTAAGTGATGAGTTTTCAGATAGTCTAGGAGTTAGTAACACCGCTAATAGTGGCAATGTAAGTTATATCAATGCGCTACAGCAAGGGCCTAATTATGCCATTGGCCAATTAAGTAACTCCGTAATGGGGCAATTACTAAAAAGTACAGCATTAGCGTGCCCGGCAACAGGTGACGAAATTGTATCGCGCTATATGTCTCAAAAGGTAGTTACTGGTAACCCGTGCGAAAGCTTTTCAATTGCTAAACAGCAAGCCGATAGTAGTTGCTTGGTTGGTGTAACTGCGCTTGGTAATCCGTTATTAGGAATAGACAGTCAGCAATTATCGCAGTCGTGCAATAGTTGCCAAACAGGGTATGAGCCACAAGGCGATATTCTTGATTTATATTTGCCACAAGTTGAAGTGTTATTAGGAACCGCGCTTGATGCACTGTCGCTCATAGGTGTAGCAAGCAGTGTAGATGTAGAGCTAGGCAGTATTTGCTGCCCACAAGGTACGCAACTAGAAGAAGATGAAAATATAGTAGAAACACTGGTATTTACAATTTTAGAAACAACCTTTGAGCTGCTAGGTATCGATTTAATAAATAACGACATAATTATTCAAACGCTGGCCCTTATTGGCATAGAGCCTGGCGTAACTTACTGCGAGGCTTCGCTAAATTTAACTTCGGCAGAGCCGGTGTTAAATACACAAGGCGAACCTGCTTTAAATAACTTACTTCCGCCATTTAGAGTAAAACTTCCATCACATACAAGTGCTAGCAGCACGCGTTGGATTTCTACACCGCCGAAAGGTGAAGGAGTGCGCCCATGAACAGTTCATATGCAAATAATATAAATGAATTTAACAACACACAAATAGATGAAATAAAACAAGAAATAACCGAAACGCTGACCCTAATGAAGCAGTTTTATGATGTTTCTATTGTTAAGTTCGTTGATTATAATGCCTTGTATACGCAACAAATTATTAGCTGCGATGACCCATACAAAGCCGACAGTGAATTAAATAGCTTGGCACAAACGTGCACACAAGAAAAACTCTACATAATTGAAGACACCTTATTTGACCCACTAACAAAAGGGCGCTGCCAACAGGTACGCTTTTACTCTCAATATCCCATTTATAATTTAGATAACAGCTTAATTGGCGTACTGATCATTGCCGATATTTCACCTAAAACACTTATAGGCTCTCAAAAAGAGCAATTTGTATCTTTTGCGCAATTACTGCAAACCCAGCTTAATAAGCATTTTACCCCAACTAAGACAATTAAACCGAGTGAGACAAAATCACTAAATCGTTTTGTTCACTTATTTAGCTTAGCGCCGGTGGCCTTTTTAATTGCGCTGGTTATTTGCTCGTTCTCGGCTTTGCTTTTATATACGTTAGATAAAAAAGATAAAAAAAGTGCCTATGCCATACAAACTCAGCAGTTAAGGCAAACGCTGTTTGATGCATTAGAGCGCTTTGACAACCAAGCACTTTATATTACTCAAAAAGATAAAATTGTCGCAGGCTTTTTAAAAAGCCAACAAAGTTATACTCAGCAACAATTAAGTGATTTAGTAAAAACGCAGGTATCAAGCAGTTTAACGTATAAAGGTTTTGTTGTATTTGATAATGACTATAAACAACTTGCCATATGGTCTAAAAACAACTTTGATTTAGCAGCTTACGGCTTTACTAAGTGGCTAAACGCATTTTCAATGCGAGCAAATAAACAATCAGTAGAGGTATTTACTGTAGCCGATACAGCGTTTTTAATTTCAGAAATAAACTTGGGTAATAGCGCTATTTATACACTCACAGCCTTTGATTTAAGTAAGTTTTTAAATGCCATAATAGGTAAGCTAAATACGCAAAATTATAATTTATTTATATCAACCCCTCAGTTTATATTAGGAAGTAGGGGGGAGCTAAATGTTAAAACTATCCCTAACAGCATAAGCGCAGCAAGTAGCCGTTTTCCTGCTACGTGGCGCTTGCATGTGCAACCCATTAAACCCATAACGCCTGCAAATGTATCTAGGTTCGACTTATTTAAACTGGCATTAATTAGCTTAGCTATATTTGCATTTGTTTATTATTTTTTACGTTTACCAAGGCGCTTACATGACGAAATTAAACAAAAAAATACCCTTATACTTAATAGAGAATCGTTGTTTTCAAGCTCGCTTGATGCACTTCCGCATGGCTTTGCCATTTTTAATAGTAACGAATTTCCGGTAATAACTAATCAGGCATTTAACGAATTGTTTTCTCATGTTATTCAAAACAATAAGCAATTAAGTTACAGCCAAATAATGAGTATTTCTCAACAAAATAATATTATTACCCATTATCAAGAACATAATAAATTAGCTAATGAACATAGCCAATTAATAGATATAGGATTTAGCGATGGCCGCTGGATCACCGTTGTGCAAAGGCATACCGACTTTGGTGGCTTTGTTTGTTACTTTAGAGATGAAACACAAGCGCATCAAAAAGAGTTATTACTTGCCCAAGTAGTAGAAAAGTCTAAGCAAGCTAACCAGCTAAAAGATAAATTTGTAGCACGCTTAGCAATGCAATTAAAAGCGCCACTTAGTTCACTGCAATCTATAGTAGAGCTTAATTATAAAAACAGTAAAGCCAATTTTAGCAATGAGTTAGAAAATGCATGCACACAGTTAAGTTGTGTTGTGCAGCAGTTGGTTAATATAAATAAAACCGATACCGGTAAATTAAAGCTTAAAATGAGCGCTATTAATTTAGCTGACTTACTTAAAAATACGGCCGATATTCTTAATAAAGACTCTGATGATAAAAATATAATTATTAATAACAATGTGCCCATAGATAAAGGCATAAGCAGTGATGAAAAGCTGATTATGCAATTAATTATTCAGCTGGCTAGTGAGCTTATAGAAAGCACACATCAAGGCAAATTGTCGTTAAATTCTGAGCTGATTAACGAGCAAGGTAAACATTATTTGTCGCTGGATTTTTCTATAAATAACTTAGCAAATCAGGGGAATTTTTATAGTCAGTTACAAATGGTAAGCAAACAACGGTCTTTTGAAAGCGATATTAATTTTGATGCTACTTTAGAGCTGCGGTTTTTTATCTCAATTTTTAAAATGCTCGGCGGTAAAAATATTACTGTGCACGAGCGCGGTAAAACAACATCTATTAATTTATCGTTATTAGTTAACACGGTAGAATTGTTACCCGTAAGTGCAAACAAGCAAGAACCCATTACTGTAACTACAACGCATACAGAATTTAACAACACCAAATCGTTGTTATTAGTTGATGATGAACCGCTCGTAGAAATGGTTATTAAAGCCATGCTGAAAGATGAAAACGTAACAATAGATTATGCAAGCAATGCAATAGAAGCTATGTTGATGGTGTCGCAAAATAATTACGATATTATTTTAATGGATATTGTTATGCCAGAACTCTCGGGCACTGACGCGATGCTTAAAATAAAAAAACATAACGCAGACAAGCAAACCAAAATTATTGCCCACACTTCAGATTCTGACACAAATAGTAATGCTAAGTATGTTGAGCTTGGGTTTGACGACATGCTTGAAAAACCAGTAAAGCAGCAAGTATTAATTAATAAAATTAAGCATTTGCTAAGCTAGGCCAAATTAAACAATATAAAATTGTAAAATACACAGGGCCTATTATTTTTAATAGGCCCGAACTGGCAGTAATTATTTCATGTAGCTACTACTTTATTTCATAATTTTAAAAATGAAGGTTATTTTATAACTCTTTATTTTTTACTGTTTTCGCTTAACTCAAAATAAATCCTACTTACTATTAATAGCCGCAGACCGCATTTTAAAACGCTCTCAGGTTTTTGTAATTATTAAAACATCAAAAAAAATATTTTAAAAACAAGCTGGGATGATAATTGCTCATCACTATACATACACAGGTTTAGGCTAAATTTTAAATATTGATGAGGATATTAAGTATGAGTAAAACACAAACCATTACCGTTGAAGGCCACAAAATAGCGTATCAAGAAATGGGCGAGGGCACACCTCTACTATTATTACATGGTATTCCGACTAATAAATCGTTATGGCGAAATGTTATGCCAACACTGAGTGAGCAACATCGTGTTATTGCACCTGATTTACTCAATTACGGCGAATCTGATATGCCAGAAAATACCGATGTATCAATTAATGCTCAGTGCAAAATAATCAGTCAATTTATGGATGAGCTAGGTATTGCTAAAGCAAACATTGCTTCTCATGATATAGGTGGCGGAATTGCACAACTCATGGCGGTAAATTACCCAGAAAAAGTAAACAGCTTAATATTAATTGATAGTGTTTGCTTTGATTCTTGGCCAATACCCGAGTTTGAACCTTTGCTTGAGCCTGGTGTAGAGCAAGAAACATCAGTTGATGAGTTTGTTGATACGCTAAATGATTTTATGCCAAAAGGTGTATACGATAAAAGCATAATGACCGATGAGCTGAAAAAACAGTATTTAAAGCAATGGAGTAATGAGCAAGGTAAAGCATCGTTATTTAATAATATGCGCCGACTTAATAAAGAGTATACACAAGCAATTGCCGGTGAGCTTAAAAGCTTAAAGCATGAAACCCTCATTTTATGGGGTGATGAAGATAACTTTCAAAAACCTAAATATGCACCTCAGTTAGCTCAAACCTTACCAAATGCAACACTAACTTGGATAGAAAAAGCAGGGCACTGGGTTATAGATGAAAAACCAGAACGAGTAACTTCGTTAATGGGTGAATTTTTGGCTGATAAAAAGTTTTAAAACACCTTAGTTTTAAAGGACTAGTTAGCCACTTTGGCTAACATGTATATAAAACCATGCCGTTTGAGCTTTATTAATTTTTATATAATTAGTTACTCAAACGGCTTTTTGTTTTCATCTATTTTTTAGTATTAAACCATTTAAGTATAAACCGCTATTAATAGCTCAATATTCATACATTAAAAGTATGCGTAAACGCTTTATATCAGGGTGATTACGCATAGAAAACCACAAAGAACTCAATTTAACATAATGCATGTAGGTATATAAAAACCCCTTTATTCGCTAGGTCTACAAGTGATGTTACTACGTTGAATATAAGGCGAGGGTAACTGTATACTCGCGACTTTTATTAGTAATACCAAAATCCTAAGAAGATATTATTGTATTTATAAACAATTAGTTAGATACATATTGCTGTAATAATGTACTGCTAATTTTTACCCTCATTTAATTGAGGATAAAACAATGAAGACAATAATAAAGGCATCAATAGTACTTACAGGTTTATGTTTTGCACACAGTGCAAGTGCAGACAATTGTTTACAAGGTTGCCCAACAGGTTTAGATAATGGTAATACAATTGAGCGAAGTATTTATACTTTAAAAAATAATCGTTATACAAAGTTTGCAGATTGGGTGGCTTACCATGTTACGACTAGCACTATGAGTGGACCATCGAGAAGCAGAAGTTGGAAAGCCGATCCTGATCTATACTCACATTACACGTTAGAGCCTAATGATTACACCGATGCATATGCAACAATAAATACCGATAGAGGCCATCAAGTTCCATTAGCATCTTTTAGCAATACGGATGATTGGAAACTAACAAACTTACTTTCTAATATTACGCCGCAATCATCCGCATTAAATCAAGGCCCATGGGTTAGGCTTGAATCTGCAGTGCGAAATCACGTAGGAAATGGAAATGATTTATATGTAGTAACAGGCCCATTATACGAATATTATTTTGCAGAGTTACCACAAGCTAACGAAGCGCATACCATTCCAAGTGGCTATTTTAAAATTGTTATGCAGCAAACTGGTAGCACAATTAAAGCATCGGCATTTATTATGGAGCAAACAGCAAGTCGCAGTGATAACTTTTGTAATACCGAAGTAAGTATTGATGAAGTTGAATCGCGTTCGGGTATAAATGTAATGCCAAACTTATCGTATAACAGTGCACAAACAATTGAATCATCAGTGTATGGTTTAAGGTCTGAGCTAGGTTGTAACTAAGTCATATTATTTTTGCGGTAGGCCTTAGGTTTTGAAGAACTTAAATCTAAGGCTTTAAATTAAACCTGATATGAGTCGCAAAAAATCTTGTAGCAATAAGTTAGCTTTAAATAAAATGATAGAAACGAAAATTACAAAATTTGAGCCTGTTTAAAAAAGGTAATTAATTTTTATAAAGGGAATATAGAGGCTGCTATATGGAATTTGTAATTGCTTGGTTTTATAAGATTGAAAGGCTACATAATAGAAGCTACTTAACTTTGATTATGTATTAATTTAACTTATTTAACATAATATAAATTATAGGTAGTTATGTGTATTATAATAAGGAGTGTGTATTACACTCCTGCTATGTCCAATACTAGACGGTATCGGACATTAAGGTTGTTTTTACCAAGCTATACCTAGTCTTACTTTGCTGTGTACTTTTAGTTTATTCCTGGTCATTATGCTTTTATTATTCATTACACTTAAAACTTTACTAGCTATATTACTTACAAAGAACTTTAAGCATTGGCTACTTTAAAATTTTAACTACACCAGTTTTTGCTTTGCTATTTTCATCAACGTTCTTTTATTACGGCGCTCTTTTATTAAAGCGCTATTTAAAACGTTTTACAAAAAGCCTAAATTTTTTAAAACTTTATTGGTATTTTAAGTGAGCCTTTATTTTCCTTTTTGGAAAATAAAGGCTCATTCAGTCAGTTATTATCCGTAGCTTTTAAAAAGCTACCTAAAACAACCTTAGCTAATCCATACTTAAAATACGTTCTGCTGTGTATTCGTTAGTAATTAAACCGCTGATCATATTTGATCTAACTGCACCAAGTATCGCAAGTACTTTATCTTCACCGGCGGCTATAGCGTAAATTTGTTTATTACCTTCAATTTTTAATGGCGTACTGGCAACACGTTGGTTTACAGTGCAGTCAATTAATTGGCCGCGTTTGTCGTAAACCCAGCTGATCATTTCGCCCACAGCCCCTAAACTTTGTAGCTCTTTTAGCTCTTGCTCATCAACAAAGCCATCAATATGCAATGGCGATTTTTCGCCTAGGCTACCTACACCCACAAATGTTACGTCGGCTTGAGTGGCCAATTTTAAGTTACTGGTAATATTATGTTGTGAATGCAATTGCTGTTTTTCTTCAACACTTCTTGGTAATACAGGAAGCGGCATTGGGTAATGCTTTGCATTTATATGCTCCGCCATTCTAACAACTACATCATAAGGTGAAGCCGACCCATCAAGTGCCATGTTACCAAGCATCGCCACTACTTTGTGTTGGCTACAATCTAGCGTTGGCAGTTCATCAACGCATGCACGTAATACGCGCCCAGTACCCATAGCTAAAATTTTAGGTGTTTCTGATTTTAAATGGCGTTGTATTTCAGCTGCACCGGCTTGCGCTAAACCCACTGTAGAGTTTGGATCTGAGCCATCGCTAGGCACTACTTCACAAGAGTCTAAGCCAAAACGGCTTTTAATTTTTTCTGCTAAATCCATACATTTAGCAATAGGATGATCGAGCCTTACTTTAATAAGCCCTTGGCTTACAGATAATGCCACCATACGTTGAGCCGATTGACGAGATACATTGAGTTTTTTGGCAATTTCGTCTTGTGTTTTACCCGCAACATAATAGAGCCACCCTGCTCTAGCTGCATCATCGAGCTTACGTATTTCTGTATTTGATAGCTTTGCCACATAAACCTCTTATTTTGATAAGCCGCTTAGTTTAGCGATAAATCATTTTATAATATTTGCAAATATATCATTCATTTATAAAATGCCGAAGTGTCACATTAATTTAATAACCAATACTTTAGGTAAATTTGCTATTCCTAAAGTATTGGCCTAAAACGGCGGATTAAACTGTTGGGTTTTTAATCGTTAAACCATTTTTATCAAACCTATGTACCTTGTGCTCAGGCGCACTTAAATATATTGTATCGCCATATTGTAGTGGGCAATCGCCATCTGCTTTTACCGTAACCGTACTGCCATCGTTAATAGTTACATGTAAAAAGCTTTCAGAACCTAAATGCTCGATTACGCCCACAGTACCTTGCCAAGTTCCTGACTCAGTTGAAATTTCAAAGTGCTCAGGACGCACACCTAAACTATGCGTTTGTGCATGGCTATCGTTATCTACTTCAATAAAGTTCATTTTTGGTGAACCAATAAAGCCTGCCACAAATTTATTTACCGGGTGCTGGTACAGCTCAAGTGGCGTACCGACTTGCTCAATAATCCCCCCATTAAATACCGCAATTCTGTCTGCCATAGTCATCGCTTCAACTTGGTCATGTGTTACATAAATCATTGTTGTAGCTAAGCTTTTGTGTAGTTCAGAAATTTCTAAGCGCATATTTACACGCAGCGATGCATCTAAATTTGAAAGCGGTTCGTCAAACAAAAAAGCCGACGGTTGCCTAACAATTGCGCGCCCTATTGCTACACGTTGGCGTTGCCCGCCCGATAATTGCCCTGGTTTACGGTCTAAGTAATCAGTTAAATTAAGTATTTTAGCGGCATTTGCTATTTTACTTTCTATTTCAGCAGGGCTTACTTTTGCACGTTTTAGTGGAAACGCAATATTATTGCGTACACTCATGTGCGGGTACAAAGCGTACGACTGAAATACCATAGCTAAACCACGTTTTGCCGGTGGCGTCTGTGTGGCATCTTGGCCATCAATCTCAATTGTGCCGCTGGTTGTGTCTTCCAATCCGGCAATCATACGCAGTAATGTTGATTTACCACAGCCCGATGGCCCTACAAATACAATAAATTCACCGTCTTTTATCTCTAAATCAAGCGGTTTAATTACTTTAACTTCATCAAAACTTTTAGTTACTTTTTTTAGTGTGATGCTGCCCATGTGTGTTCTCCTACTTTACTGCGCCAAAGCTTAAGCCGCGCACTAATTGTTTTTGACTAAACCAACCAAGAATTAATATTGGCACAATGGCCATGGCAGATGCTGCCGACAACTTGGCGTAAAATAACCCTTCAGGGCTTGAGTAACTGGCAATAAATGCCGTTAGTGGTGCGGCATTCGCAGCGGTTAAAATGAGTGTCCAAAATGCTTCGTTCCATGCCAAAATTACGTTTAACAGTAATGTTGAGGCTATGCCGGGTAATGCGATTGGCAGTAATACATGAAATATTTCCTCGCCAATAGTTGCACCATCCATTCGTGACGCCTCTAAAATTTCACCCGGAATTTCTCTAAAGTAGGTGTATAACATCCATACCATAATCGGTAAGTTTATTAAGGTCATAACAATAACTAAGCCCAGTTTTGTATCTAATAAAGCAAAGTCTCTAAAGAGTAAATAAATAGGAATTAACACCCCTACCGGCGGGAGCATTTTTGTAGAAAGCATCCACATAAGTAGGTTTTTAGTTTTTTTCGTTTGCACAAACGCCATTGACCACGCGGCTGGTACGGCTATTAATAAGCCCAATAAACTTGAGCCGAGTGATATAACCACCGAGTTCCAAAAGTGATCAAAATACGGCGAGCGGGCTAACACATCTTGATAGTTTTCCAGTGTCCAATCAAAAGCAAATAACGCTGGTGTGGCTGTTATTGCTTCTGCTTCAGTTTTAAAACTGGTGATTATTGTCCATAAAATTGGGAAAAATATCATCCCACTGATGGTCCATGCTGCCAGGGTATAAATTAGTTTTGATTTTTTATTTGCTGCACTAGCCATGATTAACCCTCTAAGTTTTTACCAATAAGGCGCATTAAAAATATGGCTACAATATTGGCAATAATTACTGCAACTATGCCCCCTGCTGAGCCCCCGCCTACATCAAATTGTAATAACGATTGGGTGTAAATTAAGTAAGTAATATTGGTTGATGCATACCCAGGCCCGCCACTGGTTGTCACTAAAATTTCTGCAAAAATAGACAGTAAAAATATAGTTTCAATTAAAATAACAGCGGTAACAGCGCGTGATAAATGCGGCAGCACGATGTAAAAAAACTTACTAAAAGGCCCTGCACCATCTAAATCGGCTGCTTCGAGTTGTTCGCGGTCAAGTGATTGAATTGCCGTGAGTAATATCAACGCAGCAAACGGTAACCACTGCCAAGAAACAATAATAATGATTGAAAACAAAGGCATTTGCGCAAAAAAGTCGATAGGTTCAAAGCCGAGCCAAATTGCAAAGTGTGCAAATAATCCATTTACAGGGTTCATGAACATGTTTTTCCACACCAAAGCCGATACGGTTGGCATAACAAAAAATGGGGCGAGAACCATAATACGAACATAGTTTCGCCCCCATATTGCTTGGTCGAGGAGAACAGCTAAACCGATACCACCACAAATTGTGATAGCTAATACACCCGTTACTAAATAAAGGGTATTAAAAAAGGATTCAACAAATGCCGGATCTGTTAAAAAAAACTCGTAGTTTAAAAAGCCTACAAATTCACGTTCACCAGGAATAAGTAAGTTGTAATCTACAAACGAGAAATAGAGTGTCATGCACAGCGGCACTATCATCCATCCTAGTAATAAAATTACACTAGGAAATAGCATTATGCGTGCAAGCGTACGAGACTGTGTAGTTGCCATATCAGTGACCTTGAAAAAGTCAGCATTAACCTTAGCAACAACGACAAACGGCTACTAGATAACATGCTAATGCTGACGAAAAATACGAGGTAAGCGTTAAACTTACCCGCCTACTTATTTATTTTGGGTAGCGCGCTTTACGCATTGTGCGCTCAACTAGGCGTTGTGATGTGTTAAGCGCTTGCTCAACAGTCATTTGCCCAGTAAGTGCAGCGGAAAACTGCTGCCCAACAGCAGTGCCAATTCCTTGAAATTCAGGGATAGCAACAAACTGAATGCCAACATAAGGCACGGGTTTAACAGTAGGGTTTTTCGGGTCTGCCGAATTAATAGAATCAAGCGTTATTTGTGCAAACGGTGCTGCATTCATGTATTGCTCGTTTTCATAAAGTGATGCGCGAGTACCCGGCGGTACTTTTGCCCAGCCTTTGTTATCGGCAACTAATTGGCTGTACTCTTTTGATGTAGCCCAGCTAATAAATTTCATTGCAGCATCAGATTTTTTACTGCTAGAAGGAATTGCAAGTGTCCATGACCATAGCCAGTTACCGCGTTTACCTAAGCCATTATCTGGTGCAAGTGCAAAGCCTACTTTATCAGCGACTTCAGAATCTTTTTTATTGGTTACAAATGCGCCAGCAACCGTTGCATCAATCCAAATACCACATTTACCCGTTTGAAATAACGCTAGGTTTTCGTTAAACCCATTCGCTGACGAACCCGCAGGTCCAGACTCTTTCATAACATCTACATAGTACTGGAGTGTGGCTTTCCACTCAGGGGTGTTAAATTGTGGTTTCCAATTTTCATCAAACCAGCGAGCGCCAAACGAATTTGCCATTGAAGTAATTAAAGCAACATTTTCGCCCCAACCTGCTTTACCACGTAAGCAAAGGCCATAAACACCTTCATCTTTATTGGTCATCGCTTTTGCAGCTTTTTGAATAAAGCTCCACGTAGGCGCGTTTGGCATTTCTAGATCGGCTTTTTCCATTAGGTCTGTACGGTACATAACCATAGAGCTTTCGCCATAAAATGGGGCCGCGTATAATTTGTTATCTATCGTTAAACCACTGCGAATAGCCGGTAGTAAGTCATCAACGTCGTAACTTTCACCTAGGTTATCAAGCTCAGTTAACCAGTTTTGTTTACCCCAAATTGGCACTTCATATGTGCCAATTGTCATTACATCGTATTGGCCGCCTTTTGTGGCAACATCGGTTGTTACACGTTGACGTAAAATATTTTCTTCTAGTGTTACCCATTTTAATGAAATATCTGGGTTTTGTTCTTCAAAATGATTGCTAAGCTCTTTCATGGTGATCATGTCACCATTATTAACAGTGGCAATGGTTATGGTTTCTTTAGCGGCTACGTTAATAGCCATAACTGAACACGCGAGCATTAATAATTTAGTTTTCATCGGGTTAACCCTCATAAATATGTTAAATGACGCTTAAAAAATAACTGTAAAGCGCCTTAGTAAATAAAGCGGTGAGTAATTTCAACGTATTTACAGCGCTGAAATTACCTTTAAACCAAACAGTAAGTTAGTAAGCTATTTAAAATTTAACTGAGATTTCTGAGGTGAAACCGTCAAAACCACGACCAATTTGGCCGCCTGAGTTTGCGCCTTCTTCTTGGTTTACATACTCAACTTTTAAAAGTGTAGAATCTGTAAACCAGTAACCTGCGGCTACTTGTAGGCGCTCAACGGTGTTATCGTTTTGGCCGATTAAATCGGAAGTGTTTTCTGACTCTGCATAGCGTGCGGCTACGTAAAGTTTTTCAGGAATGATATATTGCTGTGCTTCAACTGCGTAATATTCTACTGAGCTTTCGCCTTTAATTACACTGTTAGAATCAAATGTGGTACCGTTTTCGTCTGCCACGCCATCTGTACCAAAGTAGGTAATACCTGCCACTGCGTTACCTGCAGAGTCTGCAAAGGTGTAATCGTCAGACGATTTACCCAACATTAAAATGATGCTGGTTTGATCTGATGGCTGATACGCTAAATTTAATTGAATGATAGACTGATCAAGCCCTGGCATAACACCTACGTGAGTATCACGTTCGCTTGAAGGAGAAGCCGAAAAGTTATAGTTTTCGCCATCACCAAAACGGTAATTTGTTGTTGTGAGTCCATCTAAGCTCGCTACGCCATTTTCAAAACGAAGTTGGTCGCCTTGGTTAGCTTGTAAGTAATTTAAGCCAACTTTAAAGCCACCTTCAAACTCTAATGTACCTTGTAAACGGTAATTAAAGCCTCTATCTTCTTGAAATGCTTCGCCAAAGCTTGATGTAGTAATGTGACCTGCCACGTTATAAGAACGAAGTACACCACTATCAAAAGTTTCTGTGTAGCTTAATTGTGCACCGTTTTCTGCGGTTGCGTAGTCGTTAATGCCGTTACCAATTAAGGCATTACCTTGGTTATCAGCGCCGTCTTGAAAACCTTTAAACTGAAATGGAGAGGCGCCAATATTACCTAAACGAAGCGTTAAATTTTCGTTTTCGTTTGGTGTCCCGTATAAGCCAAGTAAATCAAACTCAATACCTGCAAAGTCGTTATGAAACGAAAAATCACGGTCGCCGCCGCCAAAATCGTTTGGCTCTTCGGCTATATCAATGTCGGCAGTAATGTATTCATTTATATGAAACTTAAGCATTAAGTTAGCTCTGATACGCCCAAAACCTGATGATTGCTCTTCATCTCCAGGACGAAATGCACCGTCTTTAGCTTGAATAGACTGAAAGTTTTGCATGGCTAGAAAGTTAACGTCAAGGCGGTCAAAGTAATCTGACATTTCTGCTTGTGCAGGCGCCGCCAATGCTGCTGCTACTAAAGTTAGCGCAAATTTAGCTTTCTTATTATTTAACATAATGAACTCTCTATTTAGTGTGTTGTGTATTTTCAGTGTGCAGCTAAAGCGAATGAGCATTTTACTTTAATGTGTTTTTAAGCTTCTTAATGGGCATAGGCTCAGCTAGTGAGCATAATCACAAATGAATAATGTAACGTCAACATCTTTTATTACAAAACATTTACATGAAATGGTGTTTATAAAAATTTACATTTATAAACAAGGGTTTAATAGTTTTGAATTCCAAAATAAAATTGCAAGTTATAACTAAAGTCTTATTTAAAATGTTCTGTAGAGGGCTATTGAAGTGCGTTATTTAACATTTATTAACCAATTAAATGGTATGGGCGTTTAATTAATACGGCAGGTTTAGGCGCGTAAAAGCGCTAATTGGTTGTTTTTTGATTTACTTTCTTGAGCTTATACAGTGCTTAGCATAAAATTAAATTACTTTAGATGTATAAAAAATAGAAGTAATTAACATATGGAATTTGTGCGCCCGCTTGAGCCTATACTTATTATTGATGACGTTAAGGAAATACGTGACTACCTAAACCAAATATTAACGGAGCTAGGCTTTGAAGATATTTTAGAAAGCAACGATTACCTTTCTGCAAAACCCCTTCTTGATAAAAAATTACCCAATGTCATATTTTTGGATGTGGACTTACCTGATTCTGAAAGCTCTGATATTCTAGAACATATTAATGATAGCTACCCTCACGCTCACGTTGTTATGTGCTCGGGTCACAACACCCTTGAAAACGTGCAAAACACATGGGAATTAGGCGCTAAAGGCTTTATAGAAAAACCTTTTAACGCTAAAAAAGTTAATTCTGTTATGAAGCGCCTCGAACTAAGCGAATAATATAAGGTCAGTATGCAAAGCACTGTTACGGCAATTATCGACGATTTATCGAGTGTTATTTTTGGAAAAAAACAACAAATAAAACTAGCACTCACCTGCTTATTCAGTGAAGGACATTTACTGATAGAAGATTTACCTGGTATGGGCAAAACTACGCTCTCACATGCACTTGCTGCAGTGCTTGGGCTGTCGTATCAGCGTATACAATTTACAAGCGATCTTTTACCTGCCGATATTTTAGGAACTAATGTATTTAACGCTAATGAGCACACGTTTACATTTCATAAAGGGCCGATTTTTAGCCAAGTTGTATTAGCAGATGAAATAAACCGCGCGGGCCCTAAAACGCAAAGTGCATTGCTTGAGGCAATGGAAGAGCAGCAAGTTACAGTAGATGGTACTAAGTACACGTTACCAAATCCTTTTTTTGTAATTGCCACACAAAACCCGCTTTATCAGTCGGGTACTTACCCACTTCCAGAATCGCAGTTAGATCGATTTTTAATGCGCATAAGTTTAGGCTTTCCTCCTAAAGAGGCTGAAAAACAACTTATTTTAAACATTAAACCGCGAGACTACAGCCAATTACCACAAAGAATAGACGCTAAGCAGCTACAGCAAATTCAAACCTTAATTAACCAAATTGTGATAAGTAGCCCTGTAATCGATTACATTATTGAATTAGTAACACATACTCGTCAAAGCGCAGCATTTGCAGGCTCGCTCTCTCCACGGGCAAGTATAGCGCTTGCCAAAGCGGCTAAGTCGTGGGCATTTATTGAAGGGCGAGAGTTTGCAACCCCTGACGATGTACAAGCTGTATTTGCCAGTGTGTGCCAACACCGATTAGGACTGCATAACGAGTCGGGCGAAGCGCAAGTAAATGAAATTTTAAAAACCGTTGCTGTGCCAGTTTAACGTGTTATACAAAAAAAAAGCCGAAAAAGTCGGTATATTAGGCGCTTTAAAAAAGCGTTTACTTAATAAACTACTTAAAAACAAGCATTCAAAGCAATCCATAACGCTGGCTCATAACAATATATATGTAGTGCCCTCGCAGCTCGGCTTTTACTTTATTATTGTGGCTATTTTAAATTTTGTTATGGGCATTAATTATCAAAATAACTTAATTTTGGTGATGGCTTATTTAATGTTTGTGGTGATGATTATTGCCGTTCTGCTTGGTTATACAAATGCCAAAGGGCTAAAAGTTGATTATATAAAAAGTTTTGCCATCTTCTCACCAAATAAAGGCTCTGTTAAATTTATTTTAAAAGCCCCTACACTTACTCAATCAGTATCGCTTAGCTACTCAAATGACCAAGAATATGCAAAGCACTTAACGCAAGTTACACCCAAAGACAGCGCTTTAATTATTAACCTACCTTACAATACTCGCGGTAAATATACCCTTGAACGTTTTAAAATACACAGTAATTACCCATTTGGGCTGGTAAGCGTGTGGAGTTATATACAACCTAATGATTCTGTTTACGTTTACCCTGCGCCAGAGCATGTATTAAACGACACTTACAACAGTACGTTTGAACACACAACGCAAACAGGCAGTATTAAAGAGCCCGGCAGCGAAGAGTTTGATGA
The DNA here is from genome assembly GCF_028599385.1 of Pseudoalteromonas sp. CST2. NCBI lineage: Bacteria > Pseudomonadati > Pseudomonadota > Gammaproteobacteria > Alteromonadales > Pseudoalteromonadaceae > Pseudoalteromonas > Pseudoalteromonas sp. CST2. The sequence goes on from NZ_JAQREO010000002.1 coordinate 322,297, forward strand.
GCTAATTACGCATTTACCAGAAATGGGATTGCAGCGAATTTCATGGAAACATTACGCTAAATCGCAGCAGTTGCTAGTAAAAGAATTTATAGATTATAAAAAGTCCGATATTGTTTTTGATTTTAACCTGCTAACGGGTAACACCGAGCAACGCTTGAGTCAGCTTTGCTTTTTAGTGTGTAATGCATGCGAAAACAACACGCCGTTTACACTAATTTTGCCCTCAGCAAGTTACAAAGCAACTAACGACACGCACGATAAATCACAGTGTTTAGCACTTCTGAGCGAATACGGCGGAGCAAATAATGGCTGAGCTATTAAATTACCGGGCAATTAATTTAGCAATGAGCTTTATATACGCCTGCTTATTTGCGTTTTATTTATCGCATATGCCCGTACTGTTTATTGGGGTTTTATCGCTTTTATGCCTTTGGAATGTGTACTTAACACTGACTAACAACCCTAAACCTAACGCGTGGCTTGCAAATATTTTGGCCGGATTAGCCTTAATATTAATGATTTACACCATAGGTATAGGCGATACAGTCATATTGTTTGTTGCTATGTTATTGCTCTCTAGTATTTTTAAATTACTGCAGGCTAAAACAAAAAAACATTACCATATTATTGTCACACTCACGTTTTTTTCTATTTCATCGGCGTATTTGTTTAACCAAAGCATAATAACCACCTTAACCATGAGCGCCCTATTTTTACTCAATTTTGCAGTATTGAGCTTAATTGAATCTTCGCATAGTTTAAAATTAGCCTCTAAACAAAGTGCTAAGCTGTTATTTATTGCCTTGCCTTTAGCAATATTTTTGCTGTTGTTTTTACCTAAAATGCCCGCTTTTTGGCAGTTACCTGGGCCAAAGCTTGCTAAAACAGGGCTCTCTGAACAGGTAGATCCGTTTGATATTGCAAAGCTGTCTAATTCTGATGAACTGGTTTTTAGAGCGCGTTTTGATAACGACACGCCCGCCTCACCTTATTATTGGCGAGCACTTGTGCATGACACCTTTGATGGTAAAGCGTGGAAAACATCTGATTTATTAAAATATAATAATCAAAGTGCTGATCCCAATAAACAAATTGCAGTACAAAATACCTACACTATTATTGCCGAGCCTGCTAATCAAAAATGGTTATATGGGCTTGGTTACGCAACCAGTAACAATAAAAATGTTGAAAGTAATGCGCTAGGGCTATTACGAAAAAAACAATATCAAGCTAAAAGCTTGCAGTATCAGGTATCAAGTGCAGCACTGAGTACAGAGCAACTTTCAGATTGGCAAACCGCTTATTACACACGTTTAAATAACCAAACAAACCAACAAGCAGCCAAGCTTGCTGCCGAACTTAAACAATCAACAACCTCGCAAAGCGACTTTTATAATGCATTGCTTAGCTACTTTGCTAAACAAGAATTTAGTTACACGTTAACCCCTGAGCCAATGACGGGTGACAGCACTATTGATCAATTTTTATTTGATAAAAAACGCGGCTTTTGCGGCCATTACGCCAGTGCAGCAGCGTATATTTTTAGAAGCGCCGGTATTCCCGCGCGCTTGGCCAGCGGTTATTTAGGTGGCGAAAAAAACCAAACAAATAATTATTTATCGGTTCGCCAATACGATGCCCACGCTTGGGTTGAAGTGTATATTAATAATCAGTGGCAAATTTTTGATGCCACTGCGGTGGTCGCCCCCGAGCGTTTAAATGGTTCACTTTCACAAAACGAAGAACTCAATGATGAATTTAAAAGTAATCTTGATTTTGGCTTAGTGAGTTTAAGTAACTTTGCAGCCGTTAATTGGTTAAGGCTCAAACTAGAAACCCTTGATTACCAATGGACCAGCTGGGTACTTGGCTTTGACGAAGAAAAGCAAAGCAACTTTTTAAAATCACTTTTTGGTAGTAAACATCTTTGGCTGGTCCCTTTAGCGGTTATTTTAGGACTTGCTTTTAGCTTTGCTGCTTACTTTATTTATTTAAATTGGCCACGCAATAAAAGTAAACGCCCGCCGTTAGTTTCAGAATTTGAGGCAATTAAGCACTGGGCAGATAAAAACGACATAGCGGCGCCTAGTCACTATTCACCAAATCAGCAGTTAATATACTTTGCTGAGCAAAGCCCTGATACTGCGGAACCTTTAAGCGAATTTAGCTATTTATTTAATCAAGTGCGCTACGCTAAAAAACCTTTTACTAAAGAACGTAAAAATCAGGCTAAAGATCTGATAAAATTAATTAAATCTTCAAAATAGAGAAAACTATGAATGCGGTTGTTATAGGCGTTATTTTAATGCTTGGGCTCTCCTTAGCCCGTGTAAATGTCATTGTAGCTATGATAATTAGTGCACTTGTAGCTGGTTTAACAGCGGGTTTAGGGATAAAAGAAAGTGTTGATGCATTTAATTCTGGTTTGTCGGCAGGCGCTGAAATTGCACTAAGTTACGCAATGTTAGGTGCCTTTGCTGTGGCTATTTCAAAATCGGGATTAACCCGTATCCTCGCCGAAAAGCTATTAAACAAAGTGAATGCACAAGGTGCAGGCAGCGAAACCTTTTTAAGCTATTTTATTTTATTAATTATATTAGGCTGCGCTATTTCTTCTCAAAATTTAGTGCCTGTGCACATAGCGTTTATACCTATTTTAATCCCCCCTTTGCTCGTTGTGTTTAATCAACTACGTTTAGACCGCCGCGCCATTGCCTGTATATTAACGTTTGGTTTAGCTACCTCTTACATGGTATTGCCTTATGGATTTGGTGGCATTTACTTATACTCTATTTTGCATAAAAACTTAGTTGATAACGGCCTAGACATAGTTAACACCCAAGTGCCTATGGCAATGATCATTCCTGCCTGCGGTATGTTGGTTGGGTTAATTATTGCGGTATTTATAAGTTACGCAAAACGCCGTGACTACAAAGCGCAACCGTTAACAACACAAAGCAAAGCTAGCGAGATTGAGAAACCAAAAAAAGTGATGATCGTGGGTTTGTTTGCTGTGCTTTCATCCTTGGTTGCACAAAACCTAAGTGGCTCTATGATATTAGGCGGCCTTGTTGGCGTAATGATATTTAGTGTATTTGGTGTTGTTAAGTGGGAAGAAAACGGCGACGTATTTAGTAAAGGCGTCGCCATGATGGCGATGATTGGCTTTATTATGATTTCGGCTCAAGGATTTGCCTCAGTAATGAAAGCAACCGGTGATGTAGCAAGTTTAGTTCACAGTGGCGCTGCATTATTTGATGGCAATAAGCCCCTCGCTGCGGCCTCTATTTTATTGGTGGGATTATTGATAACAATGGGTATTGGTAGTTCGTTTTCTACAGTACCAATTATAGCTACCTTATTTGTGCCTTTATGTTTAGATTTAGGTTTCTCGGTTATGGCAACTGCGGCTTTAGTGGGCACAGCGGGTGCATTAGGTGACGCGGGCTCTCCTGCCTCTGACTCTACACTTGGACCAACCTCGGGTTTAAATGCCGATGGTCAACATGACCATATACGAGATTCGGTGATCCCCACCTTTATACATTTTAATATTCCATTACTTATATTTGGTTGGATTGCGGCTATGGTGCTTTAACACCTCTGCACTTATAGTGTGTATAATTCATTATTTTTAAGGCATGTATTTCATGCCTTTTTTATACCTCCCTATTTTGCTAACGAAATCTATATATTTTTTATAGCTGCTAAGATTTCTTTTTACAACAAGATAGTATGATGTGTTCTTATGCTATAATTAAATAAGCACCTAATACTGGTGCTTATTTAAAGGCCATTTACTTATCAAAACCGTAAATCATTTTATCGCATACCACCGGTGTCGGTCTGTGGTCATCATCTACGGCTACAAAGGTAAAGCTGCCTGAAATAGCCGAGTGCTTATCATCTTTATGCATGGTTTCTAAACAAATATCCACATCCACTTTAAGTGATGTATTGCCCACATGCACAACTTTAGCAATTAGCTCAGCAAAAGTACCTGCTGGAATAGCCTCTTTAAAATCAACTCTATCAGATGAAATAGTCACTAACGGCTTTCGGCAAAAACGAGTGGCGGCAATAAAAGCAACCTCGTCCATCCATGCTAACGCATCGCCACCAAATAATGTGTTGTGATGATTAGTGCGCCCAGGAAACACCGTTTTAGTAACCGAGGTCGTTGAGTCTTCAATACGCTTTGCAATAATTGCATCGCGGTTAATGTCTGTCATAGTATCTACTTTTTATTAGCAAGCTTATCTTGCATCAATAATGCTGGGTCTAGGCGCTCGCCTTCCCAGTTAAAACGCCAATCAAGGTGTGGGCCTGTTACACGCCCTGTTGCACCTATTTCGGCAACTTTGTCGCCTTGGCTTATTGTATCGCCTACTTTTACATCTAATTTGCTTAAATGAATATATGTAGAGGTAACGCCATGGCCATGGTCAATAATAAGCGTACCGCCAGAGTAGTATAAATCGGGGTCGGCAAACACCACGGTGCCACTGATCGGAGCATAAACAGGCGAGCCGGTTTTATTGGCAATATCTAAACCGAAATGTGGGCGTCGCGGTTCGCCGTTAAAATAACGTTGGCTACCATAAACACCCGATATACGGCCTTGTGCAGGCTTTAATACGGGGTCTAAAAAGTACTGTAAATCAGAGTTAACCGCGCGCGCTTTACGTATTGCTTGCGCTTCACGGCTAATACGTGCGCTTACTTCTTTAGGGGGCGACACATACTTTTTTGCCACACCGGTAATTTTATCAATTTTATAATCACGTTTAGTAATCATTAAATCTTGCGTGTGTGTTTTACCGTTATTATCTACCCACGTAAGGGCGTGTTTTGCTTTCGCGTCGCGACCAAAGCCAAACACAAAATCGCCAGAGTCTGATAACTTTAATGTTTTACCATCTAGCGATACCGACTTTACATTTTCAAGCTTGCCAGTCACTAAGCCGCCCTGCGTTAGGTGCCCTTTTAGCTCAAGCGCTAATGCACTAAAGCTAGTTGTGGTTACAAGCGCTGTGGCTAAAAGAGTTTTAAGCATAACTAATCGATCCCTTTCCTACGCCTTCATATGCGGTAATTTTTACGTCTTTGTCTGGGTATTCTGCCTTAACTTGCTCAGCAAGGTGTTGAGCAATACATTCTACCGTTGTATCAACAGGTAAAATGTCACAGCGTGACTCGCTTATCGCCATTTCAAAGTAACCTTGTGCAGCGGTATAAGCAAAACACACATCATCGTTTTTAGCGCTTATGTGTTTTAATTCGCTTGCAGCGATTTGATCCTCAGCCGTGGCTAAGTAAATATCTTGCCATTTTTCTGCCCATTGCTTTTGTAAGCGTGGCATAGACATACCATCTAAACTAATACCAATTTGCGAGCGATGGCCATGAATAATACGCTGACAGTTACCATCGTGCTTTTTAAGGCCATGGCTGTAATGGTAATAAAAACTTTGGCTGTGCTCTGGTTTCAGCGACAACTCAATTTTTTCAATGTTTTCTGGCAATTTTGGTAAAATAGTGTCGATTAGAAATTCAGTCACTGATTCAACGCTAATTTCTGGCGCGTCTATCATGCAATAAGCTTGATGCGGAGCACTCATGGCTAAATGGTGGTTATCACCAAATGTGCAATCGAGCGTTTTGTGCGAATCAAATTCTTGTACTGTGCCATTTAAACCTTTAGCAATTGCTAGTTTGTGGTCTAAACAGTCGTCAATTATGCCTTTAATTTGCTTTTTAACTAAGCCAAAGTCTAACACCATAGACTCTTCATTTAGCTTGCCATGCAACGTTAAGTCAACAATCCAGCTCTCGCCAACGGCGCCGCGTTTGTTACATAAGTAAGAAAAATCAATCACTGTTAGTGAGTTAACAAAAAGGATCATAAACTTCCTTTAAACTGGTTATAAGTCAGGGGTAATTATAATGATTTCTGATTGTAATTGCGCGGTTTTATAGTGCAAAAAGCAATCGCCACTACTGATTGGCGATAAATCACGCAAAAAAGTGTTTTTTCAACTGCTCCGAGTTGTTTAGCGTACAAGTGTACGCTAAAGTACTTGGCAATTTCTAAGCGAAGATAAGTGTTATGGAACCTAAAAATAGCTATACAAAAGAAGATTTGATCCTATGTGGTCAAGGTGAAATGTTTGGTGAAGGTAACTGCCGTTTACCAAGCGACAACATGTTAATGATGGACCGTATTACTTCAATCACTGCTGATGGCGGCGAGCACGGTAAAGGCCAAATTGTAGCTGAGCTTGATATTGACCCAAGCCTATGGTTTTTCGATTGCCATTTTAAAGGCGACCCAGTTATGCCAGGTTGTTTAGGGCTAGATGCTATGTGGCAACTCGTTGGCTTTTTCTTAGGCTGGTCTGGTGGCCCAGGTTTAGGCCGTGCTTTAGGTGTGGGTGAAGTTAAATTTACCGGTCAAATTTTACCTACCGCTAAAAAAGTAACGTACCGCCTTGATATGAAACGTGTAATTAAGCGTAAACTATTTATGGGTATGGCTGATGGCACAGTTGAAGTAGATGGCCGCGTAATTTACGAAGCAAAAGATTTAAAAGTGGGCTTATTTCAAGACACAAGCGCATTCTAAAGTTAGTAATGTATGCAAAAAGGCCTCCTGTTGGAGGCCTTTTTACGTTAATTCTTATCTGATGAATTAGGTTTTATACATGTTTCGGTTTTCAATTGCTTCACGCCAACCGCCTAACCATTCTGACTTAGGATCGATTTGCTGATAAGGGCATAGCTCTTTTGAGCGCCCGGCTAAACCTGCTTTAAAACCTTGAGAATGAGCTCTTTCTAAACGATCTCTTTTTTGTCTCTTCATCGGTAATATCCTCACCTTTTTTAATTATAAATTTTGTAGCATTAGTGAAATCTACATTTAATGAATAGTTAATAAAAATGTTAAATTCAAATAGCAAAATTAATTAATTTGTTTGACATTAACTAACATGCTGATGCAAAAATAATTTAACATTAATAAAAACACAGTGGTCGTACCACTTCATTTCTTACTGCTTCTTTAATTTACAATACGGCTATCTAACCGCTTAAATGCACTTATGTGCTAAGGCGTGTTCTACTTTGCTGATTTAAATATCTCCATTAAAGCGATTAAATAACTGCTTAATGAAAGCAGCTAATGGGAAGCATATAGTTGGTATTTATGGTGCATTACCGCCTTGTCTAAATGCCAAACACCACTGCAAATTTAACCAGCAAAAATCAACACGACCTATTTATCCGACACACCTTTTTTGGCTAAGTTCCAAACAAAAATGTAATCATGACGATTTTATTGCAATTTGCCCTTTTGTTTAAAAAACAGCTTTAACGATTTATTTTTAAACAATTGGTATTTATGCTTGATTAATTAAAGTCGATCGGTCTAATATGGGTTAACTTTAAAAAGGCTATTAGGGGTTACTTATAATGAACACTGCTCAGGCACCTGCACGGCGCGGAAGACCCCCTAAAATACCTCGCGAAAACACCGATACCAAAGCGCACCTTATTAGGGTTGGCCTAGAAACCTTAACTGAATTTGGTTTTAGCGCAACTGGCCTTGATACCATTTTAAAAAAAGCCGGCGTGCCTAAAGGCTCGTTTTATCATTACTTTAAAAGTAAAGAAGCGTTTGGTATTGCGTTAGTAAATGCCTACGATGACTACTTTATTACTAAGCTCAAAAAATATTTAACCGATAGCAATACCCCGCCCCTCGAGCGCTTAATTCACTTTACGCAAAGTGCCATTATGGGCATGCAAAAATACCAGTACAAACGCGGTTGTTTGGTCGGCAATTTAAATCAAGAGCTCAATCATTTAAGTGATGAATTTAAAATCCGCCTACTACAAAGCTACGTAGCATGGCAGCAGCAAGTTGAGCTGTGTTTAAATGAAGCACAGCAACAAGGCACGCTTGCTAAAACTGTTGATACGCAGCTTATGAGTGAATATTTTTGGATTGGCTGGGAAGGCGCCGTTATGCGCGCTAAACTTACCCAATCAAGTAAACCCCTTACGTTGTATACAGAAATGTTTTTACGCGCATTACTTACCTAATGCGCATTTTATTTAGCCATTAAAAACCGATCGGTCTAAAAGGATATGTTATGAGTAACTCAGTTAAAGCTATTGTAATTACGAAAGACGAAAACTACGCTGCGGCGCTTAGTGAAGTGCAGCAAAGTGACCTACCAGATCAAAACGTGCAACTTGATGTACTTTACAGCACACTCAATTACAAAGATGGGCTAGCCATAACTGGTAAGGGCCCGGTTGTGCGCAGTTTTCCTATGGTGCCAGGCATCGATTTAGTGGGCACAGTAAGTGAGACAAGTACGGATGAATTTACTGTTGGCGATAATGTAATTTTAAATGGCTTTGGTGTGGGCGAAAAACACTGGGGCGGCCTTGCACAAAAGGCATCGCTTAATAGTGATTGGTTAATCCCTCTCCCTGCACCGCTTTCGCCAAAACAAGCAATGCAAATTGGTACCGCGGGCTACACTGCAATGCTGAGTGTTATTGCCCTTGAAAAACAAGGCATCACTCCAAGTGATGGCGAAATATTAGTGACCGGTGCAAACGGCGGTGTTGGCAGCTTTGCCATTTATTTATTAAATCAGCTGGGCTATAACGTAACCGCTGCCACAGGAAGAATGGAGCAAAGCGATTACTTAAAAGAGCTAGGTGCGTCACAAATTATTAGCCGCGATGAGCTTTCAAACCCAGGTAAGCCACTTCAAAAAGAACGCTTTGCTGGTGCTATAGATTCGGTAGGCAGCCACACACTTGCTAATATTTGTGCATCGCTTAAATACGGTGGTGTGGTTACTGCGTGTGGTTTAGCCCAAGGCATGGATTTACCCGCATCAGTAGCGCCCTTTATTTTACGTGGTGTATCTTTAATTGGTATAGACAGCGTTATGCGCCCTAAAAAAGACAGAGTAGAAGCATGGGACAGACTAGCAAGCTTAGTTAAAGCCGATTACCTTGATAAAATTTCAACCGAAATTACACTTGAACAAGTAATCGAAAATGCCGAGCAACTTATGGAAGGTAAAATTCGCGGCCGCGTAGTTGTTAATTGCCAAAGTTAAGCAATTTTATCTATTAAAGCCTCGTTATTAAATTTATAATGGCATTTGTATTTTTATTAATGAGGCAACACCTATGAGCAACCAAGATCTTTACAGTAATAACCCACTGCAAGGCGTAAAATTAGAGCAAGTGGTTGAAGAACTGGTTGAGCAATATGGGTGGGAGCTACTACACGCTTATTTGCAATTAAACTGTTTTAAAAACAACCCTGATGTAAAATCGGCGGTTAAGTTTTTACGTAAAACACAATGGGCACAAGAAAAGGTAGATAACTTTTACCTATACCGCCTTAAAAACTTACCTAAACCCGACGATGTGCAATACGAATTACCGCCACGAGATAGAGTTATTCCTGCTGATCATAAACCGGGGGAGCCGTGCGAATTAAGTTTTAGTGATGCAAAGCGAATTATGGAAAAAAAGGCCACTAAACAACGCGCCAGGGCACGAAAACAACGCTCAAATGCAACTAACCCGTGGGGTAACTAAGTTAACCTCAACTCTGGATAATAAATCTATCTCTAGCAGCTATTTTCAGCGCTAACAGCGTTGAATTTACTTGCAATAGGCTAGCTATTGACGCGTAAATTCGCCTTGTCTTCACCGAAAACCGCTGGCTAGAGAATTAAGCTTAAAGATCATCATGATAAATTATGTTGGTCTATCTCTTAACCAGAGTTCAGGTTAAGTTATATTTTTAAAGCCAATGTATATTGGCTTTTTTTAGCTCTGCAATTTTAGGGCTTAGTAACCTCGTTTACGCCAAAAATCATTAACAGAGCCTTGCTCTTCAAGTGCTACGTTAAATGTTTTATCGGCAATAATTTTATTATTTAGGGTGAGTGTCATTCGCCAATCTCCGAGTTTATTTTCAATAGGCTCCCACAGCGTATCACCTAAATAAAACTGCCAGTCGTTCTCTTTAATGTATTCAACGCCTTCAAAGGGCGGCATTATTTCGCCATTACTGTCTGGTATATCGGGGTGATAAATACAAAAGTGAAGTTTTTCGCCTTTTGCTTTTTTGATATTAATTATTAAACCAAATTCAACATCAAGCTTGGCAATTACATTGGTAGTAAATTGCTCAATTTGTGGCAACGCTTTACTTTTGCTATCCCATGTAGAATAAATCCCACAACTTTGAATCGACACCTCAGGTTTTGATTTTGCCATTACACCATTCTTTACTTTAGGCTGTTAATGCACTGATTTTATAATACATGCAGCTTAAGTAAAATCACCTGATTAACAAACATACTCAATGTTGATTTATTTTTGCACATTGCTTGCACATTTAAGATCAAAAATAGTGGCAATTAGTACTTAATTGGCTGTGTATGATGAATCACACTCTCTGTAATAAAGTTAAACTATTAAAAATTTCGTTATTAAGCGGAGCAATTTCTTCTCTTGTTGCATGTGGCAGTGATGAGCAAAACCTAACAACCGCCACTGATGAAAGTACAAGTTCAAGCAGTGAAAGTACAACAGCAACAAGTGGCACCAGCTCAACCGAGCAAGTGCTATGTGAATACAGTTACAATGAATACAACGACTCAACATCAGTGCAAACCACCAGCTCTGCTGATTGGGCATGCACAGGTACAACACGCGATGTAGTTGCTAATGGCATTCCCGATCATGATGTGGGCACGTTTCCTAACCCCGACAATCCAAACACCATTTCTGAGCAAACTGTGAGTGACAGCTTTACGTTAACGCCTATACAAAGCGATACAGCAACCTTAATGGGCGGCCCTCGAGGCGTGTTAGGCATAGTACTAAATGGCGTTAAAATTGATGCCGGTACCGGCGGCAGTTGTGATGACTCTGGCGATAATTGCTCGCTTGGCGATAATTGCTCGCTTGGCGATAATTGCTCGCTTGGCGATAACAGTGGCAACTGGAGTATTGAAGCACTAAGCCAAGATACCTTTAGTTTTGGTACTGACGATAACAACGCACACGTACAGCCCGATGGCACATATCATTATCATGGCATGCCGGAGGGATTTATCTCCCTTAAAGGCGGCAACAGCTCAACAATGACTCTAATTGCATGGGCGGCTGATGGATTTCCTATTTATGCGCGTTATGGCTATAGCACCGCGGATGATGCAAGTTCGTCACTTAAAGTGATGACAGGTAGCTACCAACATATTAGTACTGTAAGCGATAACCGCCCTTCTACCGATATTTATCCACTGGGAACTTTTGCACAAGATTGGGAGTATGTAGCTGGTTCTGGCGATTTAGATGAGTGTAACGGGCGCTTTGGGGTGACCCCTGAATTTCCACAAGGCATATACCATTACTATGCAACCGATACTTATCCGTTTTTTCAACGCTGTGTTAAAGGCGAGCTATAAATTTACTTATAGGCAAAGTGAGCATGATGAAATTACATAAAAAAGCACTGGTTGCGCTTATTTTAGTGGCCAACATTGTTATAGCACCGGTTGTTTATGCACATTTAATGGTGGCTCAACACGGAACATTAAACGTGATTGATAACCATGCCTTTATTGTGCTCTCGCTGCCTATTTCTGCATTTAATAACCTTGATGATGATTTAAATAAAAAAGTATCTATGGATGAATTTAACGCCCATAAAAAGCAAATCAGCAAAACCATAATGCGAGGGGTTTATTTAAACGATCATCATTATAAGTTTTCTTTAGAGGGCTTATTACTAAACCCTGAAGTGTCGCATACTGATACTAATAACATTGAGTACATAACGATTACGGGCCGATATACAGTGCCTGATATAAGCGCACAGCTAAAATTAAACGTTAGGTTATTTAGTCAAAATACTGATTTAAATAAGTACCACATTACCGCTACTAACAAACAGCAAAAAATGACACATCAGTTTGCTTTAACACCGCGTACGCCTTTTAGCACAGTGTTTTAAACTAACAATTAAGTAGCCAAGGGCAGACTTAATATTAAGCTGCCCTTTTTTATTTTTACTGCGCTAATAATTTTGGATTTTTAGGAAAAAAATTCTCTGGTTGTTTTTCGCAAAGCGAAAATTCGCGGGTGTTTTTATAAGGAAGCTTCATAAATCCTGCTACCCCCACATCAGTAATGTTAACTGCATACTGCATTAATTTATTAAGTAACCGTTTAAACTCTACTTCTTTGCTTTCATCGAGTAAGCGATAGTAATGGTGTATTTTCATTCTATCTGGCAGGGCTTCAAATATAATACAGCCAGTATGATGAATTTGATTTAGCTCAAACACGCATCTAATCACTTTTTTAGGAAGTTGCAGCTGCTCATCAGGATCTTTACCATCTTCAAAGTAAGAATGTGGACGTGCAATTTCGTTTGCCTTCATACTGACAACTTCATAATCCAGCTCAGGGAGGTTATCAAACTTAAACGCCCCGGTTCCATCTCGCTCTAATTGAATAGTTTTACGCGCATCAAATAAACAACACTTAAATAAACCTTTTTGACTTATCGCTTGAGCAAGCATTACGGTATTATTAATGGCATCGGTAAAGGCTGTTTTTAAACTTTCATCATGCATAATAAGCGATGACTCAACAAACAACGACTCATCTTTCCAATGAAAACTCAATCCACCCACTACCGGGTATTTAGCTAGGCGGCTAATAGAGGCCAAAAAGGCTTTTTCGGTATCGCCGGTATCAAACAAAAACTCTTTATAGTAGCGGTCTAATTGAGCATCGTTAACATCTAGCAGCTGCTGATTATGATCGGCTTGTCGTAAAAACTGTTTGCGCGAGCTATATACTACGGTGTCGGGCTTATCACCTTTGCCAAACCAATACGGGATAGCAGGACGAGGCTCCGCTTTTTTAAGCTCAGGTAAATACGCCTGAGCCATTTTGGTAATGTTACGCATAAAGTAATCGCCTGCGCCATCGCGTATGGTTTTATTTTTAGACAGCATGCCGTCAATTACATTGGCAAGCTCTTTGGGTAAGCCAAGCGAGCTTGCAGGAATGGCTTGCGCGCCAAAACGACACGACTGAGCGGAGGCAAGTGCATATAAAGTAGAAGCCACACCTTGTTCATCAAAGCGTGGGGATGACTGCTCACCCGACATTTGCGCATCACCTATAAAATACACATCGCCCATTCTTGCATTAGTAGTGCTTAAATCTCCCGACATTAAATCCATAAAATTACTGGCTATAGGCTCACCCTTACTATCAACCTGTGCGTAAACAGAGCTTCCCCAATCAACTAAAGACAGCGCATCGCTTTGCTCATCCCATACCAAATTAGAAGGTTTAATATCGCCATGCACTATAGGTTGAGGGGTTAAACCATTTTTATGATTACGCAGGTCAATTAGTACATTACGCAGCCGCACCGCTAATTGCATAATATGGGCGGCACTAAAACGCCCTTTTTTGAGCGATACTTTTTCAAGGTCTTCTCCAATGGCGCGGGCCATCATTAAAATACCTTGTTTTTTTATACGCTCAAAAGCATAAAAGGTGGGCACTAGGGGGTTATTAATTTGCGAGAGCATATACGCTTCGTCTTCTAGGCGGTCGCGTACGCTTTGGGCAAGCGTAATACGCGAGAACTTAAACACCCAAGGTAAGGCATTTTCGTCATTGCCAGCAAACACAAACCCAAACGCGCCTGAGCCAATCATCTCTACATTTTTATACCCAAGCGCACTCAGTTGTTTAATACAAATATTAAGCCATTGACGGTGTTTTTTGGCATCTCTATGTGACAGCAAATAAACAGATTGCTCTTCGTTAATATAAAAATTGCGAATTTCTTTGGCTTTCAATACAGGCTCTTTGTTTTATAGGTTAAATAGTGAGTTAGCCACATGATTATTAGTGTTATATAGCCAGATTACAATACTCACCTTGTAGTTTTTACTCTTACCTAAAAAGCTAACTAGCCAAGTGCTAAACATGCACCATTACACCTTGATAACAAATGTTGCATCCAATCGATTAGCTAAGCCGTATTTATACTATCTGCTTATTTTAGATAGTAAATACATAGGGATTTTAGCGATGAAGAGATTAGCTTTACTTACACTGAGCACGTTATATAGCATTAGCAGCTACGCTAATATAGAGACCATTACTGTTTATGGGCATAGAGATGGTTTAATTGGCGAGTCTATCAGTGCCTCAAGCGGTATTATTGGTCAAGGAGAAATACAGCAGCGCCCCATGCTCAGAAGCGCCGAAATGTTAGAGCTTATTCCAGGCATGGCGGTTACACAACACAGTGGCTCGGGTAAGGCTAATCAATACTTTATTAGAGGCTTTAATTTAGATCATGGCACCGACTTTGCCACCAGCATTGAGGGCATGCCCATAAATATGCGAAGCCATGGACACGGGCAAGGTTATACCGATCTTAATTTTATTATTCCAGAAGCTATTTCAACTATTAATTACCAAAAAGGATCATACAGCGCTACACAAGGGGACTTTTCAAGTGCGGGGAGTGCGCAATTTAATTTAGCTAATAACTTAAAGCACAAGCAAATAGAGCTAAGCATTGGTGAAGATAACTATAAACGTGCAGTAGTGCTTAGTGCGGTTGATGTATCTAATGCCAAGTTAATAGCAGCAGCTGAGTGGCAAGGCTACGATGGCCCATGGGATGATATAGACGAAAACGTAAATAAGAAAAATGCCCTACTTCGTTATGTTGGCAAAGCTTTAAATGGAGATTTATCTATTACAGCAATGGCCTACGACAACACATGGCAATCAGCCGATCAAATTCCACAGCGCGCAGTGTCACAAAATATAACGTCACCCTTAGGGTCGCTTGATACCACCCTTGGGGGGAGTTCGAGTCGCTATAGCCTATCAAGTGTTTGGCAAGGCAAGCATATAAAAACCAGTATTTATGCCATAAATTACGATTTAACGCTGTTTTCTAACTTTAGCTATTTTTTAAACGACCCTATAAATGGCGATCAGTTTAACCAACAAGATAGCCGCACTATTTATGGTGGTGAGCTACGTTATCAATTTGACTCCCTTACTGCTGGTTTAAATATGCAGCACACTGCAGGGCTTGAGGTTCGCCATGACGATATAGACAAGGTAGGGCTTTATAACACTAAAGCGCGAGAGCGACTCAATACAATAAGACAAGATGCCATAAAACAAACAAGCTATTCGAGTTATTGGCAAACAAAAATACTTTTCACACCTAAATTAGAGGCAACAGCAGGCGTGCGGTACGACTATTTTGATACCGATGTAAGCAGTATCACACAGGTAAATTCGGGCAAAGCAAACGATGACTTAGTAAGCTTTAAAGGCAGTTTAAATTATAAACTTACTGATTTGTTAGCCGCTTATGCAAACTGGGGGCAGTCTTTTCATTCAAACGATGCCCGCGGCACTACCATTAATATTGACCCTGTTAGCCAACAAAATGCCGAAAAAGTAGATTTACTAGTAAAAAGCGAAGGTGCTGAACTAGGCCTGCGTTTTGCCGATGATCAAAACGTTAATTTATCAGCCGCTTTATGGTGGCTTACACTCGACTCAGAGCTTTTATTTGTAGGTGATGCGGGTAATACAGAGCCGAGTGATGCTTCAAAACGTTATGGTCTAGAGCTAAGCGCGTATTATTGGATTAATGAACGCTTTAGCCTAGACATGGAAGCCTCGTTTACTCATTCAAGATTAAATATAAACTCTGACAAAAACTATATAGAAGGCGCAGTACCTGTTGTTGCAAGTGCAGGTTTAAATTGGCATATAACGCAATTGTGGCAATCATCATTTAGAGTACGCCACATAGGTAAACGTACGCTTTCTGACTCTGGTGATATTCGCTCTGAACCATTAACGGTAGTTAATAGTGCTATTAGCTATAAACAAACTCACTGGAAAGTCGATTTTGAACTACTGAATTTATTTGATAGTACCGATCACGATATAGATTACTACTATGCTTCGCGCTTACCGGGCGAGCCTGCACAAGGTGTAGAAGATAACCACTTTCATCCTATTGAGCCTCGCACAGCCCGCTTATCAATTAGCTTATTGTTTTAACCGAGCAAAATACTGTATACAAAAACAGTACACATAAAAGCGCACCTTAATACATTTTTTAAGGTGCATTTCGCTGAGATGGCGCTGTTTTAAAACTTTTTAACATAGCGTGGGGATCTACGTTTTTACTATGTTGGCTGCTCGCCTGTGCCCACCACATCAGTTGGCTAAAAGTACGCGAATAATAATTAAACCACGATTTTTCTTCTTCGCCCTCTTGCATTTAACCGTCGCTATTTAGCACCTCTTGCGCCTTTGGTACATGAACCATTGCAGAGACTGGCAAACACCCAAGTTCTGATAAAAAGGTACGTAAACTAATTGCCGCACGTAACCCTCCCCATTGCCCTGCCGAATAGGTGACAATAGCGCTTGGCTTGTACGAGAACAACGAGCTGCCAAAATGGTTTAGCAAATCAGCTAATGCCGGGCTCATACTATGATTGTACTCTGGGCTTACCATTATATAGCCATCGGCTTGGGTAATTTTATCTGCTAAGGCTGTTAAATGTGCTGGAGCTTGGCTTTTTGCATAGGCAAAATGAGGTTTAAATACATCCTCTGAAGGAAAGTCGAGCGCGTCTATAAGTTCAAACTCGTGCTCGCTGTAGCGCTCGTTTAAACATTTGAGGCATGACTCAGCTACTCGCTCTCCTAATCGTGCTGGCTTAGGGGGTGTGCTATCTCTAACGGTGCCTAAAAAAACTAAAAATTTCATAAAAGCCTCTTTAATTGAGTGTTGTACCCACTATACCTTAAACCTAAAACATATTAAAAATGCGAGGCTTTTATTTGTTTGCACAATTTTTAGCACTCTAAACAAAAATTAATAAGGGTGGCACCCATCACTTACGCTTTAACGCTAGCGCCAAGCCTACCCTCAATTAAATTGATAACTAACACCAAACCCTGCCCAAAATAAGGAGCGTAAATGTTCATCACCGCTATAGTGTGCAGCATCTTTGTTTATTGCAACGCTGTAACTGGAATAGCCAGATAGCATGACATTATTTAATAGTTGATAAGATAAATTAGCAGCAAGTTTTACGTTATTAAGGCCATTGTGGCCATCGCTTACATAACCACTATTAAAACCCGCCGCAGTTTGCAGCTCCAATCGCATTAAATCACTAAATGCATACTCTTTTGTAATTGCCAGCTCTATAAAAGAGCCGCTGAGCGATAACGAGTGGTAGATACTCGCCATTGCATGTATATCCCAATCATATGAATAGCTTATATCGAGGCTAAGCTCATTATCATGGGAATTTACTCCTTCCTCGCGTGCTTTTATATGGTTGTAACCTGCATACAAAGTTAGGTGCTCTGCAAGCTCAGTCGAATAAATCGCATTTAAATTTAGCTCATCGTAGTCATTATCAGTGCCTGTTGCTAACCAGGGAATAAACGTAAAGTCATTGTAATTTATTTCGCCCGCAATAGACGCTAAGGCGCTACCAGGCAAGTTATCGCGCCCTTCTGTCACATAATGGCTTTCCCATAAAGGATGAATATGAATATTTAATTTTTCATTTTCGTGATCAGGGTGTGCAACGCTTTTTATATTACCCCCTAGACCTACCTCAAGCTCGTGTAGCGATTCATTCGCAGCGCTTTTACTCGTACCTAAAGCCAGCGAAATAATGCAGATCAAGTGAGAGATTTTTAAATTAGTTTTCATTAAAAGGTCCAAAACCAAAAAGTTGCGCATAGTAGTGCTATATAACGAAGCTCAGCAATAAAAAGATGCCTTTTTAAACAATTTATTTAAAAAATGGCTCACATCATTAAAAAACTAAGTAACTTGCTCATTTTACAATCTATAAGGTAGGATAAAAATGAGAAACCAACAACGCACATGGCTGATTTATAAATATAACTCGCGCATATTGTGCAATTAACAAGCAGGTAATCGTTTGGCTCTTTAAATCTATATATAAGTTGGTATCCTACGCGGCTTTTTGATAGTCATATTAAAATAATTACCCAGAGTTTAAGGTTAATTAGCCAAGGTGGGGCTCTCGCTGCATGGCACGTAAAGTGGCAGCAATCTAGGTTCAACGTAATAAAACGTTGTTCTAAATTTAAAAGCAAATATTAAGGTAACAGTATGCGATTTGGCCCAGGATTACTTGTAACAGCCGCATTTATTGGCCCCGGAACAATCACAACGGCAAGTGTTGCCGGTGCAAACTTTGGGTTTGCATTAATTTGGACATTACTTTTTTCGGTTATTGCCACTATTTTGTTGCAGTCTATGGCTGCTCGATTAGGAGTAGCAACAGGGCAAGATTTAGCACAAGCGTTACGTGCACACATTAAAACCCCTTATCTTAAAGCGCTTGCTAGTTTTTTAGTAATAAGTGCAATTGGTGTGGGTAGCGCTGCATATGAAGCCGGAAACCTCAGTGGTGCAAGTATGGGGCTAGTTGGTATTTTCCCAGGGGTAAGTGCACAAATATGGACGCCGTTAATTGCTGTATGTAGCGCTATTCTTTTATACAGTGGTAAGCACAAAGTGGTAGAAAATGCATTAATACTGCTGGTGATCCTTATGAGCCTGGTATTTATATCTACCCTAATTATGGCTGCGCCACCAATGGCTAAAGTGCTCGCTGGGTTTATACCTACAATGCCAGGTGGCTCAATTACAACGGTATTGGCCCTCATTGGCACAACCATTGTTCCGTATAACTTATTTTTGCACTCTGGTGTTTTGGCAGCGCAAGATCATTCTAAAAGTGATAAAGACACTGTTATTAAACAAACTAACTTAGATACAGGTTTATCAATTACGCTCGGTGGGGTGATCACCCTTGCCATTTTATCAACCGCGTCTGTTGCCTTTTATGGCACCGATGCCGGTAAAATTAGTGCAGCAAATATGGCCGTGCAACTTGAGCCATTACTTGGCGAAGCAGCGCATTACTTTTTTGCTATTGGCTTATTTGCCGCAGGATTAACCAGCGCAATAACAGCCCCATTAGCAGGCGCGTATGCGGTATGTGGCATGCTTGGTTGGTCAAGCGAAATGAGTAACACCCGTTTTAAAACAGTCGCCATTACTATTTTAGCTTTTGGTGCATTTGTGGCCTCACTGGGGCTTGACCCTGTTGCGGTAATTATATTTGCACAGGCTGCAAATGGATTACTACTGCCCATCATTACCGCGTACTTGGTGTGGTTAGTGAATCAAAAATCAGTCATGGGAAAATACACCAACTCAACACTTTTAAATGTAGTTATATTACCCGTGCTACTACTCATTTTTTCGTTAAGTTGTTACAAGCTATCAGGGTTAATTTTTTAAAAGCAATTAACGTTTAACCATGGGCATGCCCATGGTTGAACATACAACCTGTGCTGCCTTGACTGCTTTCAACTTGAATGGTGGCGTGTTCAATGTCAAAGTGGTCATGTAAATGGTGCTGTACTTCAATTAAAAAGTCGTTATTTAATGCGTTGTTGTCCGTTACTAAGTGAACAATAAGCGCAGACTCTGTGGTACTTAGTGGCCACACATGTAGCCCATGCACACCTGTTACATGCTCAATGCTTAAAAAATACTGCTTTAGTTTTTCTATACTAATATTTTTGGGTACGGCGTCTGTGGCGTAATTAAGCGAGTCTTTAAATAATCCCCACGTGCCAATAAACACAATCACAACAATACTCAAACTTACAACAGGGTCTACCCACTGCCAGTTTTTAAATAAAATAACAATGCCAGCAATTACCACCCCTAAAGACACCGCTGCATCGGCCGCCATATGTAAAAAAGCACCTCGAATATTTAAATCGTGCTTTTGCCCCTGCACAAACAACAACGCAGTTAATGTGTTAATTACTACACCAATAAGCGAAACCACTATAACTGTCATGCCTGTAACCGGCTGAGGGTTTTCAAAACGCTCTATGGCATGCCAAGCTATGCTAGCAAGGGCAGCCATAAGTAAAACAGAGCTCATTAAAGACGCTAACACCGTTGATTTTTTATAGCCAAAGGTGCGCTTGTCGGTAGCGGCTTTACTTGCCAAAACATTTGCCCCCCACGCAAGTAATAAACTAACCACGTCGCTTAGGTTATGTCCTGCATCGGCTAAAAGCGCGAGGGAGTTGGCAAAAAAACCGTACCCTGCTTCTATCACGACAAATATAAGATTGAGTAAAACGCCTATAGCAAAAGCGCGATTATAATGACTAATATGATGGCTGTGATCGTGACTCATGTTGCTCCTTACATAGTAAATAACTTGATTAACCTGAGCTGTGAAAAATCTATTTTTAGCGCTCACTGTGTTTAATTTATAAGGTTAATGAGGTATGTGTTCGGAAAAGTTTAAGCGTACCTAATAAATAAAACAGCCCATAAATACTGCATACAATTGAGCTTACAATCCAAAATACAATTGAGTTGTGATGAATAAACTGACTGGTTGTTACAAAAGGAGCGATTAACCCTGCTATCCCCCTTAGTAAATAAACACCTGTTATTAATACCAAAGCCGTTTTTAAAAAAGGCAGCTTTAAAATAACACCCGCGCCAGAGAGCGCATACATGCCCCATATAGCAAGTATGGCTGATATAATTAAAGTAACAAAGGTAGGATACGTACTTCCCTGCTTAGCCAACTGCGCCATGTGCTCACCAGCACCAAAAAAGCGATACCAATCAGGGCCGCCAAAAATACAGGTAATATGTAAAAGTGACGCTATAAAACTTAAAACCCCCGCTATAACCAATAGCTTATTAAACTTCATATACTTATAAACCTAAGTTATTGGCTTAGGTTAGCAACAAAACCAATTAACGCTGCGTAAAAGCTAAAACCAAGTAAACATATTAGGTAAACGTTTTTAGCTTTATTTGCCTTAAAGCTCATATAATCTTTAATGTCAGCTTTAAACTTACCAAAGGTGAATACGTTTAAAATTGCACAGCCGGTAGAGTACAAAATAAACCCTAAAATGGTTTCTATTATTAGCCACATAACAATATCTAAAGCAATGCTCATAACACTCATCCATTAAGTAATGTAAAAACAGCGTATCAAATCTATAGTTGATTATCAGCGAATTTATAGCGTTAAGGTGTAACAATAAATTTCGTAAGCCCTATTAATTGCCCAGACTCAGTTACCACTTTTACTTGCCACTTACCTTTAGCATCATGCGGAAAATTTACTTTATGAGTCCATGCTCTGTAGCCTTGTTTTCGCCCGCCATTAATATTGAGCGTAATTCTGTCGACCTCTTTTTCATTGTGTATCCATACATGAAATATTTTTTCGTTTAGGCCTCTTGGCGCTTTTACTGCGGTCCATGTGTATAACCCTTCATGATGAAGTGTATATAAATCAAGAGTATCAATGCTACCTAGTGGTTTTTTATGCTCAACATCTACTTTGTGTGCCAAGGTAATATCGGTTAAACGCAGGGCTGCTGGCGGAACAAAGCTGCGAAGCTGCCAAACCCCGGCGCTTATTACGCATAAAATTAAAACTAAAATAGGAAAACGCCACCAGCGCGCATCAGGCATTAAGTTTGTTAAGCTAGGTAAAGTAATAAGCACTGAGGTTACAAGCGCAATTGCTAAGCTTTGGCTCGTAGTTAGGTTTAATAAAATAGGTAACGTAACAAGCAAAACCACAAATAATGCAAAGTTATGAAATACTGTAAACAGCGTGCGGTTTTTAGCTAACTTTTTATAGTAAAATGGATCTATTACCGATATGAAGGCACATATAATAATCAGCGATGTAAAGAGTGCTTGTGGGTGATCCCACTGAGTAACCGCTAAAAAAAACGGTAACGCAAAAAATAGGCTTTCTTGTTGCACCATTTGCAGTGCAAAGCGCATTACATTAGGAGATACGGCTACCCCAAAGCGCTCTTGTACTTTATCGCGTAGCCAGTTGTCGATGATCAACCAAAACCAGCTCACCAGTAAAACAATGGCAATAACCTGCGAGAAAGACTCTTTTCTATCAACCATTACATAGCTTGCAACACCTGAGCAAAACGCCAATACAGCCAATAGCCCTGGTCGCTTTTGCATTGCCACTATAAATTGAGTAATGAGATTTTTTAGTTTGTTCATTTATTTTAGTGTCCGTACATAATGTACTTTATTATTATCAAGTTAGTTAAGCCAGTGTAACTAAGCGTAGATGAACAACACATAGATGCCTGCAGGTATTATTGTTAGTTGTTGCATTAAAAACCACTCCCTTTTAACCGCTTTTTTAATTAATAAGTGCCATAACTCGCCGTAAAACTACAGTAATTTTTAAAACTGTAACTTTAAGCGTTAATTAAAATAAGGGTTACAGCCGTGCCTGAATTTTATTAATGCGCAAAGTGAAATTACCACAACAAACACATCCAGACGTCTAAACACCTATAAATTATACGCTGCACTATTTTTTTACATGCCCAAACACAGGTTTATGTTCTCTCAGTAACACATTTAATTTATATAAATGAATCAAACTCATGTTTTATGTGAAATTAAACCGTTTTTATTAAAGCACCAATCAACGTATAAATTATCCATCGGCCAGCGCTTATAAGCATTAAGCCTGTTTATTACAAAACCACCCTTTGAGCACGCTAAAGGCTCAGGTTTTAAATATACAATATGGATAGAGTCACCATGAGTAAAAACATTACATTTAATATTAAAAGTCAGCGCCTTGATGAAAACTACCAACCCGCTGAAAACACCCGTATAACCACTAATTTTGCAAACTTAGCACGAGGCGAACACCGCCAACAAAACTTAAGAAAAGCGCTAAATATGATCAACAACCGCTTTAACACTCTTGCTAATTGGGATAACCCAACCGCTGAGCGCTACAGTGTAGAGCTTGAGATTATTTCTGTAGATATTGGTTTAGATGAAAACAGCCAAAGCTTTCCTTCTATAGAAATATTAAAAACGAATATTATTGATACCAAAACAAACAAGCGCATAGAAGGTATTGTTGGTAATAACTTTTCATCGTACGTTCGCGACTACGACTTTAGCGTGTTACTGCAGCAACATAATAAAAATAAACCACAATTTAGTATTCCCGATAATTTTGGTGAGCTGCATGGTAAATTATTTCAATCGTTTGTAAGCTCAAACACCTATAAGCAACACTTTAAAAAGCCACCGGTAATATGCCTCAGTGTGTCAGATAACAAAACCTATCATCGCACTGCCAACGAGCACCCTATTTTAGGTATTGAATACCAACCAAACGAATCTTCGTTAACAGAGCAATACTTTAAAAAGATGGGCCTACAGGTGCGTTACTTTATGCCTGCAAATAGTGCCGCACCCTTTGCCTTGTTTTTCTTTGGTGACTTACTAAACGATTACACCAACCTTGAGCTAATAAGCACCATTAGCACAATGGAAACCTTTCAAAAAATTTATCGCCCAGAAATTTATAACGCCAATGCCAAAGCGGGTAACGCCTTTAAGCCTAATTTAAAAAATGCCGACCACTCGCTCACACAAATTATTTACGACAGAGATGAGCGCAGTAAATTAGCCGCCGAGCAAGGCAAGTTTGCTGAAGAGCATTTTATAAAACCGTATAAATCAGTGCTTGAGCAATTTACAACAGCAAACGTTTAACCTTCTTTTAATAAAGGGTCACTCTTATTATGAAAACATTATTACCTACATCTACAGCAGGCAGTTTACCAAAGCCCTTATGGCTTGCAGAGCCAGAAACCCTTTGGTCGCCGTGGAAGCTTCAAAACAACGAACTTATTGAAGGCAAAAAAGACGCCCTGCGCATTGCACTTCACTCACAACAACTCGCTGGTATTGACATAGTGAGCGATGGCGAGCAAACACGCCAACATTTTGTAACTACATTTATAGAGCACCTAAACGGTGTTGATTTTGAAAAACGAAAAACCGTAAAAATACGCGACCGTTACGATGCGAGTGTTCCAAGCGTAGTGGGCCCTGTTAGCCGCCAAAAACCTGTGTTTGTAGAAGACGCTAAGTTTTTGCGCTCGCAAACTAACCAACCTATAAAGTGGGCACTACCCGGCCCAATGACCATGATAGATACACTTTATGACGACCACTACAAAAGCCGCGAAAAACTAGCCTGGGAATTTGCCAAAATACTCAACCAAGAGGCCAAAGAACTAGAAGCCGCAGGCGTAGATATTATCCAATTTGATGAGCCCGCGTTTAATGTATTTTTTGATGAAGTAAACGATTGGGGCATTGCCTGTTTAGAACGCGCAATTGAAGGGTTAAAATGCGAAACTGCTGTGCATATTTGTTATGGCTACGGCATTAAAGCCAACACCGATTGGAAAAAAACACTTGGCAATGAATGGCGCCAGTACGAAGAAGCTTTTCCTAAATTACAGCAATCAAATATTGATATTATCTCACTTGAGTGTCACAACTCACACGTACCTATGGACTTACTTGAACTGATCAGAGGTAAAAAAGTCATGGTAGGCGCTATTGATGTTGCCACCAATGAAATAGAAACACCCGAAGAAGTAGCCGCTACTTTACGCAAAGCCCTACAGTTTGTAGATGCCGACAAACTCTACCCCTGTACCAACTGCGGCATGGCCCCGCTTTCGCGCGAAGTTGCAAACGCTAAGCTTAATGCATTGAGCAAAGGCGCGGAAATAGTAAGAAAAAAGCTATTAGTGCAGTAAAGCTTGCTTTAAAAACTAGCTATGTAATTAAAACCTGCGCACTTTTTTTTAAAATTAAGTGCGCTAATACGTATAGCTACAAAGGGGCTTGCAAGCTCAAGCGTATGTTTAGCAAAGTTGATTCAGGGTGCTAATTAGCTTTACTAAACTAAATTAAAATTTGTATGTAAAATATTATCATTGCAACAGTAATAAACGTAAAAAGTCCAATAACCACAGTCCGCTCAGGAATAGAATGAACTATCAGTGATGGCATTTTTTTTAAAACAGGAAAAGTTGGAAAAAAGAAAACTGAATGCTTTTCAAAATTTTTATATTTATCCCACACCTTTGAGAAAAACAGCTTGATACCTGAGAGATACATCAATACAAAGGTAGAAGCCCCAAGCACTTCTACCATGGCCATAAGTTCAATACTTACCATTATTTCTGGCCCAGCTAATAGCATGACTATGATTACCGCTAAAGCGTGCCAAAACCCCTTTGACATCGCTATTTTTATCCTATCAAACACCAAATTTTCCTTGTAATAAGGGGTAGTAACACGTGGGCTAAATCCGAGCGAAGCGACAGAGACCACGTGGTACTGTCCCAGCGAGCCTGCGAGCGGCTTAATGTAATTGTTAGTTGCAACTAACCGGCAACCCATAAGCTTAACATTAACGAAAACCATGTGAGCACATACATTATTATGCTTGGATTTTTAGATTTTATATTTAAATAAATGAACAAAAGTGTAAAAGCTACGCCAACGATACCAGATAACATGCTACTGGCAGCAGATTGGTCGGCGTTACCAAAGATTTTGATAGGCAAAAGAATAAGTAACCCCAATAAAGCCAGATAAATAGACCACTTAACAATTTGCTCTAAAAGTAGATCGTCGGGATCAACAAATTCGTTGTTTTTATTACGAAACAA
Source organism: Pseudoalteromonas sp. CST2 (assembly GCF_028599385.1). Taxonomy (NCBI): domain Bacteria; kingdom Pseudomonadati; phylum Pseudomonadota; class Gammaproteobacteria; order Alteromonadales; family Pseudoalteromonadaceae; genus Pseudoalteromonas; species Pseudoalteromonas sp. CST2. The sequence continues at coordinate 348,097 of NZ_JAQREO010000002.1, forward strand.
CTCCTTGAGTATATCTATAATTTCCTTGTCAGCTTCAGTGATACCCTTACACATAACGCCCCACTAAGAGGCGAGTAATTGTTGGCTAAAATGTGTAGCGAAGCGGAACTGAGCCAACTGTTACGAGTCCTGCTTTAGTGGCTTGTTAGCAATACATTGCACACGCTTTAACTTAAAACCTGCGAGCCTTTTGGATAACTATTAATTAATAGATCACCATTATCTAGCAGCCAAGATGATTTGGGCTTGCCAACTAAGCTATATAACTTTTCAGTTTCAAAGTTTGAATTTATTAAATGAATATCACCGTAATTCCACGACATATTAGCTAAACCTGATGTAACTACTAAACCAAATGGCATTTCATAAATGTCTTCAACATTCATTTCTTTGATTAGGGTAACACTATCATTTTCATCGATTAAAAGTAGCTCTCCACCAAATTCACCATTATTGCTGCCAATGATAATCTTATCCCCTAAGGTAATGATAATTTCTGGTTGTATAATTTGATGTTCAATAGCAATTTCATTTTTTGAGTTTGGCGATCGACGAGGAAAAGATTTTTTACATTTTCCCGTTGCTCTGTCAACTAATTTAAATACCCACTGTCTTTGTGAAGAATCGGTCTCTCCTAATTCATCAAAAAACTCTTTTACTCCAGAGTCAGATACTTCTCGCTCCGCGCTTCCCTTAAATTCTGTTTTATTGGGGTATTTTGAAGCGTCATATGCTCCACACTTCATATCTTCAAATAGATTCGCAGAGACAGAAAATGAACATAAAAGTAAAATGAACATAAAAGTAAAATGAAGATCAAAATTTGCAACGGACTCTCCTTGTATTGCTAACACCCCGCTTAGGGGCAATAACACGTGGGCTAAACTGAGCCCATGTGTTATTGTCCCAGGGAGCTTGCGACCGACTACAGCGGTTTGTTAGGGCTACTATCCTCAGATGATGAAGAGGCTGAGTCAGACTTCTCTTCCATTTTTTCAAGTCTGTCCATTACGTCTGAAATCATCTTAACCCACTCTAAAATTTCTTTTCGTTGCTCACGACTTTCTTGTCCATTCGCGATAACTGCCGTTTTATATGAAAAATACGTTGAAAGGCATGTGGCGACTGCAATGATAGAAGTAAGAGCCAACGGTAAAATTTCTATGGTCAAAATTTTTCTTCGGTTTTCCATTTGGTAAGATCAATCCTTTTGTAGCTATAACAATTTTGTCTACGACATTTGTCGTTTTATAAACCGACAAATGTCCATATATTACAGTGCATTTATCTTAACCATCAAATAAACACCTGTAAACAATTAGTTAACAGGAAAATATTTTTAATCAATGCACAAAAGCACCGAAATGGTGGAGATCAGTAATATTGGACAAAACAACAAGTACTGTCTATATATACAGTTAATTTTTACTAGAGATTCATATCATGAAATCATCTTTTTTAACTATGATAGCCGAACAAATGTATCTAAAGCGTTATGCTAAAAGTACCATTAAAGCGTATTTATACTGGATAGCTTCGTTTATTCGATTTAACTCTATGAGGCACCCAACAACAATGGGAAATAATGAGGCCGAACTTATTTTGAATCACTTAGTCAACCAAAAAAAGTGGCTCCTAACACTCAAACCAAGCCTTAAATGCGTTGAGCTTATTATTTAAAGAGGTGATTCAAAAGCCACTCTTATTAGGCATTTTTTAAAACAAAAAAGCACAGCCCACAAGCGCCATGCTTTTTAAATCAATCTTAACCTAGTTCGGTTTACAAACGAATACCGCCGTCTATTTCAACCACGCGACCGGTGAAAAAGTCGTTTTCGATTATGTACTGTGCAGTATGGGCAATTTCGTCGCTTTCGCCTAAACGCCCTACGGGTGTTACTGCAAGCATACGTTGTTTGGCTTCGGGTTTCATGGCGTCGGTCATGGCGGTGCTTATTACACCTGGTGCAATAGCGCCTACACGTATACCAAAACGGCCAAGCTCTTTAGCCCATGTGGTGGTAAGTGCCACTACGCCTGCTTTTGATGCCGCGTAGTTTGTTTGGCCTATGTTACCTGCTCGCGCTACGCTCGACATATTCACTATTACGCCACCTTTGCCTGATTCAATCATGTGGCTTGCAGCTTCACGCCCTGCTAAAAATACGCCAGTGAGATTTACATCAATCACTGATTGAAATTGCTCAAGTGACATTTTTTTAACCACTTTGCCGTCTTTAGCTTTTATAAACATGCCGTCGCGTAAAATACCGGCGTTGTTTATAAGCACGCCAATGTGGCCAAAATCGCTATTAATGGTATTAAATACGTTTTCTACTTCGCTCTCAACAGTTACGTTTGCGGCGTAGCCTTTAATAGTGCCAGATACACCTTCAAGCTGTGTTAGTTGCTCGCATGCGTTGTTTAATAAATCTTTCGCCATATCTATAAGTGCGATGTTAGCGCCCATAAGGGCAAATTTTTGCGCCATTGCAAAGCCTAAGCCTTGTGCGCCACCGGTTATTACTACCGTGTTATTTTTAATTTCCACGCCTTGCTCCTACTTAGAAAACAGTTTAAAAATGGCGCTAAAATCATCACTGCCAGCACCTTGGTGCTGTAGCATAGTGTATAAATTTTTAGCCATTGACCCCATTGGGGTTGAAGAATTACTTTGCTGCGCGGCTTCCATGGCAAGCCCTAAATCTTTAGCCATTAAATCGACCATAAAGCCCGGTTTGTAATCGTTACTTGCAGGGGCGGTATCCATTACGCCTGGGCATGGGTTGTAAAGTTCAAGGGTCCAGTTACGGCCAGAACTTGCAGTCATAATGTCGCTAAGTACTTTTGCATCTAGCCCATTATTAATACCCATTTGCAGGGCTTCGCTCGTACCTGCCATTAAAATACTTAACAGCATGTTGTTACATATTTTTGCAACTTGTCCTGCGCCAATATCGCCTGCATGAAATATGCTTTTACCCATATCATTAAGCACAGGTTGTGCGGTATTAAACGCGGCTTTACTACCACCAACAATAAACGTAAGCGTGCCTGCGGTTGCTCCAGCAACACCGCCCGATACCGGTGCATCTACAAAGCTAATACCCTGCTCGCCAAGTGCGCTGCCAACCACACGGGCCGACTCTGCATCTATTGTTGAGCAATCTATCACTAAGGTGTTGTTGCTAAGCACATTAATTAAGCCGCTATCGTCGTTATTGCCTAAATAAAGTGATTTAACATGTTTGCCCGCAGGTAGCATACTAATAAGTATATCGGCATTGGTTGCACATGCATTTGCATTATCAGCTGCGTGTGCGCCTTTACTTGCAAGTTCATTTAAGACCGACTGGTTTAAATCAAATGCTGTAACATTATGGCCGGCTTTAATTAAGTTAGCCGCCATTGGGCCGCCCATATTACCTAAGCCGATAAAACCAATATTGAGTTTAGTCATCGTCTTTCCTTTATGTGTGTGTTGGGGTGTCTAAGCCATTGAGTGGGTGATTTTCGCCAAAACGGTTAGCAAAAAAGCTCTCTATTATGGCTTGTGGTACATCACTCAGTGTTTTGTATTGCCAATTAGGCGCGCCGTCTTTATCTATTAATAGTGCTCTTACGCCTTCTTGAAATTCACCTACTTCGCCAGCGCGTACCGACATACCCAGCTCCATTTTAAAGCACGCTAGTAAGCTTTTGCCTTTACTGGCTTTTAGCTGCTCACTTACTAGCGCGCAACTTAGTGGACAACCATGTTTAAGTGATTTTTGGGCGCGTTGCAGCCATTTATCGTCAGTAGCTAGGCCTAAAATATAATCAACTTGTTCTTGTAGCGTTTTAAATTCAGCTAATTTTTGAATGGTTGCTAAGTTAGCTTTAATATTGCCTTTGGGCATACGCGCAGATTGGTTATCTAAATCGGTTAATAATTTAGTCAAACGCTCATGGTTTAAACTTGCGGTTTTGCCCCACTTAGCCGCTAAAATTTGCGCTAGCATGGCATCATATTTAGTGCTGTCGATAAAGTGATCGGCAAGCGATACAAAGCGTGCATCTTCACAATTAATAGAGGCCGATGTTAGCCCTAAAAATAGCCCGACGCTTTGTGGCATTTTATGTAAAAAGTAACTACCGCCTACATCTGGGTATAAGCCTATGGTTTGCTCTGGCATAGCAATGCGCGATGTTTCGGTTACTACGCGGTGGCTAGCACCGGCCATTAGGCCTAAACCACCGCCCATAACAATGCCATTACCCCATACTAAAAGTGGTTTTTCGTAGCAATGAATAAGGTAGTCAAGCTGGTACTCTAGGGTAAAAAAGTCTTCCACTAAGCTTGTTGGTTTACCTTGCGCCATTGCATGATGCAGGCTGACTACATCGCCACCGGCGCAAAATGCTTTATCCCCTGCGCCTTTTAACAATACCATTGCAATTGCATCATCGCTTTGCCAATCGCGCAGCTGCGGCTCGAGTAGTTTGATCATGTCAAAATTAAGGGCGTTTAATGCTTTAGGTACGTTGAGTGTAATAAGCCCAATTAAGCTGCCGTTTGCTGCACTTGCCGTTTCAAATAGCACGGGGTCATCGGCATTATTTAATAACGTTAAATTACTCATTAGCCATTTACCCAATTCGCGCGGCGTTTTTCTAAAAAGGCATTAACGCCCTCTTGTTGATCTTTTGTATCAAACAATCCAACAAACAATTCACGCTCAAGTGGTAATACACTTGCCATTGGTTGGTGGCGGCCTTTTTGTATAAGCGTTTTACATGCAGCTACCGAGCTTGGGCTTTGCTCGCTTACTTGATTGGCAAGTTTTAACGCCGCTGCAAAGCTTTCGCCTTGTGGTACAACTTCTTCTACTAAGCCAATTTGCAGGGCTTTATCGGCTTTTAAGCGCTCGCCGCATAAAATCATTCGTTTTGCCCAGCCTTCACCTACAAGCCATGCTAAATTTTGCGTGCCACCCGCGCACGGTAACAAACCCACTTTTGCCTCTGGCAGTGCCATTTGTGCTTGCTCTTCTGCTATGCGAATATCACACGCAAGCGCAACTTCTAGCCCGCCGCCCATGGCATAACCGTTAATGGCCGCAACCGACACCCCTGTAAAATTAGTAAGTGCTTCAAAGGCTTCACCAAATACACGCGACATATCAGCGGCAACGCCTTTATCGCCACTAGCAAATACATTTAAATCGGCACCGGCGCTAAAAAACTTCTCGCCTTCGCCAGTAAGCACTAAGGCATAAATGTTTTTGTTGCTATTAAGCTCGTTAACTTTGTTTTTTAAGTCAATTAAGGTGTCTTTTGTCCAGGTATTAGCTGGTGGGTTAGACATAGTTAAAATAGCAACATGGCCTTCGGTAGTCAGTTCAATACTCGGGTTAGATTGTGACATAACTTGCTCCTTATAAAACGTCGCTTGCAGACTCGGCTAAAATACGGCGCGCTATAATTACGCGCATAATTTCGTTAGTGCCTTCTAAAATTTGATGAACGCGTACATCACGTACATGGCGCTCAAGCGGGTATTCTTTTATGTAACCGTAACCACCATGTACTTGCAGTGCCTCGTTACACACAGTAAAGCCAACGTCGGTGGCAAAACGTTTAGCCATGGCGCAGTAGGTAGTTTTTTCACTATCGCCGGTATCAAGTTTAAATGCCGCCAGCCTTACCATTTGGCGCGCAGCTACAAGCTCAGTGTTCATATCGGCAATTTTAAATTGCAAAGCCTGAAACGCAGCCAAGGGCTTACCAAATTGAGTGCGCTCTTTTAAGTACTCTTTTGCCGTGTTTAGCGCAGCTTGTGCTGTACCAATTGAGCACGTGGCAATATTAATACGCCCGCCATCTAGGCCTTGCATGGCAAATTTAAAGCCTTCGCCCTCTTTACCTAATAAGTTATGCGCCGGAATACGCACATCTTCAAAACTAATTAAGCGTGTTGGTTGTGCGTTCCAACCCATTTTTTCTTCTGCTTTACCGTACTCAACGCCTTGTGCTTCACCAGGGACTACAAATGCCGAAATACCCGCAGCGCCTTCGCCACCGGTACGTGCCATAACCACTAAAACTTCAGTTTCACCCGCACCCGATATAAACATTTTTGAGCCGTTAATAACGTACTCATCACCTTCAAGCACAGCTTTTGTTTTTAGTGATGCTGCATCTGAGCCTGAGCCAGGCTCTGTTAAACAATAAGAGGCAAGTAGCTCGCCCATTACTAGTTGCTCTACGTATGCATCTTTAACTGCATCTGTACCAAAACTTGCTACCATCCACGTGGCCATATTATGAATAGTTAGCATGGCCGTTGTAGCTGTACAGCCCATCGCAAGCTGCTCAAATATAATGCTTGAATCTAAACGCGATAACCCAAGGCCGCCGGCTTCCTCTGGCGTGTATAAACCGCAAAAACCAAGCTCGCCCGCCGCTTTAATCGTATCTTTAGGAAAAATATGCTCGCGATCCCACTTTGCTGCATGTGGAGCAAGTTCTGATTCTGCAAATTGGCGTGCAGTTTCTGCAAAGGCTTGTTGATCTTCTGATAAGTTAAAGTCCATGGTAGACCTCTTTAATTGTGTTGTTAGTGTGTCCCATTAGGGTAAATGAGTGAAGAGCGGCACAGGCTGATGTGTGTGTTCTAGTTGCTTGTCAGCGGATTTAGCCTTTGCGCCCTTCTTTATTATTATTTTTGAGTGTATTTATTTTAAATTAATGCTCATGTTTGGACCTGAAGCGATGTCGTCTTCAAACCAACGTGAGGTAATGGTTTTAGTTTCTGTGTAAAAACGTATACCTTGCTTACCATAGGTGTGCGTATCGCCATAAAACGAGCCTTTCCAACCCGTAAACGAGAAAAACGGCAGCGGCACCGGAATAGGCACATTAATACCCACTTGGCCCACTTCTATTTCGTGTTGAAATTTACGAGCCGCAGCACCACTTGAGGTAAATAACGAGGTACCGTTGCCATACGGGCTTTCGTTAATAAGGGCAATTGCCTCATCAAGCGTATCTACAAACATACAGGCAAGCACAGGGCCAAAGATTTCTTCTTTGTATAAATCCATGTCTTTTGTCACATCGGTAAATAGAGTTGGGCCAACCCAGTTACCTTGATCAAAGCCCTCTACTGTATAGTTTGAGCCATCAATTAAACAGGTGGCGCCTTGCTCCTTACCGTTTGCTATAAGCGATAAAATACGCTCTTTTGCTGCTTTTGATGTTTGTGGGCCGTAGGCTGCGTTTTTGTCATCCCATACGCCTGGGCGTACGTTTTCAAAACCTGCTTTTATTTCATCTACCCACTCACTTGCTTGGCCTACAAACACAGCCACCGAAATACCCATACAACGCTGGCCTGCAGCACCAACCGATGCGCCAACTAGGTTATTTACCACGTGCGATTTACTCGCATCTGGCATAATAACCATGTGATTTTTAGCACCCACACACGCTTGCACGCGCTTAAGGTTTTGTGTGCCTTTAGAATAAATATATGCGCCTACACCACACGAACCCACAAACGAAATAGCACGTACTGCTTTATCTTCTAGTAGGCGGTCTACTTGCGGTTTTGTACCATGAACCACTTGTAATACGCCTTTTGGTGCGCCGGCTTCAATAAATAGCTCAGCTAAACGCATTGGTGTGAGTGGGTCTTGCTCAGAGGGTTTTAAAATAAAGGTGTTACCACATACAATAGCTAGCGGAAACATCCAAAGTGGGATCATCGCCGGAAAGTTAAACGGCGTAATGCCTGCACATACGCCAAGGGGCTGCATGTAAGAATAGGTATCGATTTTACGGGCAACGTTTTCCATTGTTTCGCCCATCATTAGTGATGGTGCGTTAGCTGCTTGTTCTACTACTTCAATACCGCGCCATACATCGCCTTTTGCATCTTCAAACGTTTTACCTAGTTCGTGGCAAATAATGGTCGCAAGCTCATCGTGGTGCTCTTTTAACAGCGCCGCGTATTTCATCATAATGCGGGCACGCTCGGTAATGGGCACATCTTTCCATGTTTTAAATGTTTCTGAGGCCGAGGCAATCGCTGCATCCATTTCTGAGTCGGTAGTGCATGGAACTTGCGCAAGTACTTCTTGGTTTGCTGGGTTAATTACATCAATAAGCTCGTTTGAAGCCGACTGAACAAATTCGCCATTTATAAGTAGTGGAACTTGGTGCATGGGTAAATCCTGTTGTTAGTGTGTTCTTTTAAAAAATGGCACCGTTTTGTTATTAGTATGAGTACGGTGCATTTTAGTTGCTGTTAGTTAATTAACTTTTTTGTTAGTAAGCCTCTACAGCCATGGCTACAGCTTCGCCGCCACCAATACATAAAGACGCAATTCCTTTTTTAAGGCCACGGTTTTTAAGTGCGTGAATAAGCGTGACTAAAATTCTCGCGCCGCTGGCACCAATTGGGTGGCCAAGTGCACACGCCCCACCGTTTACGTTTACTTTGCTCTCATCAAGTTTTAATTCGTTAATAGCAAGCATGGTAACCATGGCAAAGGCTTCGTTAATTTCCCACAGGTCAACATCAGCAGTTGTCCAGCCTGCTTTTTCAAGCACACTGTTCATAGCGCCCACAGGTGCTACAGTAAATTCGCTTGGTTTTTGAGAGTGCGTGCTGTGCGCTACAATTTTACAAAGCGGTGTTAAGCCTTGCTCTTTAGCTTTTGATTCGCTCATTAATATAAGCGCTGCGCCACCATCAGAAATTGACGATGAATTAGCCGCAGTGATGGTGCCGTCTTTTTTAAAGGCAGCACGCAGGCTTGGTATTTTTTCTGGGCGGGCATTACCGGGTTGCTCATCAACCGATACGGTTACATCGCCTTTGCGAGTTTTTATGGTGTGCGGCGCAATTTCGTTTTCAAAGCTGCCCTTTTCGATTGCCGCATTGGCTTTACTTAACGAGCTAAGTGCAAACTCATCCATTTGCTCACGGCCAATGCCGTACTCATCGGCAGTATCTTGTGCAAAACAGCCCATTGCTTTGTTATCGTAAGCATCTTCTAGGCCATCGCTCATCATATGATCTTTAATTTCGCCGTGGCCCATACGCATACCGCCACGTGCTTTAGGTATAAAATACGGTGCATTACTCATGCTTTCCATGCCGCCAGCAATTGCGCTGCTAATTGAGCCCGCTTTAATTAAGTCGTGTCCTAGCATGGCGGCTTTTAAACCAGAGCCACATACTTTATTAATGGTGGTAGCACCCGTGCCCAGAGCAAGGCCTGCTTTTAACATTGCTTGGCGTGCTGGCGCTTGGCCAAGGCCCGCTGGCAATACACAGCCCATAATTACTTCATCTATTGCATCATTTGCTAAACCAGTTTGTGCAAGCGCGCTTGCAATGGCGGTTGCGCCTAGCTCGGTAGATTGTGCATCGGTCAATGCGCCCATAAACCCGCCCATTGGCGTACGCTTTGCTGCTACAATTACCACTGATTCTAAAGTCATAATTAACTCCGTTGTATTTATATGCAAATAGTTGTTAGAATATTTGCTCTATTAATTTAGTATTCATTTATTGTTTAACACCCTTACACAATACTAACGTTTACGCTAACGTCAACAAAAAAGCGTTTAATTTTTAGTTTTAAAAGTATAAGCATTATTTTCCAGTAACGGCGAAGTGAACAATCAATAAAAATAAACTATTGAATATTAATGATATAATTTAACATTTCACATCAACACTCCTTTATAAATAGTTTCATACCACACCAAGCTTTACCTTTACGTAAACTTCACTTATATTGGAGTTATTCGAATGAGGTAAACACAACTATGAAACCAGATAACCAAACAAACTTTGCAAGTTCTGCAAAAGCGCCAAGCAGTAACGATCAAACCTTTAGTATTAGCGATTTAGCTAAAGAGTTTGATATTACCACCCGCTCTATTCGTTTTTACGAAGACCAAGGTTTAGTAAGCCCAGAGCGCAATGGCCAAACCCGTATTTATTCAAAACGCGACAAAGTTCGCTTAAAACTAATACTGCGAGGCAAACGCTTAGGCTTTACATTGGCTGAAACAGGCCGTTTGTTTGAACTGTACGACGCTGATAAATCAAGCGCTAAACAGCTGGTGACTATGCTCGATTTAATAGCAGAGAAAAAAGCCGACCTTTCTCAGCAAATGGACGACATAAAAGTTGTGCTTATGGAATTAGTGACAGCGGAGCGCCGCTGCAGAGACACACTTAATAAAATAGACGAGTAGCCTATTTTAATAATAAAAACACACTGACAACACACACAGGAATGAATCATGAGCACTATTTCACTTTATAAAGAGATGAACTTTGGCCTTGGCGAAACCGCCGATATGATCCGCGACCACGTAAATAGCTTTGCAAGCCAAGAAATTGCGCCACTGGCTGAACAAACCGATATGGACAACGCGTTTCCTAATCAGCTTTGGCCGCAAATGGGCGAAATGGGTGTACTAGGCATGACCGTTTCTGAAGACTTTGGCGGTGCAGGCTTAGGTTACTTAGAGCATGTAATTGCAATGGAAGAAATTAGCCGTGCGAGTGCATCAATTGGCTTAAGCTATGGTGCGCATTCAAACTTGTGTGTAAATCAAATTAACCGTAACGGTAACCAAGCACAAAAAGAAAAATACCTACCAAAACTTATTAGCGGCGAACACATTGGTGCCCTTGCCATGAGCGAACCAAATGCAGGCTCTGACGTGGTATCAATGAAACTTAAAGCTGAAAAAAAAGGCGATAAATACATTTTAAATGGCAATAAAATGTGGATCACCAACGGCCCTGATGCACACACATTTGTTATTTATGCAAAAACAGATTTAGAAGCCGGCGCTAAAGGCATTACCGCATTTATTGTCGAAAAAGACTTCCCTGGTTTTTCTACCGCACAAAAGCTAGACAAGCTTGGTATGCGTGGCTCAAACACGTGTGAACTGGTGTTTGAAAACTGCGAAGTACCAGAAGAAAACATTTTAGGTAACCTAAACGAAGGCGTTAAGGTACTAATGAGCGGCCTGGATTACGAACGTGTAGTACTAGCTGCAGGCCCGCTCGGCATAATGCAAGCCTGTATGGATATTGTTGTACCGTACATTCATGAACGTAAACAGTTCGACACCCCTATTGGCCAATTTCAGTTAATTCAAGGCAAAGTAGCCGACATGTATACACAAATGAACGCAGCGCGCTCATACGTTTATACCGTTGCAAAAGCGTGTGACCGCGGCGAAACCACCCGTAAAGATGCCGCCGGCGCCATTTTATATGCTGCTGAGCTTGCCACTAAAATGGCGCTTGATGCTATTCAAATTTTAGGGGGTAACGGCTACATAAACGAATACGCCACAGGGCGCTTATTACGTGATGCCAAACTATACGAAATTGGTGCTGGCACATCAGAAATACGCCGCATGCTTATTGGTCGCGAACTCTTTACCGAAAGCCGTTAAGGATTAAATTATGACGATATTAAAATCGAGCGTTAATCCTCACGGCCCTACTTTTGTGCAAAATCACAAAAACATGGCAGCTTTGGTTGATGATTTACATAGTAAAGTAGCCACCATTAGCTTAGGTGGCGGCGCTGCGTTAAAAGAGCGTCACGAAGGCCGAGGTAAGTTATTTGTACGCGACCGTATTAGCACTTTATTAGATGAAGGCTCACCGTTTTTAGAAATTTCGCAATTTGCAGCCTTTGGTGTGTACGAGCAAGAAATTGCCTGTGCAGGTGTAGTTGCCGGTATTGGCCGTGTTAAAGGCATTGAATGCATGATCATTGCAAACGATGCCACGGTAAAAGGCGGTACGTATTTTCCGCTTACCGTTAAAAAGCATTTACGCGCGCAAGATATAGCCGAGCGCTGTCACTTACCGTGTATTTATTTGGTTGATTCGGGCGGTGCCAACCTACCTGAGCAAGACGATGTATTCCCTGATAAATTACATTTTGGGCGTATTTTTTATAACCAAGCCCGTATGTCGGGTAAAGGTATTCCTCAAATTGCTGTGGTAATGGGGTTATGTACCGCAGGCGGCGCATACGTACCCGCTATGGCCGATGAAAGCATAATAGTAAAAGAGCAAGGCACTATATTTTTAGCAGGCCCACCACTTGTAAAAGCAGCGACCGGTGAAGTAGTCAGCGCCGAAGAATTAGGCGGCGCCGATGTACATTGTAAAACATCGGGTGTGGCTGACCACTTTGCAGAAAATGACGAGCATGCGCTGTCTATTGCCCGCCAATGTATTGAGCGTATTAATTACACTCGCCCTACAGCCCCTCTTTTAGAGGATGTAAAACCGCCACGTCACGATATAAACGAGCTTTACGGCATTGTAGGCACCGACCTTAAAAAGCCGTTTGATGTGCGTGAAGTTATTGCCCGTACGGTGGATGATTCATCGTTTGATGAATTTAAACGTTACTTTGGTGAAACACTGGTCACAGGCTTTGCCAGCATTTACGGTAACCCTGTAGGCATAGTGGCTAATAACGGCATTTTATTTAGTGAGTCGGCGCAAAAAGGCGCGCACTTTATTCAACTATGTGCACAGCGCAATATTCCTTTAGTGTTTTTACAAAATATTACCGGCTTTATGGTGGGTAAAAAATACGAAGCTGAAGGCATAGCAAAGCACGGCGCTAAAATGGTAATGGCAGTTTCGTGTGCCGATGTGCCTAAATTTACGGTGCTAATTGGTGGCTCTTACGGCGCGGGTAACTACGGTATGTGTGGCCGCGCATTTGAACCCACCATGATGTGGATGTGGCCCAATGCCCGTATTTCAGTAATGGGCGGTGAGCAAGCCGCAGGAGTAATGGCGCAAGTTAAGCAAGATGGTTTAGCACGTAAAGGCCATAGCATGAGCGAGCAAGAAGTTAGCGATTTTAAAAAGCCAATAATTGATCAATACGAAGAGCAAGGCCATCCGTATTACGCAAGTGCCCGCTTGTGGGACGACGGCATTATTGACCCTGCCGATACCCGTAACGTATTAGGCCTTGCCTTAAGTGCAGCTAAAAATGCACCACAGCAAGACTCTAAGTTTGGCGTATTTAGAATGTAACCGGAGCGCAAAAATGTCAGTAACACTACAAATAACAAAATCTAATTTGGCTGTACTTGTTTTAAGCCGAGTTGAAAAACGTAACGCATTTAATAGTGAAGTAATACACGAGCTAATTCAGTGCATAGAGCATGCAAATACGCTCGATATTCGCGCTTTAGTTTTAAAAACTGAAGGTAAGCACTTTTCTGCCGGTGCCGATTTAGCCTGGATGAAATCAATGGCTGATAACAACTACGCCGATAATCTTGCCGATTCTATGCAGCTCGCTAAATTAATGCAGGTACTAGCCGCCTCTCCTCACCCAACTATATGTGCTGTACAAGGCGCTGCATTTGGTGGAGCGTTAGGCTTAATTGCATGTTGCGATATTGCCCTAAGTAAAGACGATGCGCAGTTTTGTTTAAGCGAAGTAAAGCTAGGGCTTATTCCTGCGGTAATTAGCCCGTATGTAATTAAAGCCATTGGTGAGCGCGCTGCGCGCCGCTACTTTTTAACTGCCGAGGTGTTTGATGCCCACACAGCAAAACAACTTGGTTTGGTTCATCAGGTGACCGGTAATTTAGACTGTGCCCTTGATAACATGCTGCAAACATTAATCGATAACGGCCCAGTAGCTGTAAAAGCCGCTAAATCATTAATTAACGATGTAGCAAATAAGCCTATTAATGATGATCTTATTGAACTCACGGCCGAACGTATTGCAAATATTCGGGTATCGGACGAAGGCCAAGAAGGACTAAGCGCCTTTTTTGATAAACGCCCTCCCGCTTGGCAACTGTAGGACTAATTATGAACACACACACATTAAAAAAGATACTCATTGCCAACCGTGGTGAAATTGCATGCCGTATAATGCGAAGTGCAAAGCAAATGGGCCTAACAACGGTGGCTGTTTACTCTGACGCCGACAAACACGCACAACATGTAAAAATGGCTGATGAGGCCTACCACATTGGCCCAGCACCAAGTAAAGACTCATACCTAGTTGCCGACAAAATTTTGCAAGTCGCTAAAAACGCAGGCGCTGACTGTATTCACCCAGGTTATGGATTTTTATCTGAAAACAGCGAGTTTGCTAAAGCCTGTGAAGCTAACAATATTGCGTTTATTGGCCCACTTGCAAGTAGCATAGAGGCTATGGGCTCTAAAACCCGCGCTAAAGAAATAATGGCCGCGGCAAATGTACCATTAGTGCCAGGCTATTACGGTGATAATCAAGACCCTGCTTTTTTACAATCTGAGGCTGAAAAAATTGGCTACCCCGTGCTAATTAAAGCGGCCTTTGGTGGTGGCGGTAAAGGCATGCGCATTGTTGAGCAAGCCAACGATTTTATAAGTGCACTTGAGGGCGCACAGCGTGAAGCAATTGCGGGCTTTGGTAACGACTTAGTGCTGCTTGAGCGCTATGTTAACCAGCCTCGCCATGTTGAAGTACAAGTTTTTGCTGATAACCACGGTAACTGTGTTTATTTAGGGGATCGTGATTGTTCCCTGCAGCGTCGTCATCAAAAAGTCATTGAAGAAGCCCCAGCGCCTGGTTTGTCTGATGAACTACGTAAAGAAATGGGTGAAGCCGCAGTACGCTGTGCCCTTGCAATAAACTACAGAGGTGCAGGTACGGTTGAGTTTTTATTGTGTGGCGATGAGTTCTTTTTCATGGAAATGAACACGCGCCTACAAGTAGAGCACCCTGTAACCGAAATGGTAACCGGCGTAGATTTAGTTAATTGGCAAATTAATATTGCCGCTGGGCAAACGCTGCCACTAACGCAATCAGACATACAACTCCAAGGCCACAGCTTTGAAGCGCGTATTTACGCGGAAGATCCAAGTAACGATTTCATTCCCTGCTCGGGCACTATTGAATCGTTAAATACTCCGCTTAACAGTGAGTTTGTAAGAATAGATACAGGTATTGCACAAGGCGATGAAATAAGCCCGTATTACGACCCTATGATTGCAAAGCTTATAGTACATGATGATAACCGAGAGCAAGCATTATCGCGTTTACGCCAAGCTCTTGAGCAATTTCACTTAGCGGGTTTTAGCACTAATATTGGCTTTTTACACAACTTAGCAAGCCACCCTACATTTGTTCAAGGTGCGCCAAGCACCCACTTTATTGCCGAGCAAGGCGATGCATTGGTAAGTATTGATAGCGCCGCGCTTGAAAAAGCACAACTAATTGCAGCCTTTGCCTACCTTGAATCGCTTGGTGCTAAAAAGACAACTCAGCAAAGCGCAAGCCCGTGGCAACAACTCAGTGGTTTTACACTTAACGCACCACAAAAATTGGATGTACCATTTACAGACTTAGCTATTAGTGCGGTTAAAACTAAAACGGGTTATGTTGTAACGCATAATGATAAGTCGTTCGATATAGCGGGCTTTGTAAACCAAAACGTATGTAATGTGTTTATTAATGGGGAAAAATTTACCGCCCATGTTTGCCATGTTGATAACAGTATTAGCGTGATGTTTGCTGCGCTGCAAATTAAGCTTGCTTTAAACACTAAACATTACATTAGCAGCCATGAAAGTGACGCCCTGCCCCTTGCGGCGCCACTTAATGGCACTGTGGTTAAGCATTTAGTTGATGTAGGCAGCACCATTACCAAAGGCGATGCCGTAGTGATTATTGAAGCCATGAAAATGGAATACACGCTCAACGCCCCGCACGATGGTATTTTACAAAGCTACTGCTTTGATGAAGGCGAATTAGTTTCGCACGGCGCTTTATTAGCAATTGTAGAAGACACCACGGCGCAGGAGGCATCGTGATGGCTGCTTTTCCAACTGAAGTTAAAATTGTTGAAGTAGGCGCGCGTGATGGCCTACAAAACGAAAAATCAGTCACTGCAGCTGATAAAATTTCATTAATAAATGCACTTAGTGACGCGGGTTTAAAAAATATTGAAGCCGGTGCTTTTGTATCGCCTAAATGGGTGCCACAAATGGCCGATTCAGCCGAGGTGATAACAGCGCTTAATTTACTCCATGTAAATTTAAGTGCGCTTACACCCAATTTAAAAGGCGCCCAAGCAGCCCATGCCGTTGGCATAAAAGAATTTGCCATATTTACCGCGGCAAGCGAATCGTTCTGTCAAAAAAATATAAATTGCAGTATTGATGAGAGTATTGAGCGTTTTAGCGACGTTATGGCATTTGCAAAAGCCAATAACATACGTGTACGCGGTTATGTAAGTTGTGTACTCGGTTGTCCTTATGAGGGAGAAATAGACCCCCATAAAGTACTTAGCGTTTCGCAAAAGCTTTTAGATTTAGGCTGCTACGAAATAAGCCTTGGCGATACCATAGGTGTTGGCACTGCAAATAAAGTTACCCAGCTTTTAACACTTTTGCTTGAACATATTGATAAATCAAAACTGGCAGTGCATTTTCATGATACCTACGGGCAAGCGCTCACAAATATTTACGCAGCGTTAAGCTTAGGTATAGCAACGGTTGATGCCGCTGTTGCAGGCCTTGGCGGCTGCCCTTATGCCAAAGGCGCGTCAGGAAATGTTGCCACCGAAGATGTGGTTTACTTACTCAATGGGCTTGGCATAGAGCATGGAATTGATTTACAAAGGTTAAGTAGCGCTGGTTGGAAAATTACACAAGCACTTGGCAAAACGCCTGTAAGCAAAGTTTCAATTGCATTAGGCAACACACAAAAATAATAGCTTAACTTGCCAAATGGCAGTTAACACAATGAGGAGAGTCTCATGGCCGGTTTTGATAAAGTGGTTTCTAGTTACGAAGCTGCAATGGCAGGGTTAAAAGACGGCGATACCGTTATTGCTGGCGGCTTTGGCTTATGCGGTATTCCTGAGGGCTTAATTAAACAAATTAAGGCAATGAACACCAAAGAGCTAACCGTGGTTTCTAACAACTGTGGTGTAGATGATTTTGGATTAGGAATTTTACTTAAAGATAAACAAATTAAAAAAGTAATTGCCTCCTATGTGGGCGAAAACGCCCTATTTGAGCAGCAATTACTAAGCGGTGAAATAGATGTAGAGCTTACCCCGCAAGGCACCTTGGCTGAAAAAATGCGTGCTGGTGGTGCAGGTATTCCTGCATTTTATACCGCTACAGGTTACGGTACGCCCGTTGCAGAGGGTAAAGATGTAAAAGAGTTTGACGGTCGCCCTTATATTTTAGAAGAGTCGATCACCGGTGAGTTTGCCATTGTAAAAGCGTGGAAAGCCGACCGATACGGTAATTTAGTATTTAGGCACACTGCCATGAACTTTAACCCAATGGCCGCAACAGCAGGTAAGATTACCGTTGCCGAAGTAGAAGAAATAGTAGAGCCCGGTCAACTTGAGCCAAGCCAAATTCATACCCCAGGCATTTTTGTAAATCGCGTTATTAAAGGCGACTTTGAAAAACGCATTGAACGTGTAACAACACGAGATTAAGCAGGAGCATAGGTTATGGCATTATCACGTGAACAAGTTGCAATGCGCGTTGCACAGGAACTACAAGACGGCTTTTACGTTAATTTGGGCATAGGAATTCCGACACTCGTCGCAAACTATGTACCTGATGGTATTGAAGTTATGTTACAGTCAGAAAATGGGCTTTTAGGTATGGGTCCCTACCCAACAAAAGCCGAGCTAGACGCAGATATGATAAACGCGGGTAAAGAAACCGTGACAGCTGCCACAGGTGCAGCCATATTTAATAGTGCAGATAGTTTTGCCAT
This sequence comes from Pseudoalteromonas sp. CST2, assembly GCF_028599385.1. Taxonomy (NCBI): domain Bacteria; kingdom Pseudomonadati; phylum Pseudomonadota; class Gammaproteobacteria; order Alteromonadales; family Pseudoalteromonadaceae; genus Pseudoalteromonas; species Pseudoalteromonas sp. CST2. The sequence goes on from NZ_JAQREO010000002.1 coordinate 365,913, forward strand.
GATACGGGGTGGTCATGTAGACTTAACCGTTCTGGGTGCATTTGAAGTAGACCAAAGCGGCAACATTGCCTCGTGGATGATCCCTAAAAAGCTGATAAAAGGCATGGGGGGCGCAATGGATTTAGTCGCTGGGGCAAAGAATATTATTGTTACTATGACCCATGCCAGTAAGCATGGTGATTCTAAATTATTAGAGTCTTGCACATTACCGCTAACGGGCGTTAATTGCGTTAAAAAAATAGTAACAGATTTGGCCGTACTTGAAGTTAAAGACGGCGCATTTCATTTACTCGAGCGCGCTCCGGGCGTATCGGTTGATGAAATCATTAGTAAAACAGCAGGTAAATTACTTGTTGACGGTGAAGTACCAGAAATGGTTTTTTAACGCTTTACCATGTACCGACCTCATTCCCAGTGCCAATGGCGCTGAGTTACCCAAAATCCCTCGCAAGAGGGATTTTTTTTGCCTGCCATAAACTTTTTTTCAGTTTTAATACAGTTGTAGTAAATATTATCTATAATACAAATAGCTTTTAATGTAAGCGCTTAGATTATTTGCACTAATTTGTGGATTGTCTGCACCTTTTTTGTGAACTAGTGCTATATTTAAAATTAAACTATTGATATTATTATATTAAATTATTGGTTCGATTATTGCCTATTAAAGGCGTCTTAAATTAATTAAACAATTCTGGAAAACATGCAAACTCCTATTCGAGGCCTCCGCTCTTTTTGCTTTGCAGCAAAAAGCCTAAGTTTTAAACATGCAGCTAAAGAGCTGTACTTAACGCCCTCTGCGGTAAGCCATCAGATAAAACAACTTGAAGAACAACTGGGCATTGAACTCTTTCAACGCCAAACCCGATCCATTAGTTTAACGGCTGCGGGTAAAAACTTTTTTGATGCCATTTCGCCTATTATCTATACGCTTGAAAACACCATCAACGAATTCAGTCAATTGCAGCAAAACACTAATATAACCATTACGCTGCCTGAATTTTTTGCCAGTGAACTACTTATGCCTAAATTAAGTGAGTGGACATCTGAGCACCCTAATATAAATTTACAAATGGATACGCTCAAAACCCGTAAAGAGCTAACCCGTCACAGTGATTTATCGATTGTTTTATCCTCAAGTAAACCCACTGAGGGCCTTACTACAGAGCTATTTAATCTTGAATATATACCGGCGTGTAACGAAAAACTGTTAAAACAGTGGAAAGACGATCACTGCCAAGCACTAAACCAAGTACCATTAATCCTTCACAAAGCAAGGCCGTGGGCATGGCACCAATGGGCTGAAAAAGCAGGTATAGATGACTTTTCGCCTACGCAAATTATACAAATTGATAGTATGTTTGGGGTCGCTCGTGCAGCGCAACAGGGCATTGGCATTTCACTTATACCGCTGCCTATTAGCCAAAGCTGGTTTGATGAAAAATGGCTTTATAAATTATTTCAACAGCCCCTTACCACCAAAGATAAATACTATTTAGTACAGCATGAAGCTAATTCGCCAAATCCCGCGCTAGATTTATTTGCTAAATGGGTTGTATCTACATTTAGCAACATTCAAGGTTAGTGTTACCTTAGTAAATGCAATTTACATTTTTGGTTTGATTACGCAAATTTTAATGTGTGCAGCACGTAGCAAGTGCTAAAGCTGCACACAGTAAACTGTAAAGCTCCTTCTTTTTTACTTTCTTGCAGCCTAACAATACCGTTTAGTGATTTATTATTAATTAAATATTTTTATTTAATCACTCGTTTTTTCCCTACAAGCTAACCTATAAAAATTTATCTCTTTAAATCAATAAAATAACACAACGCGTTAGACTAAAGTCTATAGCTTAATTTTTTTCACTTATTGGTTTTATTTTTATCGTTTGTCTGACTCTTACGATTATTTTAAAGTTAACCCATCGCAAGCAAACAGTTAAACGTTTTTACTTATTAGACATTATTTACTGTTTTGCACCAAATAAATGCAACCTTTTTAGATGTGATAGCTCTAACAAGGTAAGAAAAGAATCTTATATTGTGTGTGTAAGATGTTGTCAGTGTGAAAAGGCAGTTCAAGTCAGGTGGTGACTTGGTTTGGACTGTTTTTTATTCCACCAGCAGCACGCAGCAATAACTAAATTAGCTACTGTGTAGCAAACCAAATCTTATATTGTGTGTGTAAGATGTTGTCAGTGTGAAAAAGCAGTTCAAGTTAGGTGGTGACTTGGTTTGGACTGTTTTTTATTCCACCAGCAACACGCAGCAATAACGTAATTAGCTACTATATAGCAAACCAAATCTTATATTGTGTGTGTAAGATGTTGTCAGTGTGAAAAGCGGTTCATGTGAGGTGGTGACCTTATATGGGCCGTTTTTGTTTTATAAACACAATTACCTGCCCCACCGTTTTATACCAATTCGCTTAAATTTAGTATTATTCAACTATAAAGTTATGTTTTTTTTTAAGCTCTTCAATGGCATTTTCATTGACTTTTAAAAATACATTAAACTTTTTAACGAGCTGTGGGTGTTTAATGCTCGATAACATAAATGCTTGGTGATCAACAGGCAACTGATGCTGAAAAAACACAGGGACGGGAGTATCAAAAAACTCTTCTATATTGTATTTAAGTACATCGTGTGAAATATATATACAATCAATTCGCTCTTTATGCAGCAAATAAATCATCTCAATAACGTTATCATTTTCGAGTACTTGCAAGCCTGGCATTGAGGTTAACTTATCAAGCCCTTGCAATGTAAAACCACGCACTTTTGCAAGTGATTTGCAATCTTCAAGTTTAATATTGTCCTTTAAGCTCGCTATCCCTGTATGTGTAACTAATGAAGGCACAGAATAATTAATATCTTGTTGATGCTGATTTTTATAACTTACTTGCCAATTAGGGTTGTCGGGGTATTTAAAGTCAACATGGTGATGCTCTATAAATTCTTTATAAAGGCGCGGAATAGGCAAAGTGTAAAATTCAAATTTAATATTTTGTTGTTTTGCAAATAGTTCCAGTAACTCTTTACTAAAACCAAAATAATCACGCTTATTAGTGCCACTGCCATCGTAATAAGGCAGGTATTCTATATTCTCTACCCCTATTACATATTTTTCGGTTGGCTGTGCTAATACAGGGCTTATAGTTATAAGCCCTGATACAAGTGCTAACGTGTTAATCAATTTGATAGTAAAATGCCGTTTATATCGTTTGGATTATTAATTTATATATCATAATCACAGTTAATTAAAGTTTAGATTTATTAAAATAAAAGAGCGAATTAATCGCTCTTATAAATTAGCTTTTCTCACGAGGTATAAACTCTAACACAGTAGCATTAATACAGTATCTATCTGTGCCTCTTGGCCCCTCACCTTTAAATAAATGCCCTAAATGTATACCGGTGCTTTTTGATTTAAGCTCAATTCGAGTCATCCCCCAGCTGGTATCTTTATGCTTAGTAACACTATTTTTAACCGGATGTTTAAACGATAGCCACCCCGTGCCCGAATTAAATCTATCGCGGGTATCAAATAATGGCTCACCACTTAATTTATCAACAAATACGCCATCGGGAGTGTTTTTAAATTCTTTATACTCTTTACAGTAAGGTCTGTCGGTGCGCTCATTAAATGCAACTTCGTAAGCATCACTATCACCTAGCTTAAAGGCGCCAAGCGCTTTGTAAAATTCGGCGGGGCTTGCATAGCCTTGACGCGCGTACACCTCTTTTCCATTTTCTAAAAACAAAATGGTGGGGGTTGCCCAAGTTGCCGATTTTATAGTTAGGCCATTAAGTTCATCTGCATGGCGAAATGTCAGTGGGATTGAACCTTTGTAATTGTTAGCGACTGTTTTTTTAAATTTTTCACAGTAAGGGCAGTATTCGCGCGAATCAAGTACCACAATCTGCTTGCCCGTGAGTAAAACACTATTGTCTACATCTGCTTTTTTAGTTTTATTAAATACCACACCCGTGGCGTGATCTGGGCAATAGCCATTTGGATTCTTTTGTAAATAATTTTGATGGTACTCCTCAGCAGATACAAACCCCTCAAGCGGTTTTATTACTGTTTTAATTGCCCCATAACCGGCTTCACTTAATAACGGCTGATACTCGGCTTTAACTTGCTCTGCAAGCTGCGCTTGCTCTTTAGTGGTAGTAAGAATAATTGATCGATACTGCGTGCCAATATCATTCCCTTGGCGATTCAATTGTGTAGGATCGTGGCTTTCAAAGTAATTTTGTAATAGCGCTTTAGAAGAAATGATATTGCTGTTGTACATCACTTGCACTACTTCAGCATAGTTGTTTTCGTCAAAGCGGCGAGATTGGTCGGTGATATTTTTATAGGTTGCTTTAAAGCCGTGCCCGTCTGCATAGCCTGACTCTGCATCAATAACCCCTTCTAGTGCTTCGTAGCGCTTTTCTGCTCCCCAAAAACAGCCAGAGCCTAACACAATGGTTTTTATATGCATTGTGGCCTCTACGTTGCTGTGCTCTATTTTTTCGGTTGATAAAGCAAAACAGCCGGCGCTAAATGTAATAGCGGCGCCTAATAAATAAACTGAGCGAGAAAATGTCATAAATACCTCTTAATACCTACGTGTTTTAATTAAGACCCAACATCCCTTGTTTTAATTTCAGTAAATAAATACGTGCTAAATTTGAATACAGTTTGAGTCTGCATTTCTTTTTCGTTTATTTTTCTTATGGCTAGGTACTGAATAAATTGACAAAACTATGTTAGCTTTGCTGCACGTTGTATAAAAAGATTAAATTATGACTGCATTTTTACAGGTATTTACTATAACAAATAACAGTTTGCTATTAGATGCCACACAGCATAAACAAAACAATGTGTTAGACACTCAAAAAAAAATTTGGGCACTCACTAAGCAGCTAAAGCAAAGTAACGAATTTATTGATTTAGTCCCAGGCATGAACTCTTTAACGCTTTATTTAAAATCGGCAAGTAATTTAGAAAAATGGCAAAACGCCTTGCCTGATTTATGGGACAAAGTACAAGCAACAACATTTAAAGGCACTCACCATAAAATACACACTACTTATGAAGGAGAAGATTTAGATTTTGTTGCCAAACAAACTAATTTAACACCCCAGCAAATTATTCAAATACATAGCCAAGCCACTTACCACGTTTTATTTTTAGGATTTCAGCCCGGGTTTGCCTACCTGCATGGATTAGATTCACGCTTGCATATCCCACGCAGAGACACGCCGCGTACTAAAGTACCTAAAGGTGCCATTGCTTTAGGCGCAGAGCAAACTGCCATTTACCCAGCAGAAACACCTGGCGGTTGGCATATCATTGGCCACACAAACACGCCCCTTTTTGATAGCACACACTCAGATCCTTGCTTATTTAAACCCGGCGACACGCTATCGTTCGTTTCAATAAACACAGTGCAAGGAGCATAAAGTGATAAAAGTTCTTAAACCCGGCGTACAACTTACAATTCAAGATGGCGGGCGCTGCGGTTATCGTCATTTAGGTGTAAGCCAAGCGGGTTGTTTAGACCCTTACGCACAAATAATTGCTAATAAATTAGTGGGTAACAAAGATAATGAAGCTGTGCTTGAAGTTACGTTAGGCCTGTGCGAGTTACAGTTTGAAACCGATACTATTATTGCCCTACAAGGTGCTGATTTAAACGCTGCGCTTGATGAAACGCCCTTGTATCCTGGCTGGAGTTACCAAGTAAGAGCCAAACAAACTTTAAGCTTTGATACAGGCCGCGCTGGTTTGCGTGCCTATGTAGCCGTACAGGGTGGTATTGATGTTAAAGATATCATGGGCTCAAAATCAACCGATTTAAACGCGCTCTTTGGTGGTTTAGCAGGTAAAGCACTTAGCGAGGGCGACATTATTCCTATTAAAACATCGCCCGTGCCAATAACGCGTTTTATACAGCGCGGCGCTATTACTCCGCCTAAACTAAAGGTGATTAGGGTATATGCAAGCCCACATGCGCATCTATTAGGTGATACGCTACTTAAACAGTTTTTTTCAACGGCGTTTAAAGTAAGCCATAACAGCAACAGAATGGGCCTTAGGCTAACAAACGAAAGTCCCCTAACTCATAGTCACTCACTTGCCTCTCTTGGTACAGGCCCGGGCTCTATTCAATTACCGCCCAGTGGTGAGCCTATTGTATTACTTAACGACGCACAAACAACCGGTGGCTACCCATTACTTGGCACGGTAATAGAGGCTGATTTACATCAGTTTGCGCAATTTAGACCCGGTGACTCAATTGAATTTAAGCAAGTAACCCATGAGCAAGCTAGGTTAGCAAAACAAAAGCTTAAAGGTCACTTACATCAGCTAAGCTTAGCGCTTAAATATAGTTAACTCTAAGGTGAGATATAAAGCTATTGCAAGGAGCTAATAAAAGTACAAGCGGCGCTCTATTTAACTTGCAATAAGTATGCGTGGATTGGTTAATTAAGCACATAAAATAAAAATACGCTAATGCAAAAAATTATAATAAGGCAATTTAAGGTCTGCTTTAATTTACGCACACACTTGGTGCATTTGTGTCGTGTGCTTTTTTGCAAACACTGCACTAAATGCTTTATTAACGCCACTTTAAACACCAAAGGTGTTGTAAATATAGCCGCACTTGTGCGCGGTGCACTAATTTGGTGCGAGCACTTTTCAGTTGGTGCATAAATTACTCTTAATTAATTGTAAAAGCAGTGTGACTTGAGTAATTATTTCTGATAAAACAAGGTTTCGCAGCACAGCAAAGTTGCCCTGCTGCACACATAATAGGAATGAGGAGTTACTATGTGTTCAATTTTTGGTGTATTAGATATTAAATCTAACGCCACTCAGTTGCGTACCCAAGCAATTGAAATGTCAAAACTACTAAGGCACCGTGGCCCAGATTGGTCTGGTGTGTATTCATCTGAAAAAGCGATTTTAGTGCATGAACGCTTAGCCATTGTTGGTGTATCAAGCGGCGCACAACCATTATATAACCCTGGAAAGACAAATATTTTAGCGGTTAACGGTGAAATTTATAACCACAAAGAACTGGCAGCAGAGCTAGAGGTTGATTTTGAATTTCAGACTCAATCAGACTGTGAAGTTATTTTAGCGTTATACAAACAAAAAGGGCCTGAGTTTTTAGATGACTTAAATGGTATTTTTGCATTTTGTTTATACGATGAAGAAAACGATGCGTACTTAATTGGCCGCGATCACATCGGTATTATTCCGCTTTATACTGGTCACGATGAGCATGGTAATTTTTATGTTGCCTCAGAGCTTAAAGCGCTTTCACCAATTTGTAAGCACATTGAAGAGTTTCCACCAGGGCACTACCTATACAGCAAAAATGGTGAACTAACGCCTTATTATAAGCGCGATTGGGAAACCTTTGATGCAGTTAAAGATAACAGTGCACAAGCGCAAGACGTAAAAGAAGCGCTAGAAAGCGCTGTAAAACGCCAGCTAATGTGTGATGTACCGTATGGGGTATTGCTATCGGGCGGTTTAGACTCGTCGGTTATTTCGGCTATTACGCAACGTTTTGCCGCTAAACGTATTGAAGATAACGATGAAAGTGATGCATGGTGGCCTAAGCTACATTCTTTTTCTGTTGGGCTTGAGGGTTCACCTGATTTAGCCGCTGCGCAAAAAGTAGCGGATATGATTGGCACAGTACATCACCCTATTCACTTTACCATTCAAGAAGGTATTGATGCGCTTCGTGAGGTTATTTACCACATTGAAACGTACGATGTAACCACCATCCGTGCTTCAACGCCAATGTATTTAATGGCGCGCCAAATTAAAGCTATGGGTATTAAAATGGTATTATCGGGCGAAGGCGCTGATGAACTATTTGGTGGCTATTTATACTTCCATAAAGCGCCAAACGCACAAGAATTTCATGAAGAGCTAAACCGTAAAGTGTCAAAGCTGCATATGTTTGACTGTTTACGTGCCAATAAGTCAATGGCTGCATGGGGCGTAGAAGCACGCGTACCGTTTCTTGATAAAGAGTTTGTTGATGTGGCTATGCGTATCAACCCTGAAGCAAAAATGTGTAAAGATGGCAAAATTGAAAAGCACATTTTACGCGAAGGCTTCGATGGCTACCTGCCTGAAGAAGTACTGTGGCGTCAAAAAGAGCAATTCTCAGACGGTGTTGGCTACAGCTGGATAGACACGTTAAAAGAGTTTGTAAACGAGCAAGTAAGCGACCAAGAGCTTGCTAACGCTAAGTTTAAATACCCTATTAACACGCCAGATTCTAAAGAAGCGTATTACTATCGCTCTATTTTTGAATCACACTTCCCGGGTGATGCATCAGCTAAATGTGTACCGCATGGTAAGTCGGTTGCGTGTTCAACCCCTGAAGCACTTGCATGGGATGCATCATTTCAAAATAATGCTGATCCTTCAGGCCGTGCTGCTGGCGTTCACAACGACGCGTATGCAAGCAAAGGCTAAACGCGCCCTTTTATCGCAACGTAGGCTACAACAGCCTAGGTTGCGATATATAAAGCACCTTTATTCAGTTCCTGTATTTTCTAGTTCACAGCATAACTTAGCCGGTTCAAGTGCGTTAATTGTTATTTATTCGCAAGGGTTAAGTACCCGTGTAATGCAAAAAATTGCATCAAACTCGCAGCACCCTGCTAGCGTTTTTTTAAATGAAAATGAAATTTCTCACCGTGTATGTAACATTCGCTGGTTTAACCAAACATCAGAAATTAAGCGCTGCGGCCATGGCACCCTTGCTGCTGCAAAATGTTTATTAGCACACTTTGGTTTTTGCCCTTCACACTTTATTTCAAACAATAAAGAACGGTTTAAAATCAAGCTAGCTACAGGCCGGGTACAACTTCAACTAGCGGCTATTAATTTAAAAAAGAGTGATGAGGTTAACAGCCTTAGTGATGTGTTTTCGCACTCTATAAAAGCTACTTACGCAACAGCTTATAAAAATGGCTATACCGTTGTACTGTTTAAAAACATAGCTGATTTAAAGCATTTAGAGGTTAATTTTACACATTTAGTAAATGTGCATAACAATGCGGTAATTGCACTGCAAATACATAGTATTAATAAAAACAGCGCAAGCGCGTATTTTAGGTATTTTGCGCCGCAATTTGGGGTAAATGAAGATACTGCTACAGGCTCTGCCGTGTCGGTTATTGCGCCACTTATTTTTAGACTGCATGGTTTAAATAAAGTAACCCTTTTACAGCAGTCACCAAAGGGCGCGCTGCTAAACTATACGTTTAGCAGCAATCAGGTAGTTGTAAGTTAAGCTATTACATTGGCCTTAGTAGGCAAAGTGCAAAGTAGCTTTTCTCGTCTTGCCATGTTTGTTCAAGCGATAAATTAGCCTGAGCAGCAAGATTTTTAAACGACTCAAGCGTATATTTGTGCGAGTTTTCAGTGTGAATACTCTCTCCCGCTACAAAGTCTATTTGCTTATCGTTAATAACCACGCTTTGATTACATTTGCTCACTAAATGCATTTCAATGCGGCTGTGCACTTCGTTAAATCGCGATTCGTGTTTAAAATTATCTAAAATAAACGTGCTATTTAATTCGTTATTTATACGCTGGAGCAAGTTTTTATTAAAGGCGGCGGTAATGCCGGCTTTGTCATCGTAAGCATCAAGTAACACTTGTCGCTCTTTTACTAAATCAATACCTATTAATACATAGCCATCAACACCACATAAACGGTGGAAATTATTCATTATTTCAATGGCTTTTACTGGCGCAAAGTTACCCAGTGTAGAGCCTGGAAAATAAACTAAATTTGTTTGGCTGTCTAAGGCGGTGTCTTTTGTTAACTGCTTAACCATTTGGCTATGGGTAAAATCACCTAGCAATGGCGTAATGGCCAGCTCCGGAAATAACGGTGATAAATGCGCTAACGAGTAATTAAGCATTTCTGATGATATTTCAAAAGGAACAAAGGTTTTTACATTGCTCATATGGGCGAGTAAATACGCGACCTTTTTACCCGAGCCACAGCCAGGCTCAATAATTGATAGGTTCTCAGGCAGTTTATTAGCGATAGCTTTTGAGTAATCTTCTAATATGGCAAGTTCAGTGCGGGTAACATAGTACTCTTGCAATGAGGTTATTTGCTCGAATAAAGCCGCCCCTTTATCATCGTAAAAATACTTACACGGCAGCGACTTTTGCTGTTGAGCAAGTCCATGTAATACATCATTTAAAAAGTCTAGATCGGTTATTGATTGCTGATTAATTGCTGTTACTTGGCTCATAGTATGTCCTTTGCTAGTCTAATGCCGCTGCACATCCACGCTTGGTGCGGATAAAAAAAGTTACGGTAGGTCTGTCTTAAATGATCTTTTGGGGTAAACACGCATCCGCCACGCAAAACCATTTGGTTATTCATAAATTTACCATTGTATTCCCCTGCGGCTCCGCTAAAGGGTTTAAAGCCTGGGTAAGGTAAATAGGCGCTATTAGTCCACTGCCAACATGTATCGCTTAACTGCGAGATATCATCTGGGTTTTTACATACACTTGGCGTAAGTAAATCGTTTTGCTGTTGCTTAAGTGCTTGCTGCTGCGCTACATACTCCCATTCAAACTCAGTAGGTAGGCGCGCATTTACAAAATTAGCGTAGGCTGCCGCTTCAAAATAACTTACATGGCTCACTGGCGCATCTAAATTTAAAGGCTGCAGTCCGTAGAGGGTAAATTCAAACCACTGCCCGTCAATATACTGCCAGTATAAAGGGTGACTAAGTTGCTCGGTGTTTATATTAGCCCAGCCATCACTTAACCAAAATGAAGGGTTTTTATACCCGCCCGCCTCTATAAATTGTAAGTACTCTCTATTAGTCACTAATCGATTAGCAAAACTAAACGCATGGATAAGGGCCTGATGTTTAGGTTGTTCGTTATCGTACGAAAAGCCGTTTTTAGCATCAGCCCCTATATTGGTTATGCTTTGGCTAAATTCGGTATATTTTAAAGTGCCTAACGAATCACTCACCTTTATTAAGTTATTTGGGGTTTGGCTGTAGGCAGGAAAGCTTGGATTAACCGAAAAATTATATTTAATATCCATTAGCATGAGCTCTTGATGTTGCTGCTCATGATTCAGCCCAAGTTCTATAATATTGCACAGTGTTTGGTTAGTGCCTAATTGAAGCAGCTCGTTTAGCGCATTATCAACATAGGCTCTGTAGCGCAACACCACCTCTAAACTGGGGCGAGATAAACATCCTCTATTAGCACGCTTAAACTGCTCACCTATGCCGTTATAGTAGGAGTTAAAAAGTACCTTAAATTGTTCATCAAAGAGCGTGTAGTTAGGCAGATACTTAGCAAGTAAAAATGTTTCAAAAAACCACGTGGTGTGAGCTAAGTGCCATTTCATTGGGCTTGCATCATCCATTGCTTGTAGTTGGCAATCTTCTGCGCTGAGGTTTTTTATAAGTGTAAGACTATGTTGGCGAATTGACTGAAATTGAGCGTGTATTTTTTCAGTACTGTGCGCTTCATTCGTTTTCGTGTTTAGCATATTAAAGTTAGTCCTTTTCACTCTTTGCGATTAAATAAAGCCTACCCCAGATTTTACCTTTATGCATGTTACATAATGATTAAATCAAACCCTCTACCCATTTAAAACGTAGACTAATGTATTAACGACTTAACGAGTTTGGTGGCGCTGCTTTAATTTTAGTTTAATAACAAACTAATTTTTAACACTCACTGAATTAACAATAGCTTATCTTTTTAGTGATAAATAGCTTTTAGCGCTAAGGAATCAGGCATATATAACCAAATAGTTTTACATTTACGATTTAACTCATACACTATTAAGGGTATGATCAGCGATTAATTTAGTTAGTCCTCAAATAAGTTTTATTGTAAATAATGCAACTTACTTTGTGGCTAATTAACTTAGTGTTATGCCGGAACTCTCTGGCTTGTTAGGACAACATAAGAGGTATTCATGAGCGAAAATCATGACAAGTATAGTATTGATAATACGGACTACACCGTAGGTCAAGATAACGTGCAAAAATGGGGATTTGATATACATAATCCTGTTTTTGGTATTAGTGCCGGTTTGATTGTCATCTTTTTAGTCGCCATTCTCGTTTCGGATGCGCAAACAGCCAAAGCAACGCTTGATGGTATTAAGCTCGATATAATAAATAACTTTGATGCGTTTTTTATGTGGGCAGCAAACTTCTTTGTTATATTTTGCTTGGCATTAATTGTATCGCCCTATGGTAATATTCGTTTAGGCGGAGAAGGTGCTAAACCAACGCACTCGCGTATATCATGGCTTGCCATGTTATTTGCCGCAGGTATGGGTATTGGGTTAATGTTTTGGGGTGTTGCAGAGCCTGTAGCTTACTTTACCGGCTGGTACGAAACCCCACTTAATGTAACCGCAAATACGCCAGAGGCTGCAAAAGTAGCCATGGGTGCAACCATGTTTCACTGGGGTCTTCACCCCTGGGCTATTTATGCCGTTGTAGCGCTCTCACTTGCGTTTTTTACTTATAATAAAGGTCTTCCTTTATCAATCCGTTCAATTTTTTATCCACTATTAGGCGACAGAGCTTGGGGTTGGCCTGGTCATATTATTGATATTCTTGCCGTGCTTGCCACTTTGTTTGGCCTTGCAACCTCGTTAGGTTTAGGCGCGCAGCAGGCTTCTGCAGGTATTAACCATGTATTTGGAACTGATGGCGGCGTAGGCGCACAATTATTGGTTATTATTGGCGTTACCTTACTGGCTATTATCTCAGTAGTACGCGGCATTGATGGCGGAGTAAAGGTCCTTAGTAATATAAACATGCTCATTGCATTTGCCTTACTTCTGTTTGTTGGTTTAGTTGGTTTTGCTGTGGCAATCGGTAACGTACCAAATACGGTTATGGGTTATGTTGAAAATATTATTCCACTGAGCAACCCCCATGGCCGAGAAGACGAAACATGGATGCACGGTTGGACTGTATTTTACTGGGCATGGTGGATTTCGTGGTCACCGTTTGTAGGTATGTTTATTGCGCGTGTTTCTCGTGGTCGTACAATTAGAGAGTTTTTAATCGCTGTATTATTAATTCCTACTGCGGTTACTATTTTATGGATGTCTATTTACGGCGGCATTGCAATAGACCAAGTTGTTCAAGGTGTTGGTAGCTTAGGCGTAAACGGTTTAACCGATGTGCCTATGGCGATGTTCCAAATGCTAGACGAACTGCCTATGTCGAACGTGCTTTCGTTCCTCGCTGTTGTTTTAGTATTAGTGTTTTTCATTACCTCTTCTGACTCGGGTTCATTAGTTATCGACTCAATTACAGCAGGCGGTAAAGTGGATGCGCCAGTACCACAACGCATCTTTTGGGCTACGGTTGAAGGCTCTATTGCTGCAGCTCTATTATGGATTGGCGGTACAGAGGCGATTCAAGCATTACAAGCGGGTGCTGTTTCAACAGGTCTTCCGTTTACTTTAGTGTTACTACTAATGTGTGTAAGCCTATTATTAGGATTACGTACTGAGCCTCGCGCTGTTAAATAATTAGTCGCTTGCCAGTAAACTAAAAAACGCCGCATAATATGCGGCGTTTTTATTGGCTAAGCTAAACTTTGGTTAATAAGTTTAAACCTGTATTACCCTCGCTAGAATTTAAAATAAATTTAACTTAGTAATTCAGCCAGTGGCGTATCATCGCGGTAATGGTATTGCAGCTGTGCAATCAACAGCTCTGCTGTGGCTAATGCATCAGTTAGCGCATTGTGATTATGATAAGCAGGCAAAGAGTATCGACTGCGGCAATCTGTAAGTCTAAGTGAGCCTACCTTTTGATTAAACAAACGCCCTATTAAGCCTTGGCGGGCGCGCAACGCTCGTTGCTCAATTTCCATGGTATCGACTAATGCAAACTGGATCCCTTCATTAATTCGCGCAAGTAATGCATTGTTTAAAAAGTGCCGCTCTATCGCTGCATAATGCACCACCACGACTTTACCACTAAGTGCATTAAGTAGCGGCCCTAGTCGAGAGGTTAAATCGGGAGCATCATCCACTTCTGAATGCGTAATACCATGAATAACAATCGACTCCTCACTTAAGCTTTTACGAGGCTGTACTACCCAATGCTTAGCATGTGTGCAATACACTCTTTGCATTGTAAAAGGGACTAAGCCAATACTGACTATATCGTCTACCTCACTATTTAGACCGGTTGTCTCAAAATCAAGAGCCACAAACGAAATGTCTTTTATAGGCGTTTGCGTATCACCATAAGCGTGCTGATAAAACGCTTTTAAATGCTCATTTTTAGCGTTGTTAGCCAGTGCTTTATAATGAGTCTGCCAGTCAAAATACGATTGCTTAGCCATTCGCTACTTAACACCCGCATTGGCTGAGTAACTAAACTTTAAGTAGCTTTGTGCTTTTTCGAGTATGGCAAACGCTTCTTTTAAATTGCGTTGCTCAAACGGCGAAAGTAAATGCGGGTCTATGTCGTTATCGGGCTCTTCTTCTTGCTCTATTTGCCATGCTTGATGGCGAATTCGCATCATGGCAATGTATTCTAACGCGTCACGTAAATCCTGTGCTTTACCCTCAGGTAACAGGCGCGATTCAATAATATCTTCAAGGCGTTCAAACGAATTTTGCTTACGAGAGCCTATCGCCAGTGCATGCACTCTTATCACATCAGAAAGCGGCGCGGTGCCTCTGCGTTTTAAGTTCATTGAGCGCTTATGCTGGCCGTTATGCTCAAGCACAAAGCCTTTAAAAAAACCAAGTGGCGGTGTACGGTTTCGGGCATTGGCGGCCATATTTGCTAAAAACACACGGTTTTGTTTACTTTGCTTAGCAATAAAAATTTTAAGCTCGTCGGCCCACTTTGTTTTCCCCCACACCCCATCTAAATCAAAAAATATTGAGCTGTTAAGTAGGGCTTGTGGTTTAGGTAAGGCTATCCACTGTGAGAATTGATCAAACCATTGCGAGCGTGTTTTACGCCATTTTTTAAACGAGGCCATAATTTCGCCGCTGCAATAGGTATAACCACATTGCGCTAAGCCATCACACACAAAATCAGAAATATTTTGAAAGTACTCGTTGTGTTTTTCATCATCGTAATTGTCATCCAAAATAAGCGCGTTATCTTGATCTGTTACAATAAGTTGTTCGTCTCGCGCCATAGAGCCTAACGCTATAAAACAGTAAGGTACTGGCGGCGGTCCATATTTTTCTTCAGCCAGTACTAATAAGCGCTGTTTAAAAGTACGCCCTATTACCGCCATTGCCGTACCAATCATATGTGAATTAGCATCTTCGTTTACCATACGTACAAATACATTGGGCAGCTGGCGCGCGTAATGTGCTAAATCTTCAATGGTTTGCTGCGCTAAAATACCGCGTACCAAGAGTAAACTACTTTGCGACTCGTACCTTAAAATATCGGATAGTGAAATAACCCCAATAGGTCGGCGCTTTTGTACCACAGGTAAGTGGTGCAAGTTGTCGCGCAGCATAGCAAGAACGGCTTCAAATACATAAGCATTTGAATCAAGCAGTACAAGATTAGTCGACATAATTTTATCTGCAGTAACATCAAGCCCTAGGCCTTCGGCTACCACTTTTGTGCGAATATCGCGGTCGGTAATAATGCCTACGATTTGCCCATCGTCTTCTTCTGGGTCGTCGCTTATTGGTTTGTCTAAATCGGTAACTAACACAGAAGATACCGCTTCTTCTGTCATTACTTTAGCCACATCCTGTATGGTGGTTTGAGTACTTAGTGTTACCACATCGCGATGAATGAGCGATTTAACTTTGGCGGTTGTTAAATCGTTGCTGTCGGCTTGCTCAACTAATGCTTGGCGAAGGCGTACATTGCCATCGGCTTCAAAGTAATCAGCAAAGCCGTCAAACTCGTCACAAAAACGGTTAAACAGCGTAAAGTTAATACAATACACTAGGGTGTCTTCGAGCGCCTTTGCAGGAAAGCGCACTTTACGATTCATCAACAAGCCCATTTGGCCAAAAATACCGCCCACATCTAAGCGATTATAAAGCTCGTTATTACGACGATAAATTTCTACAGAGCCACTGCGAATTATAAATAAATCAGCGATGTCTTGGCCTAACGTTAAAATATCAGTTTGCGAGCGGTAGTAAGCTACCTCAACTTGTTGCGCAAGCTCGTTTAAAGCGTTTGTCGGTAAGTCATCAAATGGCGGGTGCTGCGCTAAAAACTGCGCAATTTCAACTTGTTCGGCTTGCATTGGGGATTCCTTGTGGCCACACAAAAAGGCATGTATATGCTTAAGTGGTTATCTTAACAAACAAGTAGTGCCAATCAAGCCATAACCATGCCCAGTACACTTTTAATTTAAAAACGTTGCTGGGCATGGCTTTAAGGTTAGTCTATTTTTTCAAGCTCTTGTGCGAGCTGCTTAGATTCATCCCCCCTTGGCGTGGTAAAGCGTGCTAAGCCTAAGTAAATTACCGGAGTAAGATAAAGCGTAAACAACACCGCAAGTGCTAAGCCGCCAAACACCACCCAGCCAATTGCATTTCGGGCCTCAGCCCCTGCGCCTGTAGAGAGAATTAACGGCAATGCTCCAAGTAGAGTAGATATAAGGGTCATCGTAATTGGGCGTAAACGTACCAGAGCAGCTTGCTCGACTGCTTTTCTGACCGTCAAACCTTGATCGCGTAATTGGTCTGCAAATTCAACAAGCAAAATTGCGTTTTTAGCGATTAAGCCTATCAGCATCACTAAACCAATTTGAGAGTAAATATTTAACGACGTGCCGGTTAAATAAAGCGCTAATATGGCCGAGGTAATACCAAAGGGTACCGTTATCATAACCACAATGGCACTATTTACATTTTCAAATTGAGCAGCCAATACTAAAAATACAATTAAAAAAGCAAGTACATAAGTTACAAGTACTTCGCTGGATGTTTCTTCATACGTTAGCGCTTCGCCTTTAAACGCAAGTGCAATACCTGGCTCTAACGATTGCTCAGACACCGTTTTTATTTGCTCTACTAAAGCAGCAATGGTTAACGATTCTGGCAACTCCATACTGAGCTCTATTGAGCGGCGCTGGGCATGACGTTCAAGCTCTGCAGCCACCCCTTCTTCAGAAATATAGGCCACACTACTTAACGGTACTAAACTGCTATTACCCGCTCTGATGTATAAATTAGCCAAATCACTTGGACTGTTTATGGTTTGGTTTTGCGCTTGGAGCATAATTGGCACAGACTGATCGCCAATGTTTAAATCTTCTACATCGTCGCCATTTATTGCTGCGCGCAAAGTAATGGCAATGTCGTCTAGCGATACACCGAGCTCTTGTGCACGGCGTCTGTCTATATTTACTCTAAGTTGTGGTTGCGATGGCTGATAAGAAATACGCACAGGTGCCACCTCAGGAACGGCTTTTTCTAATGCCGCAGAAAACTGCTGAGCCGCTTTAAATATTTGCAAATAATCTTGCCCAAGCAACGCTATTTCAACGCCTCCCCCTTGGCCTCGTAAATTTAAACTATTAGCACCACCAGGGTAAGCCGGTGCTCCTGGAATATTGCCAAGTGGCTGGCGTATCTTATTAATAATTTCTTGTTGGCTAAAATGGCGCTCATCCCAATGCTTTAATGGCACAGTAATAAACACAATATTAGGGTCCCATTGGCCTACCACAGTATAAATAGACTCAATTTCTCCGCTATCAACAAACGGAAGTAAAATATCTTCCATTTTTATCGCTTGCCTATCCATAAAGTTTAGCCCTACACCATCTGGGCCACGTGCAAATATACGAATTTTTCCTCGGTCTTCTGTGGGCAAAAGCTCGCTGTCTAAACTGGCGTACAACGCACCTGAGCCTGCTGCAACCAATAAACAGAGCGCAAACGTAAGCCATGCATGGTTAAGCACTTTATGAATTGTTTTTGTATAAATACCACCCAACCAATGGCCTAGTTTAGCAAATGGGTGAAAACCGCCCTGCTTTAACTTTAATTTTGAGGTAAGAGCAGGCACTAATGAAAGTGCCACAAAGCTTGATATAATTACCGCACCGGCAAGTACACCACCAAACTCTCTAAATAAGCGACCCGCAGTAGAGGGTAAAAACGCAATAGGTATAAATACAGCGGCAAGTACAGCCGTAGTTGCTACAACAGCAAAAAAAACCTCGCGCGTGCCTATTACAGCAGCAGCCCGACGCCCTAAACCTAGCCCCCGCTGGCGCTGAATATTTTCACTTACTACTATGGCGTCATCAACAATTAAGCCTGTGGCTAATACTAGCGCCAACAAGGTTAAAATATTTATTGAAAAACCCAGTGCCCATATAAGTGCTAAAGACCCTATTAAGGCAACAGGAATAGCAAAAGCAGGCACTAAAGTGGCGCGCCAAGAGCCAATAAATACCCACAAAGTGACAACCACTAACAATACTGTAAGTAATAAAGAGTAAATTACTTCATCTACTGAGCTTCTTATAAATTGTGCGTCATCGGAGGTAAGTGTAAATTCCATTTCTGGAAAGCGCGTTTGCATGCTTGTAATAAGCTTGAGCACTTCATCTGATATTTCAATTGTATTTGATTGTGCTTGTCGAATAATTTCCATACCAATAACGGGCTTACCGTTTAGCCTTACCATAGAGCGCGGATCGGCAGGGCCAAAATACACAGCTGCAATATCACTAATTCGGGTATCGCCTTGTATTATAATATCGCCAACTTGTTCTGGAGTAATAGAGGTTGCATCGGCACGTACAATAATTTGCTGATCGTTTGACTTTAAACTCCCTGCTGGCACATCAAACGGCGCTTGGCTAAGCACTTGTGCTACATCGGGCACGGTTAAATTAAAGCTACTTAATTTTAGCGGGTCTATTCGTACTCTTAATACGCGTTCTCTATCTCCGTTTAAGCGTACATCTGCGACACCCGGAATAGTTAAAAATTGCGGCGCTAAGTCAACATTTACGCGCTCGGTAAGTGCTTCAAGCGATAAACTTTCACTTGAAACAGTCAGAGATACAACTGCTTCGGCGTCGTTGTCGGCTTTAATAATAGAAACACGTTCTACTTCCTCTGGAAGGTCTCGCTCTACACGTGCAACAGACTCACGCGTTTCATTCGCGGCGTCATCTAAGTTTATGCCTGGTCTAAATTCGACCACAATACGAGCATTTCCCTCTTCACTTTGTGCGCGTATTGATTTAACGCCACTTACACGCGCTACTGCGCCTTCTAATTTGCTGGTTACTTCGGTATCAACGGTCTCAGGCGAGCCACCAGGAAATGGCGCCGAAACAGTAATACGTGGTCTATCTACATCAGGAAGCTCTCTTACTTCTACACCCGCAATAGCAGCGATACCTGCAATAATAATTAACAAGTTAAGCACCACAATAAGTACTGGGCGGCGAATCGCCATTGAGGGTAAGTCTTGCATCATAGGTTGCTGCTTCATACCTACTCCTGCGAATCTTGTAAGGGTAAATTAAAGCTTAGCTCTTGGCCTGCACGTAAGCGTTGTACCCCTTCAATTACTAAAGTATCGCCTTTATTTAACGGCCCAGAAACCAATAATCGCCCCGCCAAGCGCTGCTCTATTTTTACATCAACACGTGTGGCTTTTTTATCAACGCTGGTCCATACATACGGACCTGTTGCCCCCCACAGTAATGCAGCCTCAGGAACTGCAGCAAAACGCTCGCCTAACACTTCAATATGTACTCTAAAGCTCATACCAGGTAAAAATTGTTGTTTTTCATTATTTAGCTTGGCTTTAACACGTAAAGTACGAGTTTGTGGGTCTACGCGTGAGTCTAAATAGGCAATATCAGCGTTAATGGCAGTGTCTGATTGCCAAGGAAACACCGTTAAGCTGCTTTTATTACGCAGCATACTGATAGCCGACTCCGGTGCGTTAAAATTTATGTACAGGCTTGTTGTGTCATCTATTGTGGCAATGGGGGTTTGCTCGGTTATTCTATCGCCTACCTCAACATCTGTTAAACCCATAATGCCATTTATCGGCGCAATTACTTTTCTGTCTTCAAGCTCAGTTTGAGCCTGTATGAGGGTGACTTTGGCAAGCTCTACAACGGTTTTAGCATCATCAACATCGCTTTTAGGCACTGCGCCTTTGGCCTGACTTTGTTCTAATCGTTTTAGTATTCGCTGGGTGTCGGCAAGTTTAATTTTAGCCTCATCAAGCGCTGCTTTTTGCCTACGAGAATCAAGTTCGAGTAAAGTATCGCCTTTTTTTACTTTATCACCTGGCTTAAAAAAAACGCCTGTTACTCTATCGCCTACTGCGGGGTACATTACAACCGAATGTATTGCCTCTGTATTTCCTACCGCTTGCACTTGTTGTTTAGCACTTTCGAGGGCAATTTTTTGTACAACAACGTTCGCGCTCATTGCCGGTAGGCTGAAAAACAACAGAGAACTAAGCACACCGATTAAAAAGTTTTGCGATTTCAAAGTAACACCTTAATTAATTATTATTTCCATTACCTTACGAAGTCTAACAGCTGATTGATCAATAGGTAGGATAGAACGATAAATTAGCAAAACTATAAGATGAAATTAAATTGGTAATACCAATTAATTTTTGAAAAAGGCGCTTAAAGACTAAGCATTTATACAAATACAGGCAGGATTAAACTAAAAAGTGGCTATATAAATAAAAAAGCCCAGTATAAACTGGGCTATGTAGATAATAGATAGTTAAAGATTATTTACCGCGCTGGGCTTCTTTTTGTGCTTTTTTAGCTTCTTTACGTTGTTGTAAAACCGCTTGCGCTTCATTACCAATGTGCCCTTCACCACGTGCTTGTGCTAATTCTATTTGCTTTTGACGCTCAGCAAAACGAGCACGTTGCTCGTCGGTTACATTGTCGATACAGTGATGACACGAAACACCTTCCATGTATTCTGGCTTTTGCTTTTCTTCTTCTGTAATCGGCATACGACACGCATGACATTGATCGTAAGAGCCTTTTTGTAAATCATGATTTACTGCTACACGATTATCAAAAACAAAACACTCGCCTTCCCACATTGTTTCTTCTTTTGGCACTTCTTCTAGGTATTTTAAAATACCGCCTTCAAGGTGGTAAACCTCATCAAACCCTTGCTCTTTCATGTAAGCCGTTGATTTTTCGCAGCGAATACCACCGGTACAAAACATGGCTACTTTTTTGTGTTTTTCTGGGTCTAAATTCTCTTTAGCCCACTGAGGGAACTCTCGGAAAGTTTTGGTATTAGGATCGACTGCATTTTGAAAAGTGCCAATTTCAATTTCGTAATCGTTACGTGTATCAATCAAAATCACTTCAGGGTCTGATATTAATGCATTCCACTCTTTAGGCTTAACATAGCTTCCCACTACTTTTAGTGGGTCAACCCCTTCAACGCCCATAGTAACAATTTCGTTTTTTAGCTTTACTTTAGTGCGGTAAAACGGGCATTCATCATCGTATGATTCTTTAGTCACTATGTCTTTTAGGTTTTCTTGTGTGTCTAACCACGCAAGTAAGTTATCTATTCCTTCGCGCTTAGCCGATACAGTACCGTTAATACCTTCAGCAGCAAGCAATAAAGTACCGCGTACTTCGTTTGCTTCCATCACTTCTAAAAGGGGTTTACGTAGCGCTTCAAAATTTGGCAAACCTACAAATTTGTACATTGCACACACTACGAAGTGCTCGTTTGTAACATCATCTTTATGAACAGCAGTCATTTTACTTCCTATTTTGCTTTGATAGCCTTAAGTGGCGTTTACCGAATCGTAAATCCGGCGCATATGGGGCGCGTATTTTACGCTTTTTATAATTAATTGCAAAAAATAGCGCGTTAGAATGGTTTTTACTGTCGGCATAACCCTTGTGTAAGCTATAATGCGGCCATTAATTTAAGTTGCACATTGGAGAACACGACTTTGCACTTTACTGATCTTGGGATTGATACTCGCCTTGAAACACAATTAGCACATCAAGGGATCACCCAGCCCACAGATATTCAAGCACATGCAGTGCCTACCGCACTTGCAGGGCATGACATTTTTGCTCAGTCTAAAACTGGGTCGGGCAAAACATTAGCGTTTTTATTACCTGCTGTTCAGCGAGTTATGAAACAAAAAGCGCTCAGTAAACGCGATCCACGTGTCCTCATCGTTGCACCAACCCGTGAGCTTGCAACGCAAGTATTTACGCAATTGCGTTTATTAATTGCGGGCACAAACATTAAAGCTGTAAAAATACTCGGTGGCGAGAACTTTAACGATCAAATTAAAGCCCTTCGTAACGACCCGCACTTTGTTGTGGCAACCCCAGGGCGTTTGGCCGATCACATCACAAAACGCTCATTACAATTAAGCGGGTTAGAGCTATTAATTTTTGATGAAGCCGACCGTATTTTAGACTTAGGTTTTACTGAACAGCTGAAAATGATTAACGAGCAAGCTAATCACCGCTTACGCCAAACATTGTTGTTTTCAGCGACACTAGATCACGCTCAAGTAGATGCCCTATCGCGTAATTTATTAAAAAAGCCAAAACAAATTACACTGAGCGCCGCTAACGAGCAACACAGTGATATTAAACAAACACTCTATTTAGCCGATCACCTTGATCATAAAGAAGCGTTACTTGAGCATTTCTTAAAACAAGATGATGTTGGCCAATGTATTATATTTACAGCAACCCGTGCCGATACCAGCCGTTTAAGTGAAGCATTAAATGCAAAAGGTTTTAAATCGGTGGCTTTAGCTGGCGATTTAACACAGAGCAAACGCCTAGAGATCATGGACTCGTTTAGCCGCGAAAACTTTAAAATTTTGATCACCACTGATGTTGCTTCGCGAGGATTGGACTTATTAAGTGTAACGCACGTAATCAATTTTGACTTACCAAAACACGCTGAAGAGTATGTACACCGTATAGGTCGTACAGGCCGCGCCGGATTTAAAGGTAATGCATTATCGCTAGTAGGCCCTAAAGACTGGGCAAGCTACTTAGCAATTAAGTCGTTTTTGAACGACGAGTTGGTTTTTGCAAGCGTTGATGGCCTTAAAGCTAAATTTAAAGGTATAAAAGAGAAAAAGCCTGCAACAGCCGCTGTAAAAACTAAAAAAGTTGCACAGGTGAAAAAGCCGCAAGTTAAACGCAAAGCAAAACCTAAAAAACCAGCTGCACCTATAAAAGCCCCGATGAACATTGATGGCAATTCACCAATGCGCCGTAAAAAAAAGCCTGAGCAGGAATAATTATGAGTTACCTAGGAACAACACAAACCTTATTTGTAAAAGAAGTGAGCAATGAAGGTGCTTACCTTGATGGCCACGATTTAGGGGAAGTGTTTTTACCAAAACACGAAATTAAAGATGAACTTGAAGCTGGCGATAGCATAAGCGTTTTTATCTTTTTAGATAACGCCAATTTACCTACAGCAACAGTAAAAAAACCTCATGCCCAAGTAGGCGAATACGCGCTGCTTCGTGTTAAAGAAATAAATAGCATTGGCGCTTTTTTAGATTGGGGTCTTGAGAAAGATGTTTTAGCTCCATTTAACGAGCAAAAACCACGTATGCAAGAAGGTCATTCTTACTTAGTTCGCTTATATTTAGATAATGCGAGCCAACGTATTTGTGCATCAAGCAACTTTAATCGCTTTTTATCAAAAGATGAGCCTGAGTACACTTATCTTCAAGAAGTTGATTTAATTGTTGCTGGTAAAACAGATATTGGCTACAAAGTGCTTATTGAAGAGTCTCACTTTGGGGTTGTGTTTTACAACATGGTATTTAAAAACTTATTTGTAGGGCAAAAGCTTAAAGGGTTTGTTCAAAAAGTACGAGAAGACGGAAAAATCGACGTTATACTTGAAAAGCCAGGCATGGGTAAAGTAAGTGAACTTGGCGATAAAATAATGGAAAAGCTTAAAAACGAAGGCGGCATACTAGCCATTGGTGATAAATCTGAGCCTGAGCTTATCAAAAAAGTATTTTCAACCAGTAAAGCTAACTACAAAAAAGCTATTGGTGGTTTATTTAAGCAAGGCTTGATAGACATAGAAGCCAAATCTATCCGCTTAAAATAGTCGTACACTTTTTATAAGCGCTAACATTATGTTGGCGCTTATAGTTAAATTTTTTCTAAATAGTTTAATTAAATGATTATTCAAAGATGATAAAACGTTTTGATGAATTAAAAACGTTATTTAGCTATTATCACTAACGGCACTTATATTGCCCTATTCTCTGCCCTCACCTTCGCGTAAATAAAATTTTTTAAACAAAGCTAACACTAGGTTTACCCCTGAAAAATAATTAGGGAATTACTAACAGGCATTAGCCCATAATACGCTTATACGGCAACGTACATTCTGTATATTGCTTTGAATAATCAAGTATCTCAGCTTTGGTTTCTAAGCTTAGTGGCGCCAACCTAAATACTTTATTTTCACATTCACTTTGTTTGTCGTCGTGATTTGAAATGCAATCTGACGTAGTTACGTTTTGGCGCGTTAAGCGCTCTTCATTTTTATAGCATAAGTGGTGTGCGTAGCCATGCATGGTTTGCTTAAATTCAAATAAATCGACAGGGTAATTTGCGACTAAGTCAGTAATCGTCGCTACTCCATCATAAGCTTTACTAGAAAAAACATATTTATTTACTGAAAAACCTGCAACAACAATTAAAATAGATCCAAAAATTAACTTCAAAATAAACCCCTTACTGCATTCTTAGTACTAATGTAGCATAAAAATGTATTCATAAAAGGGGTTTAGCACTAAATAATTGCTTTTTGTTAACTTAAACTAGTGATTTATTAACATCAGTTAAAGTTTGTACCGGATCTGACGATTGTGTGATCGGTCTACCAATCACTAAGTAATCGCTACCCGCTTCAATAGCTTGCTTAGGTGTCATAATGCGTTTTTGGTCACCCACATCACTACCAGCAGGGCGAATGCCTGGAGTAACTAGCTTAAACTCGCTACCTAATTGTGCTTTTAGCGCTTTCGCTTCTTGGGCAGAACATACTACGCCATCAAGCCCTGCTTCTTTTGTTAATTTAGCTAAATGAATAACTTGTTCTTGCGCTGATTTTTCAACACCCAAACGCTTTAGTTCAGCTTCGTCCATGCTGGTTAGCACTGTCACTGCTATTAATAAAGGTGCTTTATCACCAAACTTTTCAAGTGCCTGCTTTGCCTTATTCATCATTTCAAAACCACCTGATGCATGAACGTTTACCATCCAAACGCCCATATTAGCCGCTGCGGTGACCGCTTTTGCCACTGTATTAGGGATATCATGAAATTTTAAATCTAAAAATACGTCAAAGCCTAAATCGATTAACTGTTTAACGAATGCAGGGCCAAAATAAGTAAACATTTCTTTACCTACTTTTAAACGACACGTATCTGGTGAGAGTTTTTTTACAAAATTAAGAGCCGCGTCTTGTGAATCGTAATCTAGGGCAATAAGAACTTTTTTTGTATCTTCTAAAGACATAACTATCCTAATGAATGGCAGTAAAGTTATAAATAGTTGGGGGTTATTAAAATCCGTCTAGGCCTCTACTTGGCACAATGGTTTCCCAATGTTTACAAGATGGGCAGTTCCAATAAATAGTGTGGCTTGTAAAACCACAATGTTGGCATTGAAAGTCTGGTTTTGTAGCTATATACGACGTAACTAGCTTATCAATTTCATCAAGTACTTCTTTGGTATCTGGATTTTTATCACCCATTAGCTGTAGTAAAAAGCTAAAACCTCGAATTGTAGGCTGACGCTTTAAGCTGTCGGTTAAAAACTCAAATGCCTGTTTAGTATTTCCCTGCTCTAACAGTGCTTGGCAATGTTTTATTTTTATTAGCACCCCACCTTTATCGAGCAAGTCACATAATAAATCATGAAACTGATGTGTTAAATTTAACTGCTTATAACTATGTGCAAGCTGGTCAATAAACAAAGGTGCAAATAACGTAAATTGGCAAACGAGTTCACGCCAATAGTAAATTGCTTTTACGTAGTCTTCACTTGTGTAAGCCGATAACCCTAATTCGTATAAAGGGCGAACCGCTTTGTAATTTAAGCTAATGGCTTTGTTCATTAATTGCGGTTTATTTTCGCTTAAGGCAGCTTCGCTGTAAAAATTAGCAATTGCTTTAAAATGCTGCTCTTTAACGAATAACTCACTATGGGCTTCGAACATATTAATGCCCTTTTCCCACTCTCGGGTTTGCGAGTATAAAGTAATAATTGGGTCAAGTGCTTGTTCATGCCCAGCTTTAACAAGCCACACTAAATGCTCTTCTGCACCGTCTAATAAGCCGGCCATAATATAATCTTCAGCTAATTCTAAACGGCTAGCGGCAGCTTGTTGTTCATTTAAGCTTGGGTGTTTTAAAAGGAGTTCATGAATTTTTATTGCGCGGTCAAGCTCGCCTCTTCGGCGAAACATGGTAGCAAGGGTTGAATAATGGTCAACAGAGTCAGCAGCCACTTCTAATAGGTTTATTAGATGCTCTAAGCCCTGATCTTCTTCTCTGTCTAGTAAAAACTTTAAGCCTTTACTGTATTCTGAAGTGATTTGGCGATTGAGTTGATGAGCTTGGTTTTTTGCACTATTTTTGCCCATAATCCAGCCATAACCGGCAGCAACAGGCAGTAGTAAAAACAAAAGCTCAATCATGATTAGGTGTCTTTATTAGCAATAAGCTTACTATTATTTTTTTCTGGCGCTAATTGTTTTTTTAAGCGGTAATTTTGCCACTTTAATTTAGAAAACAATTTAAAGCTAATAAAACACCCTATTATCACACCCAGTATAAAGCAGATACTTATTATTACAGCGAGTGGCAAGGTATTACTGGCAATAATATAATTGATTTGTACTAATTGTGGATTTTGAGAACCCAATAAAAATGCGCAAAATAGGCATAGTACAACCAGAATAATTTTTAATACCTTAAACAAGTAACTACTCCAACTGGTTAACTAGGCAATACTCTCGTTTACGCGGTCGCGTAATTCTTTGCCTGGTTTAAAATGAGGTACATGCTTACCATCAAGCTCTACTGTATCGCCAGTCTTAGGATTACGACCTGTGCGAGGAGCGCGGTAATGCAAAGAGAAACTACCAAAACCTCTGATCTCAATACGATCGGAAGTAGATAATGAGCCGGCCATTTGTTCAAGAATTTCTTTTACTGCATTTTCAACATCTTTCACTGGAACGTGTGCGTGCTGTTCGGCAAGTGTTTCTATCAGTTCTGACTTAGTCATAGCGTTTCCTTAAAGAGAATAGTGGAAGGGCAAAACTGCCCTTCCAATTAAAAACTAATTAGAAATTAGTCTTTTTGTGCATTTGCGAAAGCAGCTGCCATTGCGTTTTCAAACACTGGCTCTTCTTTCTTAAGCTTCTCTAGTACTTCTTTCTCTTCTGCTTCGAAAAGAGCTTTAACAGATAAGCTTAAAGTGCGGTTCTTACGATCAACGCCAACGTATTTAGCTTCGATTTCGTCGCCTACAGAAGCAACAGTCGTTGCATCTTCAACGCGCTCTTGAGCGATATCAGCTACACGGATGTAACCTTCAACGCCTTCGATAAGCTCTACAGTTGCGCCTTTCGCATCAACTTCAGTCACTTTACCTTTAACAATAGCACCTTTTTTGTTTGCATCAAGGTAGTTATTGAACGGGTCAGCTTCGATTTGCTTAACACCTAGAGAGATACGTTCACGCTCTGGGTCAACTTGCAATACGATAGCAGTGATTTCGTCGCCTTTCTTGAATTCACGTACAGCTTCTTCGCCAGGCGTGTTCCAAGAAATGTCTGAAAGGTGTACAAGACCATCAATACCACCGTCAAGACCGATAAAGATACCGAAGTCAGTGATTGATTTGATCTTACCAGTAACTTGGTCGCCTTTGTTTTGTAGACGAGCAAATTCCTGCCAAGGATTAGCAATACATTGCTTAAGACCAAGAGAAATACGACGACGTTCTTCGTCGATTTCAAGAACCATAACTTCAACAGTGTCACCTAGTGAAACAACTTTTGAAGGGTGGATGTTCTTGTTAGTCCAATCCATTTCAGAAACGTGAACTAGACCTTCAACGCCTTCTTCGATTTCTACGAAGCAACCGTAATCAGTAAGGTTAGTTACACGACCAGAAAGCTTAGAACCTTCTGGGTAACGACCAGCGATAGCAGCCCATGGATCTTCGCCAAGCTGTTTAAGGCCTAGAGATACACGAGTTTTATCTTTGTCGAATTTAAGAACTTTAACTGCGATTTCGTCGCCAACATTAACGATTTCTGAAGGGTGCTTAACACGCTTCCACGCCATATCAGTGATGTGTAGTAGACCATCAACACCACCAAGGTCAACGAATGCACCGTAGTCAGTAAGGTTCTTAACGATACCTTTAACTTCTTGGCCTTCAACAAGGTTAGCAAGAAGCTCTTCACGTTCTTGTGAGTTTTCAGATTCGATAACTGCACGACGTGAAACAACAACGTTGTTACGTTTTTGGTCAAGCTTGATTACTTTAAATTCAAGCTCTTTGCCTTCAAGGTGAGTTGTGTCACGTACTGGACGAACATCAACAAGTGAACCAGGTAGGAAAGCACGGATTGAATCAACTTCAACTGTGAAACCGCCTTTAACTTTACCGTTGATAACACCAGTAACAGTCTCTTGCTCTTCACATGCTTTCTCAAGACGGATCCACGCTTCGTGACGCTTCGCTTTCTCACGAGAAAGGATAGTTTCACCGAAACCGTCTTCGATTGCATCTAGTGCAACATCTACTTCGTCGCCTACAGCAACTTCTAGTTCACCAGCAGCATTTTTGAACTGCTCTGCAGGGATAGCACTTTCTGATTTAAGACCAGCATCTACAAGTACAATGTTATTCTCGATTGAGATTACTGTACCTTTAACTATAGAGCCTTGCTCTGCTTCAAAACCCTTTAAGCTTTCTTCAAATAACTGCGCAAAATTTTCTGACATACGAATATACGTCTCATATATTAATACCAATAAGCAACCATGCTGCATGGGGTTGTTAAAATAGCACTGGCGTCCTGCTGGTGCATAAAATGTGTTTAGCTTCGTTTAGGAAGCTTGCCTTGTGAGATAGCAATATCGACTAAAGTTATAACTTTATCAAACACTTGCTGAGCATTAAGCTCGCTTGTGTCTATTTCAATTGCATCATCAGCAGGAACAAGCGGTGCAACGGTGCGATTCATATCGCGCTCATCACGAGCTTGAATGTCCTGTAATAGACCACTTAGTGTAACATCAAGGCCGCGCTCATTCAACTCAACATAACGTCTGCGCGCGCGTTCTTGTGCACTAGCGGTTAAATATATTTTCAATGGTGCGTCTTGAAAAACCACGGTGCCCATATCTCGGCCATCAGCAATTAAGCCCCGTTCGGTTTTAAACGCACGCTGGCGTCGAAGTAACGCTTCACGTACACGCGGTAATGCAGCCACTTTTGAAGCAGCTGCCCCAACCTCTTCATTACGAATTGTCGAGGTTACATCTTCGCCTTCTAAAATAACTTTTCCAGCATTAGTTTGGCTATCAACCAAAAACTGCACATCTAAGTTTGCAGCAAGCGGGACAAGCGCTTCTTCGTTGTCTAATGCTATTTGGTGATGAAGTGCGGCAAGGGATAATACACGGTAAATTGCGCCGCTATCCAATACATCCCACCCCAATTTGTCGGCTAACAAGCGACAAACAGTTCCTTTACCTGAACCACTTGGGCCATCAACGGTGATTACGGGCATTAATAACGCCTGCATTTAAAACCTCCTGCAATGCACACCTAAATAAAACCGCGATATTATACGTCACTTCTGCAAATAGATCCGCTTTAGTGTGTAACTTTTTATAATTATTTATAAAAAGCCTACTCACTCACTGATGCTAAAACCTTGAAAAAGGTTGGAAAAGTTTTATATGTACACTTAGGATCGTTGATTGTAATAGGCTTTCCGCCTACGGCAACCATAGCAAAACACATCGCTATACGGTGATCGTCATACGTATCTATAGCCACATCATTGAATGCACTCGGTGGTGTAATTTCGATAAAATCTTCACCCTCTACAACCTCGGCACCCACTTTACGAAGTTCAGTTGCCATAGCATATAAACGGTCGGTTTCTTTTACACGCCAGTTATAAATATTGCGAATAGCCGTAGGCCCTTTAGCAAATAAAGCAACCGTAGCAAGTGTCATTGCCGCATCAGGGATAGCGTTAGCGTCAATATCTACACCTTTTAATTCACCTTTGCGAACAACTAAACGCTCGTCATACCATTTTATTTCAGCGCCAACTTGTTCCATCACTTTAGCAAAACCAATATCACCTTGAACTGATTTAGCGCCCACGCCTTTAATTTCAATTTCGCCACCGGCAATGGCCGCTGCCGCAACAAAATAAGACGCTGATGATGCATCCCCCTCCACCATAATACGCTCTAGTGATTGGTATTGTTGGCCGCCTTTAACTTTAAATGTTGTATAGTCGCTGTGCTCAACAGTCACCCCAAAACGCGCCATTACATCTAACGTTATATCAATGTAAGGCTTAGATACCAAAGTACCCTTAATGGTAATTTGCGTATCACCACTAAATAAAGGGGCAGCCATTAGCAATGCTGTTAAAAATTGGCTAGAAATACTGCCATCAATTTCAACAGTACCGCCTTTAATTTGCCCACCAATTATTTTTAGTGGTGGGTAGTCTTTATGTTTTGTGTAGGTAATATCGCCGCCAAGTGCTTGTAGCGCATCGACTAAGTGCCCTATTGGGCGCTCTTCCATGCGCGGATCACCTATAAGCTCATACTCCCCAGCTACAGCTGCGAGTACCGCGGTTAAAGGACGATAAGCAGTACCTGCATTGCCTAAAAATAAAGGTTCACTTGGGGTTTTAAATACACCGCCAACCCCTTCTACGGTTGCTACAGTGCGATCATCATTAAGCGTTACGTTAACACCTAGTAGTTTTAATGCACCCAACATATGGCGAATATCATCGCTATCTAGCAGGTTTTCAACAACGGTAGTCCCTTGAGCCAGCGCTGCTAATAATAAAATACGGTTTGATAGGCTTTTAGACCCAGGTAAGGTAACACTGCCATTTACACGAGAAATAGGCTCTAAACGAAGTTGTTCCATTAGCTGTGCTCCTTTGCAAATGCCGCCATAAAGTCAACCAAGGCTTGCACACCTGCAAGTGGCATTGCGTTATAGATACTTGCGCGCATACCGCCTACAATTCGGTGCCCTTCTAGGGCAAGTAAGCCGGCTTCTTTAGATTGCGTTACAAACTTTTCGTTTAAGCTTTCATCGTTTAGCCAAAACGGTACATTCATACGCGAACGACAATGCGTCGCTACTTTATTAGTATAAAAAGGCGATTCATCAATAAAGTCATAAAGCAGCTTAGCTTTAGCAATATTTTGTGCTTCCATTGCCTTAACGCCACCGTTTTGCTCTAGCCATTCAAATACTTCGGCCGCTAAATACCATGCAAAAGTAGGCGGTGTATTAAACATGCTGCCTTGTTTTGCTTCAAGTGCGTAATCTAAAATGCCAGGTTTAGCTAAACCTTCACGCTCAAGTAATGTTTTGCGCACAATAACAATAGCTATACCTGATGGACCTATATTTTTTTGTGCACCGGCATAAATTAAATCAAATTTATTTACGTCAATTTCACGCGACAAAATAGTCGACGACATATCAGCAATAATAGGTGCCGTTGGGTGGCTCGGCACATCAAAAATCTCTAAGCCGTCTACCGTTTCATTTGGGCAGTAGTGAATGTAAGATGCATCTGCAGGTAAGTCCCACTGCGCCACTTCTTTTATAGAAAACAGCCCATTAGCGTCATTTCTAACGTTGATTGAGTGAGTTTGAGTAAATTTATTAGCTTCGTCAGTGGCACTTTTAGACCAAACGCCGTTCTCGCAGTAAACCGCTGTTTTACCATTTTGATGTAAATTTAAAGGCACAGCACTAAATTGACCGCGGCCACCACCGTGCATAAATAACACTTCAAATTCATCGCTAATGTTCATTAAACGACGAAGGCTGGCTTCGCATTTTTCTGTAAGCGCTAAAAAATCTTTACTACGATGGCTTATTTCCATCACAGATACGCCTAAGTCTTGCCAGTCTAAAAATTCTTTTTGTGCTTTTTGCATAACAGCTTGTGGAAGCATAGCTGGCCCCGCACAAAAATTATATTTACTCATTACCTTTGCCTCATTCCAGTAATTTAAACTCTTTTGATAAACAAAAAAGGATTATTAATTTTTTTCAACATGATTAAAAAAAGCGGCCTTAGCCGCTTTTTCAATTTCAGTTATTCAGAAGGTGGATTATCATCCGTTGCTTCTTCATTTACTGTATCAACCGTTTCAACGTCTTCAATATCAACTAAGTCACTGTCTGTAACTTCAATCTCTTCGATACGTTGTAAACCAACTACTTGCTCTTCGTCAATAGTTCTGATCAAAATAACACCTTGGGTGTTACGTCCAACCGTCGATACTTCATTAACGCGGGTACGTACTAGCGTACCACGGTTTGAAATAATCATTATTTCGTCGTTGTCGTCAACTTGTACAGCGCCAACTACTGCGCCATTACGCTCACTCACCTTAATAGATACAACACCTTGTGTTGCACGGCTCTTAGATGGGTAATCTTCAAGTTGAGTACGTTTACCGTAACCGTTTTCAGTCACAGTTAAAATAGCACCGTCAGACTTAGGCACAATTAACGACACTACGCGTTGGTCGTCGGCCATCTTAATACCACGAACACCGGTAGCTGTTCGACCCATTGGGCGAACACCTTTGAAACGAATTTCAGGGTTGCCTTCTTCGTCAAGTACCGGGTTGCCGTTTTCATCAACAACAGCAGACTCTTCCGCTTCTTTAAAGCGTACCACTTTACCTGCATCAGTAAACAACATAATTTCGTTGCTACCGTCGGTAATATCAACCCCAATTAGGCTATCGCCTTCGTTAAGGTTTACCGCAATAATACCGCTTGCACGTTGACGGCTGTATGCCGTTAGTGGTGTTTTCTTCACAGTACCAAATGCAGTTGCCATGAAAATGTATTTATCTTCTTCGTACTCGCGTACAGGTAAGATAGCAGTAATGCGCTCATCATCTTCAAGTGGCAGTAAGTTAACAATTGGCTTACCGCGAGCGGCGCGACTAGCCAGTGGTAACTGGTATACTTTAAGCCAGTACAAACGACCCGCAGTAGAGAAACATAAAATGGTATCGTGGGTATTAGCCACTAAAAGACGCTCAATGAAATCTTCATCTTTCATCTTCGTTGCTGACTTACCTTTACCACCACGGCGCTGTGCTTCGTAATCAGACAATGCCTGATACTTAACGTAACCTTCGTGCGACAGGGTCACAACAACATCTTCTTCGTTAATTAAATCTTCAAGGCTGATATCGTGCGCTGCAGCGTTAATTTCTGTACGACGCTCATCACCATATTGCTCTTTAATTTCAACTAACTCATCACGAATAACTTCCATTAAACGCTCAGGGCTACCTAAAATGTGTAGTAGCTCAGCAATTAAATCTAACAGCGATTGGTACTCTGCTAAGATTTTTTCATGCTCAAGACCGGTTAGTTTGTGTAAACGTAAATCAAGAATTGCTTGTGCTTGCTGCTCAGAAATATAGTACTGACCATCGCGAATACCCAGCTCACTTGCCAGCCAATCTGGGCGTGCTACGTTGTCTTCGCCTGCTTTTTCGAGCATAGCTTGTACGTTACCTAAATCCCATGGGCGAGCTGTTAAGGCTACTTTAGCCTCAGCTGGGGTTGGCGATTTACGAATAAGCTCAATAATTGGGTCGATGTTGGCAAGCGCAATTGCTAAACCTTCAAGGGTATGAGCACGGTCGCGCGCTTTACGTAAATCAAATACGGTACGGCGTGTAACCACTTCACGGCGGTGAATAACAAACTCTTCAAGCATTTCTTTTAAGTTGAAACACTTAGGTTGGTTGTTAATTAATGCAACCATATTCATACCAAACACAGTTTGTAACTGAGTTTGTGAATATAAGTTGTTGAGGATAACTTCACCTACATCACCACGTTTGATCTCAATAACGATACGCATACCGTCTTTATCTGATTCATCACGTAGTGCGCTGATGCCTTCAATTTTTTTATCTTTAACAAGCTCAGCAATTTTTTCAATTAAGCGTGCTTTGTTAACCTGATAAGGAATTTCGTGCACGATAATGGTTTCGCGGCCTGTTTTTTCATCGGTTTCGATGTCGGCACGTGCACGCATGTACACTTTACCACGGCCGGTTAAATAAGCATCTTCAATGCCTTTTTTACCATTAATAATGGCAGCCGTTGGGAAATCAGGACCCGGAATGTAATCCATTAATTCATGAATCGTTAAATCAGGGTTTTGAATAAGCGCTAAACAACCATTAACCACTTCAGTTAAGTTATGTGGTGGAATGTTTGTTGCCATACCTACCGCAATACCCGATGAACCGTTAACAAGTAAGTTAGGCACTTTGGTTGGTAAAACGTCAGGAATTTGTTCGGTACCGTCGTAGTTAGGAACGAAATCAACCGTTTCTTTTTCAAGATCGGCTAATAACTCATGCGACATTTTTGCCATACGTACTTCTGTATAACGCATTGCCGCTGCTGAATCACCATCAACCGAACCGAAGTTACCTTGGCCATCTACAAGCATATAACGTAGTGAGAATGGCTGTGCCATACGCACGATGGTGTCATAAACTGCACTGTCGCCGTGTGGGTGGTATTTACCGATTACGTCACCGACCACACGGGCCGATTTTTTGTAAGGCTTATTCCAGTCATTACTAAGCTCGTTCATTGCAAACAAAACGCGGCGGTGAACAGGTTTTAAACCATCACGTACGTCTGGTAATGCACGTCCTACAATTACGCTCATTGCGTAATCAAGGTAGGAGTTTTTTAACTCGTCTTCAATATTGACTGGCAGAATTTCATTGGCGAGATCAGTCATTTGATATCACATTCCTTCAGTATCAGCTCTTAGCAACCCGGTATTAGGCGCCAAGAGTATTTGTTATTATTTCTAAGCGACCATGCTATCACAATTAATTTAAATTTACAGGCGCAAAACTTTGCGATTTATCAATTTAGCCCTATATAATGGCCTCAGATTGACGAGGAAGTATTTTATGACCGAACATCAAAATGTAGATAACGCAGAAATAGCAAAATTTGAAGCCATTGCAGAGCGATGGTGGGACCAAGACGGAGAGTTTAAACCTCTTCACGAAATTAACCCATTACGATTAGACTTTGTGGCTAACAAAACCCAAGGTTTATTTGATAAAGAAACACTCGATGTAGGCTGTGGTGGCGGCATTCTTAGCGAAAGCATGGCACGCATGGGCGCACACGTAACCGGTATAGACATGGGGCAAGAGCCACTCACCGTAGCAAAGCTTCATAGTCTAGAAACCGGTGTAAATGTTGACTATATAAAAGTACCAGCGGAAGAATTTGCAACCCAGCACCCTGCTCGCTTTGATGTAATAACCTGTATGGAAATGCTAGAGCACGTACCTGATCCTGCTTCTATTATTCATGCAGTCGCAGAGCTTGCCAAGCCAGGGGCTGATGTGTTTTTCTCAACCCTAAATAAAACACCTAAAGCTTATTTGTTTGCTATTGTAGGTGCTGAAAAGCTGTTAAAAATGGTGCCTGAGGGCACACACGATCACAACAAATTTATCAAACCTGCACAACTTATTGCATGGGCTGAACAAGCCGGTTTAAAAGTACGTGCCAGTGCTGGCCTGGGCTACAACCCGCTTTCTAAGCAGTATTTATTAAATACAGATGTGAGTGTTAATTACATTCTTCACTTTGAGAAGTTAGCATAATGGCTAGCTCTCATACCCCCTTAACTCCTTTTGAGTATGACGCTTTCTTATTTGATTTAGATGGCACCTTGCTTGATACAGCAGACGATTTAGGTGCTGCTTTAAATGCCGTACTTAAAAGTGAAGGTGTTGCGCAAGTTACGCCTGAGGCTTATAGAAAAGTAGCGTCTAATGGCGCCGGCGCACTACTTCAACTTGGCTTTAAAGCGCAATGGGCATCGCAACCACAAACTGAACGTATAAAACAGTTAGTCAGCCACTACAGCCAAAACCTAGCGACACACACCCGCTGCTTTGAAGGCATAGAATCATTACTCATAGCCCTTGAGAACCAAGGTATAAAATGGGGAATAATGACTAATAAGCCAGGGTTTTTAACCGATCCATTAGTGGCTGCTATACCCGCTTTAAAAAATGCACACGTTGTGATCAGTGGCGATACCCTCACCGAGGCTAAACCATCACCTTTACCCTTACTACACTGTACAAAACTGATGAACGTAGATCCTAAGCGTTGTTTATACATAGGTGATGCTCAACGTGATATAGAAGCAGGTAAAGCCGCAGGTATGCACACAGCAACAGCGCTTTGGGGCTATATACCAAGTATTGATGAGGCCAAGGGCTGGGAAGCCGATTTTAACTGGCACAGCCCCATTGATGCTTTTAACCATATATAGTGCCATGTAAATTTTTAAACACTATATATTGTGATTGTATCAGTTTTTATGCAAAGCTTGTTGATAAAAAAAGCAGTCGAAATTTATTTTCAAAATGCATAAATTTAGCAGATCATTAGTTGATTTTTAGCTATTTCAACTTAAATGATTGTTCGAAGGTGAGTGACTACTAACACAAATACGTTATCCCAAAGTTATCCACAAATAGGGGCAATTATGTCCCTTGCAAATCAGCTCAGACCACACTATCTTGTGATCTCTAAATTGAACAACACCAGATATTGTGGCCAAATGTTATTCAATTAAATTCGCCAATACGGTGAAACTTATAATAAATGAATACGTACCTTGCTTTGGCGAGGTATAAAGCATTGGTCAAAATACACAATTCCCAAGGAATACAGGCAAAGCTATGAACCAACAGTTATCTGTAAGCAAGCGTGACGGGCGTAAAGAGCCTTTAGATCTTGATAAGATCCATCGCGTTATTGAATGGGCCGCCGAAGGTTTAAACAACGTATCGGTTTCACAGGTTGAATTAAAGTCACACATTCAATTTTACGACGGTATTCGTACAAAAGACATTCACGAAACCATCATTAAAGCAGCAGCCGATCAAATTTCAAAAGAGTCGCCTGACTACCAGTACTTAGCTGCCCGCTTAGCTGTATTCCACTTACGTAAAAAAGCTTATGGCCAGTTTGAGCCTCCACGTTTATTTGACCATGTTACAAAAATGGTTGAAGACAAACGCTACGACGCTCACTTACTCGTTGATTACACAGAACAAGAGCTTGACGAGCTAGATGCTTATCTTGATCATTCGCGCGATCTTAACTTTAGCTACGCAGCAGTTAAGCAGCTTGAAGGTAAATACCTAGTACAAAATCGCGTAACGGGTGAGATTTACGAAAGCGCCCAGTTTTTATATATCTTAGTGGCTGCGAGTTTATTCTCTGACTACCCGCGCGAAACACGTATTGACTACATCAAACGTTTTTACGATGCAGTATCAACGTTTAAAATCTCTTTACCTACGCCAATTATGTCGGGTGTGCGTACCCCTACGCGTCAGTTTAGCTCGTGTGTACTTATTGAATGTGGCGACAGCCTTGATTCAATTAACGCCACATCATCTGCCATTGTTAAGTACGTTTCACAACGTGCAGGTATTGGTATTAACGCCGGTCGTATTCGTGCATTAGGTAGCCATATCCGTAATGGCGAGGCGTACCACACAGGTTGTATTCCTTTTTATAAGCACTTTCAAACAGCGGTTAAAAGCTGCTCGCAAGGTGGCGTACGTGGCGGCGCTGCAACGTTATTCTACCCGCTTTGGCATTTAGAAGTAGAAAACCTACTAGTACTTAAAAATAACCGTGGTGTTGATGATAACCGTGTTCGTCATTTAGATTACGGCGTACAGTTTAATAAACTAATGTATTCTCGTTTAATTAAAGACGACTACATTACGTTATTTAGCCCATCAGATGTGCCTGGCCTTTACGATGCATTCTTTGAAGACCAAGACGAGTTTGACGCGTTATACGTAAAATACGAGCAAGACGAGTCTATTCGTAAAAAGCGCATTAAAGCGATTGAGCTTTTCTCAATGTTCGCACAAGAGCGTGCCAGCACAGGTCGTATTTATTTACAAAACGTGGATCACTGTAATACGCACAGCCCGTTTATTTCTAAAGTGGCGCCAATTCGCCAATCTAACTTATGTTTAGAAATCGCATTGCCAACTAAGCCGTTAAATAACGTAAACGATGAAGAAGGCGAAATTGCACTTTGTACGCTATCTGCATTTAACCTAGGCGCTATTGAGTCACTTGATGAACTTGAAGAGCTTGCTGAGCTTGCAGTACGTGCACTTGATAACCTACTTGATTTCCAAGACTACCCAGTACCGGCTGCACGTAATGCCACTATGGGCCGTCGTACGTTAGGAATAGGCGTAATTAACTACGCTTACTACCTTGCTAAAAATGGTAAGCGTTACTCAGATGGCAGTGCTAATGCACTGACTCACAAAACGTTTGAAGCAATTCAATACTACCTAATGAAGGCATCAAACGAGCTGGCTAAAGAGCGTGGCGCGTGTCCTAAGTTTAACGAAACAACGTACTCTCAAGGTATTATGCCAACTGATACGTACAAACGTGACTTAGATAAAATTTGTGATGAGCCACTGCACTTAGATTGGGATTCGTTACGTGCCAGCATTAAAGAGCACGGCATGCGTAACTCAACACTTAGCGCATTAATGCCTTCAGAAACATCGTCGCAAATCTCTAACGCAACTAACGGTATTGAGCCACCACGTGGTCACATTAGCGTTAAAGCAAGTAAAGACGGTATTTTAAAACAAGTAGTTCCTGAGTACGAACGCTTAAAAGATAACTACGAGCTACTGTGGGATATTCCATCAAACGATGGTTACTTACAGTTAGTGGGCATAATGCAAAAGTTTATTGACCAAACTATTTCGGCCAATACTAATTATGATCCAAACAAATACGAAGGCGGTAAAGTACCTATGAAAGTCTTATTAAAAGACTTACTAGGTGCATACAAGCTTGGTGTTAAAACACTTTACTACCATAACACCCGCGATGGCGCATCAGATGCACAAGACGACACTCCAGAAGTGGAAGATGATGATTGTGCAGGCGGCGCGTGTAAAATTTAATAGTTAAACTTAAAGCGGGCTCTTTGCCCGCTTTGTCCTGATAGTTTTAGTGATAGTTTTTTGAGTGATAGACATGTCTTATACTACTTTTAGTCGTAACCATAATGATCAAATGCAAGAGCCAATGTTTTTTGGCCAAACCGTTAACGTTTCGCGTTACGATCAACAAAAATACCCTATTTTTGAAAAATTGATTGAAAAGCAACTTTCGTTTTTTTGGCGTCCAGAAGAAGTAGACGTAAGTAAAGACCGTTTAGACTTTCAAGCATTACCAGAGCACGAAAAGCACATATTTTTAAGTAACTTAAAATATCAAACGCTGCTTGATAGTGTACAAGGCCGCTCGCCAAACGTTGCCCTACTCCCTATTGTGTCTATTCCTGAGCTAGAAACATGGATAGAAACGTGGGCATTTAGTGAAACTATTCACAGTCGCTCTTACACCCACATTATTCGTAACGTTACACAGTCACCAGAACTTATTTTTGACGACATAGTAAGTAACGAAAAAATTAGCGAACGTGCTGATGCGGTAACCACCTACTACGATGATTTAATCAATGGCGTGTCGCTTTATAACCTCTATGGCGAAGGCAAGCACGAAATTAACGGTCAAACCGTTGTGATTAGCTTATTTGATCTTAAAAAGAAACTTTACCTTGCCATGATGTCGGTAAATATTCTTGAAGCCATTCGTTTTTATGTCAGCTTTGCGTGTTCGTTTGCCTTTGCTGAGCGTGAATTAATGGAAGGTAACGCTAAAATCATCAAGCTAATCGCACGTGATGAAGCGCTTCACCTGTCGGGTACGCAGCATATTTTAAACATTATGCAAGATGGTAAAGACGACCCTGAAATGGCGATTGTTGCCGCGCAGTGCCGTGAAGAAGCCATTAAAATGTTTGTTGAAGCCGCAGAGCAGGAAAAAGAATGGGCAGAGTACTTATTCAAAGATGGCTCTATGATTGGTTTAAACAAACACATTTTATGTCAGTATGTTGAGTACATCACCAACGCACGTATGACCGCCATTGGCCTGCCTGCGCAGTTTGAAAACAACAGTAACCCAATTCCATGGATCAACTCATGGCTTGTGTCTGACAACGTGCAAGTTGCACCGCAAGAAGCTGAAATTAGCTCATACCTTGTAGGTCAAATTGACTCACAAGTAGATGCCTCAGAATTTGGTGACTTTGATTTATAATGAGTGACAAACCCACTGCAAGTATAACGCTTGCAGATAACAGCCAGTGTATAGAATTTAGCACTGGCTGCC
This sequence comes from Pseudoalteromonas sp. CST2, assembly GCF_028599385.1. NCBI lineage: Bacteria > Pseudomonadati > Pseudomonadota > Gammaproteobacteria > Alteromonadales > Pseudoalteromonadaceae > Pseudoalteromonas > Pseudoalteromonas sp. CST2. Next base: position 406,633 of record NZ_JAQREO010000002.1, read on the forward strand.
CTTCTGTTTTACATTGCTTAGAAAACCAAAAAATAGACGTAGCGTATCAATGCCGCGAAGGTTATTGTGGCGCGTGCAGAGCCACGTTAGTCTCAGGCCAAGTGCACTATAACGAAGAGCCTTTAGCGTTTGTACGCGATGGGGAAATACTGCTGTGCTGCTGTAAGCCAAACGGTAATATAAGTATTAATTTAAAATAAATTTACTGCGTTTTATTCAACTGCTGTGGTTCAAACCGGTAGTGCCCTGTGATTTTATAATCAAAAAGCATATCGGTTTTTTCTGCCCCGCGGCCAATGTTATGTACAATTAATGGATTGCCAGTTTGTACTGAACGCTCATTAACTACCATACCTATATGTGGCAGGTTACCCGGTAACATCCAAGTCACTATATCACCTGTTTTATATTCTTCAGGGCTATCAGATGACACTAACGCACGACCCTGTCTTTTAAAGTAGGTTTGTAAGTTAGGCACTCTGCGGTGGTCTATATTTTTATCGGGTTTGGTCAGCCCCCATATACGCTTTGAGGGGTATAGAGTAAAATTGTCACGCATGTCTTCGTGTACTAACTGTTGTAAATCTATACCTAACTGGCGATAAGCACGAATAATCACATCGGTACACACCCCAATATTACTTGGCACGTCACCACCTGGGTAACTTATTGAACGATAACTCCCATCATACGTAACTTGGTGTGTTGTTCGCTGTATTAATGCAGCAGTTATGTCTTCTTCAAATGAATTTGCTAACGCACTAAAAGGCGCTAATACACTAAAATATAACCATACATTAGCCATATTCTGTTCCTTGTAAAAAAATTTATAATGCATCCAGTACATACTCAGGCACATTTATTTCCTCGCCTGAATTTATAAAGTGAGTATCGAGCGAATAAGCCATAATTTCAAGCGGTGCATTGTGATAACCAAAGTGCTTAACTTCATTCATATAGCGCGATATAAATGCTAAAGCACCAAGATTTTGCCACTGCAATACATGCACTAATTCATGAAAATGTACGCGCAAGTTATCAACACTTGTCGGCAACAAGTAGTAAGTATTTTTATAAGTTATACCACTTACTTTCATATCAATAAAATCACCCAGCCCCATGGCACGTAAAGCAGCAAAATCGGGCTTGGGTATTTCATCGATTACAACATAAAAGGCATTTTCCAAAAATTCAGTTGGGTAAAAACCTGCAAACTGTGCTGCAAATTGATTACAGCACACCCGTTTGTATTTATATTTATGATTTACCTCATCAATCCATTGCTCGATTGCGGTTAATATATCCATATTCCAAACCTCATTAAAATCGCGACTAACTAGGCCTAATTAACCTTCTTCTTCAGTCAGTGACTCAAGTAAATCATGAATTTCAGCTTTAAGCGCTTTATCTTCAATTTTATTAGCGCTTACCTTGGCATTTTTTAGGCTTTTAATCGCTTCATTTTTTTGTCCAAGCTCTATTTGTAGAGTGGCCATTGAATAAGCAACCGACGACATATGATCTTTATTATTGATTGCAACCGACTTCTGTAGCGCTTTTTCATATGTGGTAATTGCCTCTTCAAGTTCTTCGGTAAAGTCAGCTAAGGTTTCCCACTGTACAGGGTGATCTTTTGAAGTATTCTCGTTTTCTTCACAAATAGCTTTGAGCCTAGAAAATAATAATTCAAATCTTTTACGGTCGTTTCTATTTGCAGCTTCCATCAGTTGCTCTGCTAAATCATGTACTGCTTTATATACTTTGGTGTTCATCATCAGGAACTATCCTTAACTGGTCACTAAACTAACTATTTAGAGGCGCCCTAATCTTATTAGAACGGCTAATTATTTAGGTGTAATAATACATTATTAATAGATAGCGGGTTGGAATTAAAAGTGTGGTTTTAAAATTATATATAAAAAAGTAATCCACGTTAGTTACAGTGATACACTGAGAAACTAATGGACACCTAATATACTGGCTAAAAATGAAAGAGTGCAACCAATGCGGTAAATGCTGTATTAAATATGGTGGGGGCGATTTAAGTGCAACCTTACAAGAAATTGAAATGTGGGCACTGTTTAACCCAGAGATTTATCAATATGTTAAAGATGATGAAATTTGGTTTGATCCAAAAACGCAAATGCGACTCTCCACTTGCCCCTTTTTAGAAATAGCGCCCAAAAAAGAGCCCTCTCATAAAACAATGTATACCTGTAGCATTTACCTAGATAGGCCAGAAGATTGCCGCCATTATCCAAGCCTAGTGTCAGAAATGATACGTGATGAATGCGAAATGATAGAACCTATCGATGTAAAAAACCAAACTAGAGCACAACATAAGCTTAATATAATTATGCTTGATAGCCGCTCTTAAACAGCTTATCTTATTTGCGTGTTTATTCATCGAAAAACATTAAGCTATAGTATAACATTGTTGATAAGTCAAAAACGCAGTGTTATATTATATCACAACATAGTAACCGCGAACCTTTAAGATAATGACAAAGTTAACATTAATTTCCTCTGCAGTTTTTTCTGTTTTATGTTCTCATTCAGCACTTGCTGCTACCGTTACCGGTAAAATAACAGACGATAAAAACCAACCTATTGAAAACGCAGCTGTACACGTACATGGTAAAGACCAAGGTGTAAAAACCAACACACAGGGCGAATTTTCTATTGATGTAGACTCTCAAAGTCAATTGCATGTAAGTAAAGACAACTTTATAGACTCGCGTATTGCGGTAAATGAAAACTCAAGCAATGTAACGGTGTCGCTTACCCCTACCTCGGTAGAAACCGTTGTTGTATATGCCTCTGCACTGCATAAAAATAGCTTAGAAATGATTTCGCCGGTGAGCGTTTTATCAGGTGATGAGCTTAAAAACAAATCAAAAGCGACCCTTGGCGAAACACTAAAGGGCTTACCAGGTGTTAATGCCAGTTATTTTGGTCCAGTGTCATCAAGCCCTATTATCCGTGGTTTAGATGGCCCTCGCGTTAAAATTACCCAAAACGGTTTAGATGCCAGCGATGCATCGCGCATTGGTCCTGACCATGCAACCTCAAGCGACAGCTTAGCAGCGGAACAAATTGAAGTATTGCGCGGACCAAGCACCCTACTTTATGGCTCAGGCGCAATAGGTGGTGTGGTAAATGTGGTTGATAACCGTATTCCAACGAGCAATTTAGATGATTTAACCGGTGCTGCTGAATACAGCCATGACACGGTTTCTAACTCAAATACCGTGGCTGCAAAACTAGAAACAGGAAATGACGGATTTAACTTTCATTTTGATGGGACTAAACGCAGCGGCGATGACTATGAAACGCCGACATTTAACATTACAGATGAAGATGGTGATGTAGAAACCCATAACTCTGTAGAAAACACTTTTATTGATAGCGACACATTTAATGTGGGTACGAGTTATGTGGGCGATCATTTAACGGTTGGCTTTTCTTACGGTAGCATTGAAACCGATTACGGTATTCCTGGGCATGAGCATCATGACCATGACCATGAAGGTGAAACCGAAGAAGAACACGATGAGCACGCAGATGAAGAGGAAGAAGAGTCTGTTTATGCACATCTAGAGCAAGATCGTTGGCAAGGTCTTATAAGCTATGCGCTCGATAACAACTGGATTGAAAATATTAACCTTCGTGTTGGCTACACTGATTACAAACACAGTGAAATTGAAGACGGTGAAATTGGCACCACCTTTAAAAACGAAACAACCGAAGCACGCTTAAATGTAGAGCACAAGTTAGCGCAGTGGCACGGTATGATGGGCTATCATTATAGCGAATCGGACTACGACGCAATTGGCGAAGAAGCATTTACTCCTGCAAGTGTAACCACTACACATGCGTTATACCTACTTGAAGAACGTGAATTTGGTGATGTTACACTCGAGCTTGGTGCGCGTATTGAAGATTACGAAATAACAAGCACAATTACCGACAGCGAGCACGCACATGATCACGATGAAGAAGAAGATCATGACGAAGGCGAAGAAGAAAGCATTGCATACAGCGAAAGCTTTACTAATGTAAGCGCCTCTGCCGGTGCTATTTGGCAATACACACCAGGGCAAAGCGTAGCACTTAGCTTATCTCACTCTGAGCGTGCGCCCCTTTCTGCTGAGCTTTTATCAAACGGATTACACATTGCTACAGGTACTTACGAGCTAGGCCTTGGCTATCATATTGAAGATAACGAGGTTCACTTTGAGCCAGAAGACATTAAACAAGAAAAATCGACCAATTTAGATTTTAGCTTTAGACGTTTTAGCGGTGACTTTGGTTACACAGTTAACTTTTTCTATAACGATATTAAAAACTTTTATTATCAACAAAATACTGGATTAGTTTACGACGAAGAAGATGGTTTAGAGTCTGCAATTGGCGCTCACGATGATGCAGTTGCCGTATATCAGTTTGCCAGCAAAGATGCTGAACTCTATGGTGTAGAATTTGATGTACACTATCAAATTGACCCTAATGCCATGGTTAAAGTATTTGGTGATTCAACACGCGCTAAGCTAAAAGACGACGAAGGTAACTTGCCGCGCATACCAGCAAATAAATTAGGATCTGAATTACAATACAATGTAGGCGATTTACAACTAACGCTCACAGGTACGCACTACTTTGAGCAAGATAATATTAGCGCCTATGAAACTAAAACCGATGGCTACACAATTGTTGATGCTCAAGCTAATTATCAGTTAAGTTTAGGCGCTATAGATACGCAGTTATACTTAAATGTTGATAACATTACAGACGAACTTGGCTTTGTTCACAGCTCGTTTATAAAAGATAAAGCCCCACTACCAGGTAGAAACTTCCGCTTTGGTATTAGAGGTTATTTTTAATAACGCTTTGGCATTTATTTAGTTACTTTTAAAGCCGCATTTTATATGCGGTTTTTTTATGCCTACTCATTTAATTAACTAGGTTATTTATTTGTTGTAATAGCGTTTGTAGCGCAGGTAGCAAGTTTATCTTTCCCAAAATAACTCACTTAATTAAGCGGATTGGCCTAAATTATTAACGTTTTTAAAGCTTGGTATAAAACCACAAGACACAAAAAAGCCGCGGTCAAGACCACGGCTTTTTAAATACTGACTTAATAACCTAAATTAAGAAAGGATTTCGTGTAGCTCAACGTCAAATACAAGCGTTGAGAAAGGTGCAATTGCAGCACCTGCGCCACGTTCACCATAAGCAAGCTCATGAGGAACGTAAATACGCCATTTAGTGCCAACTGGCATCATTTGTAAAGCTTCAGTCCAGCCTTTGATCACGCCACCTACTGGGAATTCAGCTGGTTGACCGCGCTCGTAAGAGCTATCAAATACTGTACCGTTAATTAATGTACCGTGGTAATCAACACGTACTGTAGACTCAGCAGTTGGCTTTTCGCCTTCGCCTGTTGCTAGTACTTCGTATTGTAAACCAGACTCGGTAACAGTGATTTCAGGACGCTTAGCGTTTTCTTCTAAGAATGCAATACCTTCAGCAGAAAGTACTTTTGCTTCTTCTTCACGACGCGCTTGGATCTCTTCGTTAATTTTTTCAAATGCAGCTTGGATCTCAGGGATCTCAACTTGAAAAGCGCTACCAGCGTACGCATCTTTCATGCCTTCAAATACTGAATTTAGGTTTAAGCCTTCAAAAGGGTTAGACTTAAGTTGCTCACCCATTTGTAAGCCAATACCGTAACTTGCTTTTTCAGCATCTGTAGTAAAATTATCTGACATAATGTGTTTTTCACGTTTTGTTAGTTAAAAGACGCGTACATGCTAACATAAAATAAAACCGGTTTGGGGCTAGTTTTTACTGTGTTTTACCTTAATTTTGCCAACTATGTAACTACAAAGGGGTAAACTGAATAAAAATCCAACAAGCAATGGCCACGCTAGTAAACCGCCACTGCCAAACAGCACCAATGGCACTAATACTAAACCAACTAAAGCAATAAAAGCAGCGCCAATGACAGGCCAATGCGTATCGTATTTAGTAATAAGATGCGCAGTTAATACGTTAAAGCCAATACCATACACAAAGGCGGTGATAAGCGTTGCGTCTGGTTGTGCATCTGCTGCCATTTTTATTAATAAATTAATCGCGCTTTGATAGCAGTAGCCAAATACAATCCACAGTAGTACATGCTTTACTAAGCGTTGCGATGTTGTAAGGTTTGCTTCTTTTGACATTTATTAAACTCCACAAAGCAAAAAACCGCCCATAAGGCGGTTTTTTTAAATAATGGTGGAGAGATAGGGATTTGAACCCTAGATAGGCTACAAACCTATGCCGGTTTTCAAGACCGGTGCATTCGACCACTCTGCCATCTCTCCGTACGGCGCGAATAATAGGGGGTATTGAGCAACTTGTAAAGACCTAAATGTAAATAATTAGCTAAAAACAGCATTTGGTTCAAAAAACCACCACAAATAGCTAAAAACCTACATTGCTCATTGCCCTATTAATAATATTGCTTTGGCCTACGTGCAATCCACGAACAAATTAAGCACAGTAATAAACTAAGTGCTAAAAATGTAACGCTTTGAAATATTAAATCAAAACGGTTTAAATCATCACTTGGTACTACCACAAATAAAAATGCAGGTAATACACTAAGCAATAACACATAAAAACAAATTTTAAAGGCCCGACCAAAATCAAACCTTTTAGACTGCTGCATCCACCAGGTTAATAAAACAAGCATTCCCATAGCAGAGCCAGCTATAAAATGTGCAGTATTCGTGCTCATTGCCACATAAAGTGTAATAAAAGCACCCACTATTCCCCAAATTGACCATGCCAGCCAATTCTCTTTTTCTTGTAAAAATAAATTTCCCATCGTTTTCGTCTTCTTTATCGTTATTTTTATTAAGACTTTCCATACTTTAACAAAAAACAACCGATTAAAAAACAAACTGAAGAAGAAAAAGTTAACCTATATTGCTTCCGTGCGCTTCTCACAGCTAAATCAAAAAAGGACGAGCCTAACAGCAGCAACCTTAATGCTATATGACTGCGCAGAACTGCAATAGTTCATTATTTATTATAAATAAGTGAAGTAATCATCCGGTTTATGCTTAGCTGCCTTTTTGCACTCAATCTCTGGGGTGCCTAAATATAAATACCCAACAATTTCATCTTGTTCGTCTAAATTAAGGGCATTTTTGACCGCTGTGCTTTGTGCAAAATACCCTGTACGCCATACACCACCTAAACCTTGTGCAAATGCGGCTTGTTGCATGGCAAGTACACTGCAACCGGCGCTTTGTACTTGCTCAATACGCGGCACTTTTGGATGGGCTTGATATTTAGCAATAGCAATAATGATCATCGGTGCGCGCAGCACAAGCTCTTTTGCGCGTTTAATCACTTTTTCTTCTTGCTGCTCAGCAACGGCGCTTTGATGGTATATCTCACCTAATTTATGGCGGGCATCACCTTGAACGACAATAAACTGCCAAGGCGCAATGCACCCGTGATCAGGCACCCGTAACGCGGCTTGCTTTATAATATCGAGCTGCTCTGAATTTGGCCCTGGGGCGGTTAATTTAGCGTCAGATTGGCGGGTTAGTAAAAGCTCAATAGCATCCATAGCGTACTCTCATAATTCAAAACGTTAGAGTACCATTTATGCCTTTAAAAAATAAACTCTGCTTAATTATCAATTTTATTAAAACCCTACTTACTTCTCTCGTATAAAAGCGCCATTACTGCGTAAACAATATTCATATACCACTGTATAAATCCGATAGAGGCGCTATGCGTTTAACACACGTTACAAACAAAAAGGGCGTATAAAAAATATTTATACGCCCTTTTTAAACCAATTTGTTTGCTACTCTTTTACTACTGCACGCCTGAGCCAATAATCAACACTAACATAGCGACCGCCACCTACAAAAAACAAGCTAAGTAACATGGCAAAATAGATAGCAGAAAATTCAATACCGTTATTTATTATGGAAGGTTTACCTTTTTCATATAAGTAATCAGTAAATCCGTGCTCTTCAACTATGCCCCTAATTTTACCTATACGTTCTTGTACTTCTAGTGAGTTTTCAAGGCTTTCTTTAGCCCCTGGAATTGATAACCAATCAAGTACTTGAGCTGAACTGGTTGTAGGGTTTGATGGCGCTATAGCAAACCAACCATTATGCCAATGCACAGTTGTTGCTGCCACAACCATTGTAAACATCAGCGGAATGCTTACTAAGCGGGTAAATAGCCCAAAGAGTAAAAACCACCCGCCTAAAAATTCACTCCAGCCTGCTAAAAAGGCAAGTAAGTCTGGAAATGGTAAGCCTAAACCCCATTCACTATTGCCAAACCATTGCACAACGCTTGCATCAGCAAGAAAATAGCTAAAAAAGCCGTCGGTTTCTCCACTAAGGGCTAATTTATTAAAGCCCGCAATAATCATTACGGGGGCTAAAATTAAGCGAAAAAGTAACGCAGGTAATCCGTCGGCATACGATAGATTACCCATGATTTTATTATACAAACGAAATAATTTACTCATGTGTGGCCTGCTTTGTCAGTGTATTAAGTTATGAACTCTATACACACAAGACCTGAGGGTACTGTAAATTATTTCATTTTATTAACACTGTTAAATGGCTCTGGCCACTTGAAGCGCTTCAAAAATTGCACGCTTTGCATCAATTGCTGCTGCTAATTTAGCGCCACCAATAACATGTACCTTTGCATTGTCACGGTGTTGCTCAAGCACTTCATTATTAGAAACCTGCCCTATACACGCAATAACCGTATCAACCGGCAGTACTTGTTTTTCTCCAGCAACAGTAACTGTGAGGCCGTTTTTATCAAAACTGTGGTACTGGCAATCAGCAATTTGTTTAACACCATGTTGCTTAGCAACTTGACGATGTATCCAGCCTGTGGTTTTTCCAAGCCCGCTACCAAAGCGCCCTGCACTGCGTTTTAGCATGTATAATTGTCGCTCATCTTTGTGCGGCTCTGCCTCGCACTCAATACCCCACTGCTTTTTAAACTCAGGAATAGATTGCGATTTATGCTCACTTAAAAAAGCAACCATATCAAAGCCAATACCGCCGGCACCTAAAATGGCTATTGATTTGCCCAGTTCGACCTCACCGCGTATAACTTCATCATAAGCAAATACACGCTTAGAGTCTGCGCATTCAATTGCAGCTTCACGCGGGCGTACACCTGTGGCAAATACGATGTCATCGTATTTTTGTAACATTGCATCATCGTAGGCTTTACCAAGTTCTACATTTACGTTGAGCCTTTCAAGTTCATTAGTAAAATAGCTAAGCGTATGATTAAAGTCTTCTTTACCTGGAATTTGCATGGCTAGATTAAATTGGCCACCCATTTGTGTTTTTTGATCGATAAGCGTTACTGTGTGCCCTTTTTCAGCCAAATAACAACTTGCCGAAAGCCCAGCAGGGCCCGCTCCAACAACTAATACATTTTTAGCTTTAGAAGCTTTATCTAACGGGTAATCAAGTTCAAAGGCGGCTTGTGGATTAACTAAACAAGTTGCACGTTTATTTTTAAAAACGTGGTCTAAACAGCCTTGGTTACAGCCAATACAAATATTTATTTGTTTAGTTTGCTGATTTTGATATTTGTTAAAAAACTCCGGATCGGCCAATAAAGGGCGCGCCATTGAAATTAAATCGGCTTCATTATCATTAAGGATTTGGTTGGCTATATCCGGCGTATTAATACGGTTTACAGCTATAACAGGTACATTCACCACTGACTTTAATCGTTTTGAAGCTTCTTTAAATGCTCCAGGAGGCACCATACTGGCGATTGTTGGCACGCGTGCTTCATGCCACCCAATGCCAGTATTAAAAATATCAACACCGGCCTGCTCAAGTGCTTTTGCCTGAATAGTGACTTCATCAGGGGTTGAGCCATTCGGGATTAGGTCCATAACAGATAATCTAAAAATAATTAAAAACGTATCAGATACTTTAGCCCTAACGGCTTTAACTATTTCAAGCGCTAATCGCATTCTATTTTCTAGGCTACCACCAAATTCGTCATCGCGCTTATTGGTGTGTGGCGCCATAAATTCATTAATTAAGTAACCTTCAGAGCCCATTACTTCAACACCATCGTAACCTGCTTTTTCTGCCATATAGGCAGAGTGCGCAAAGTCTTTAATGGTTTTTTTAATCGAGCCTAGCGACATTTGTTTAGGTTTGTATGGATTTATAGGCGCTTGAATAGCGCTCGGGGCTTGGTTAAACGGATGATAAGCGTATCGACCAGCATGTAAAAGCTGCAAACATATTTTTCCGCCATGTTTATGAACGGCGCCTGTGTATGCACGGTGTTTAAATACATCATAATAGCTGTTAAATGATGAAGAAATAGGCGTTAATTTACCGCGCAAGTTAGGGCTGTAGCCCCCGGTAATGATCATGGCCGTGCCGCCTTTAGCACGCGCCTCGTAAAAAGCGCTTAACCTTTTGCGGTTGTGCCAGCCCTCTTCAAGGCCTGTATGCATTGAGCCCATTACCAAGCGGTTTCGTAATTGTGTGTGTTTTAATTGTAATTGTTGTTCTAACATCCTGTGCCCCGTTAACTGGTCTAACCTGTATACATTAGCTAATTCTGCTTTAATGGCAAGTAATAAGCAATATGTGCCTGCATTTAATTAAAAATACTATTAAAAACGTATATTTATGTAACCTCATAAACACTTCGTTACGATTTAGCAGTTAAAATTATTTTTATTCTAGGCTAAGATGGAACTAATGTATTAGCTGTACCAAATTAAGGAGCTATTTTGATAGCAAAGGTATTTAGAGGTATTTGGGCTGGAATAAACTTTTCTCGTCGTTTAATACTCAACATTTTGTTTTTATTACTGGTTGTTGTATTTTTTATGTCGCTATCAAGCGATGACGATACAATAATAATAGAAGATGGCTCTGTACTTAGGCTTAATCTTAATGGGCCTATTGTGGAAGAAAAAACATATATAGACCCTGTCGAAGCAGCCATTAACGATGCTACGTCTAATTCAGAAGCACCTAGTGAAATTTTACTTGATGATGTAGTCAAAGTGATTGATGAAGCCACTAATGACGAGCGCATCAGCGTTATCTTACTAGATTTGCAAGAAATGCCGAAAGCCCACCTAAATAAATTAAAGCGTATTACTAAATCGTTAGATGCCTTTAAGCAAGCGGGTAAAAAAGTGATTGCATCGGGCTACTATTACACTCAATCGCAATATTATATTGCATCGCATGCCGATGAAATTGCAATGCATCCTTATGGTTCGGTAGCCATTGAAGGCTATGGAATGTATCCACTTTACTTTAAAGAAGCACTAGAAAAACTTAAAGTAACGCAGCATATTTTCCGTGTCGGTACGTTTAAGTCGGCGGTAGAGCCGTTTATTCGTAACGATATGTCTGATGCTGCTAAAGAAGCAAACCGCGTTTGGCTTGGTGCATTATGGAGCGAATATAAGCAAGATGTTGCTGCGGTTCGCCCTTTTGATGAATCTAACTTTGACGAAACCATGGATGTTTACCTTGCTAAAATGAAGGCGGCAAATGGCGATGCAGGTAAATATGCACTAGACCATCAATGGGTCGACTCGCTTAAAACAACTCAGCAAATTCGCCAACAACTCATTGATTTAGTTGGCGCACAAGAAGACGGTAAAACATTTAAGCAAGTGTCTTTTCGTGAATACTTAAGCTTAGTTAAGCCCCCTATCGAATTTGATAACCCAATTACAGAAAAAGTTGCTGTAGTTGTTGCTAAAGGTACGATTGTTGATGGTGAGCGCAAAGCAGGTGAAATTGGCGGCGATTCTACCGCAGCATTACTTCGCAAAGCACGCCTTGATGATAAAGTAAAAGCGGTTGTTTTACGTATTGATTCAGGTGGCGGCAGCATGTTTGCCTCTGAGGTTATTCGCGCTGAAGTATTAGCACTTAAAGCCGCAGGCAAACCTGTAATCGCATCAATGAGCTCAGTTGCCGCATCTGGCGGTTATTGGATTGCCTCAGCAGCTAACGAAATTTGGGCAGCACCAAGTACTATCACCGGCTCTATTGGTGTGTTTGGTACATTTATGACTTTTGAAGATACTTTATCTGAAATTGGTGTGTACTCAGATGGTGTTGCAACGTCAGAAATGGCTGGATTTTCTATTACTCGCCCGCTTAATGAAAAAATGGCGCAAATTATTCAAATGAGTGTTGAAGAAGCTTATAGCCGCTTTATAGATGTGGTTGCTGATGCGCGCAATATGACACCAGAGCAAGTTGATAAAATTGCACAAGGCCGTGTGTGGATTGCTTCACAAGCACAAGAGCTTGGCCTAGTTGATAAGCTTGGTGATAAACAAGATGCGATTGATGCCGCAGCGGCGCTTGCAAAACTTAATCACTACGAAGTGAAAACAATTAAGCAAGACCTAAGCCCACAAGAAAAAATGCTGCAAGATATTTTTGGCAGTGCATCCGTTAAATCTATGCTTGGCTTAAATACAAATACAGCCTCTGTTTTAGCAACTCAAGCTAATATTAATACGGTGATAAAGCGCCTTAGTAGTGAAGTAGCTGATCTGAAAGATTATAACGATCCGCAGGGTGTATACGCACGTTGTTTAGAGTGTAGCGTTGCACAATAAAAGTGCACGTATTTACTCAAGCAGCTGTATTTAAAACAACTTAACGTTATACTAAGCCCAGTTTTTTTACTGGGCTTTTTTTATGAAACGTAAACGCATTTATATCGCATACACTGGCGGTACCATAGGTATGAAAAAATCGAGCCGTGGCTACATTCCGGCTGAAGGTTTTTTAACAGAAACAGTGGTCAATAACGCAGAATTTAACCGTGAAGAAATGCCCCTTTTTGATATTCACGAGTACTGCCCTTTAATCGATTCATCAGATATGTCGCCAGCGCATTGGCAACTAATAGCTGATGACATTAAAAGCAAATACCACGATTACGATGGTTTTGTGGTACTTCATGGCACCGATACAATGGCTTACACAGCCTCTGCCCTGTCGTTCATGTTCGAAAACTTAACTAAACCCGTTATTGTTACTGGCTCACAAATTCCTTTATCGCAATTACGCTCTGACGGCCAAGTTAACTTATTAAACGCCATGTTTTTAGCGGCTAATTACCCTATTGCTGAAGTGAGCTTATTTTTTAATAACCAATTATTTAGAGGTAATCGAGCCACGAAAGCACATGCCGATGGTTTTAATGCCTTTGCATCTCCTAACCTAGAGCCTTTAGCATTATCTGGTATTAATATTCAGCTAATTAAAGGTCAGCTAAGCCCTTATGTAGAAAACGAACTACAGGTAACCACCATTACACCTCAACCAATTGGTGTACTTTATTTATACCCAGGCATTAGTAAAGACGTGGTTAAAAGTTTGGTGAATGACAATATAAAAGCACTGGTATTGCTTAGCTTTGGCGTAGGTAATGCCCCACAAGACCCTGACTTTTTAGACGTGCTAAGTGAGGCAAGTAAACGCGGCATGGTTATTGTTAATTTAACACAGTGTTTAAAAGGCCATGTAAATATGGGTGGTTACGCTACGGGTAACGCGTTATTAAATATTGGTGTAATAAGTGGCTACGATATGACACTAGAGGCGTGTTTAACAAAGCTGCATTATTTGTTTAGCCAAAACCTAGAAATTGAAACGATTCGCCATTTAATGCAAGACAATTTACGCGGTGAATTAAGCCGCTAATTTTAGTGACCAAAACGCAAAAGGCACGCTAAATAGCGTGCCTTTATTAATTTATAAACGCGTTAATTATCTTACTTTCGCGTCTATACCCACTAAATCAGTTAAGTGGCACACTTCACCTGAGTGAGTTTTAATACCATGCTCACCAAAGTAATCACGCTGAGCTTGTACTAAATGCCCATTACTTGGTGTGGTTAATGTGGCTAAATACGTTTGTGTTGATGCAAGTACAGGGAACGCTAAGCCAGTCATTACAGCTTGCCCAGTTACTTTGCGAAGCGCATTAGATTCATTTTCAAGCGTATCAATGTATTCTACGCCTTGCGCTACGCTATCTAGGTAGTCAGCACGAATAATACAACCCGCACGCCATGTTTGCAGCGTTTTAGACAAGTCTACTTTCCACTGATGGGTACGAGATGCCCCTTTAATTAACGCTAAACCTTGGCGATACGCTAATAAACTTGCCAATGTAAAGGCATCTTTTAGCTCTTCAAGGTCAATATCAACCTTGTTTGTAGCTTTAGCAGCATATGTCATTTCTTGTGCTGCGGTGGTGTCACATACATTGGTTAAGTGGCGAGCTTGCACCGCGGCAACCAGTGAAGGAACAGCAATACCTAGCTCAAGTGCATTTTGCGCAGTCCACAGGCCTGTGCCTTTTGCGCCTACTTTATTATCAATTAAATCAACTAGCGGCTCTTGCTTGGTGTTTTCAAGAGATAAAATATGGCTAGAAATAGCAAGTAAGTAGCTATTTAAGTGACCGGTAGACCAGTCATCAAAAATTTCAGCCACTTCTTTTGGTGAACGACCTGTACCAATACGAAGTAGTTGATACACTTCAGCAATAAGCTGCATAATTGCGTATTCAATGCCGTTGTGAACCATTTTTACAAAATGGCCACTGGCCGATTGACCAACGCGTGCAAAACACGACTCGCCATTGTAGCTAGCGGCTACTTTTTCAAACCACGGTTCGATTCGCTCCCAACCGCCTTCTGAGCCACTTGCCATCATTGCAGGACCATGACGAGCGCCTTCGGCACCGCCAGAAATACCCATGGTGGCAAATTCAAATTTGTTTTGATACTTAAGTTTACGATTAATACCGTCTTTGTAGTTACTGTTACCACAATCTACAATCATATCGTTACACTGTACGCCAGCTTCAACAAGCTCATTACACACAGCATCAACCAGTTCGCCTGCAGGCACTAATAATAAAATAGAGCGAGGTGCTTCTAAACGCCTTACCATGTCTCCTAAATCAGAAACAATATGAAGTCTATCGGCCATGCCTTGCGATTTAGCACAACTTAATAACTCTTCACCCGCATGTGGATTTTTATCATATGCGACTAACGTTATGCCTTTTTCAATCATGTTTAAGGCAATATTTTTGCCCATAACGCCTAACCCGACTAATGCAACTTGCATTTAGTGTCCTCCTCGGTAACAACTATTTGGTTAGTAAACTAAGTAATTCATTAAATAATACCGCGTGCATTATACTCATACCGTCATAAAATGCGAACGTTGAGCTAATACAGCATGCTTTTTTATTACGCTATTAAAAAGCACTGCAATTGTATCAAATATAAGGGCTGTGCGGTTACAAATACTCTGCGTATTTTGAATTTAAGATCATTGACGGATTTTGACACCGGTGTCATAATGATGACATATTCGTTTTGTATAAAATAGTGGCAATACTAACTAGTTTGCCTATAACTAAAAATGTTTATACATAAGTTATAAGTATTTTGAAGTCACAAAATAACCGTCAACCTGCTTACACATCTAAGCACACAGGAGAATTTGATGCTAAGACGCACAAAAATAGTCGCTACACTTGGGCCTGCAACAGATCGAGATAACAATCTAGAAAAAATTATTCGCGCTGGCGCTAATGTAGTACGTTTAAACTTCTCACATGGTGTTGCACAAGATCATAAAGACCGTGCACAAGCTGTACGCGAGATAGCCACAAAATTAGGTAAACATGTTGCTATCCTTGCAGACCTTCAAGGTCCTAAAATTCGTGTTTCAACGTTTAAAGAAGGTAAAGTAAACCTTGAAGTAGGCGCTAAATTCACCCTAGATGCAAAAATGGAAAAAGGTGAAGGCGACGTAAACGCGGTAGGTATTGATTACAAAGAATTACCACAAGATGTAAGCCCTGGCGATTTATTACTATTAAACGATGGCCTTATTCAACTAACCGTTGAGCAAGTAGAAGGTCACTTAGTGCACTGCTCGGTTACGGTAGGTGGTGTATTATCAAATAATAAAGGCATTAACCGTTTAGGCGGTGGTTTAACAGCCCCTGCGTTTACAGAAAAAGACAAAGAAGATTTAATCACTGCCGCTGAAATAGATGTTGATTACATTGCAGTATCGTTCCCACGCAGTGGCGATGATATGCGTTATGTACGCTCTTTAGCAGAAGCTGCAGGTTCTAAAGCACAACTACTTGCAAAAATTGAACGTGCAGAAGCAGTAGAAACACAAGAAGCCGTAGATGACATTGTTTTAGCATCAGACGCTGTAATGGTTGCTCGTGGCGATTTAGGTGTTGAAATTGGTGATGCTGCACTAATGGGTAAACAAAAACTCATTATTCGTCGCGCTCGTTCATTAAACCGTACTGTTGTAACTGCAACACAAATGATGGAATCGATGATCGATAACCCAATGCCAACACGCGCAGAAGTTATGGATGTGGCAAATGCAGTACTTGATGGTACTGATGCAGTTATGCTTTCAGCAGAAACCGCTGCCGGTGATTACCCTGAAGAAACGGTCGCTACAATGGCACGTGTTTGTTTAGGTGCAGAATCGCAAAAAGAAACCCATGTATCTAAGCACCGTTTAGACAGCCGTTTTTCTAACAATGCAGAATCTATCGCGCTTTCAGCTATGTACGCTGCTAATCACTTAGATTCGGTTAAAGCCATTGTTACCTTAACTGAGTCAGGTAGTACCGCTAAACTTATGTCGCGTATCAGCTCTGGTTTACCTATTTACTCGCTTTCACGCCATGCAAGCACGCTAGGCCAAACAGCGCTTTATCGTGGTGTTTACCCTGTGTTTTTTGATTCTACAAAAACTGAAAAAGACGGAATGGTTAAAGCCGCACTTGATACCCTTGTAGCACAAGGTTCATTACACTCTGGCGATACAGTAATTATTACTCACGGTGACTCTATGGAAACTGTGGGCGCAACGAACACAATGAAAATTGTAACTGTAGCGTAATTTCTGCCTTATATAAAAAATGCGAGCTAAGCTCGCATTTTTTATGCCTGTAAAATATCAAACTAGCTGGCTAGCGCTGCTTTTACTTTATCGCGGTAGCTTCGGCTTACTTTAAGCTCTTGTCCGTTTTCAAGCACTAATAAATACTCACCGCTTACTTGTGTAACCAGCTTGCTTATTTGTTTTGTATTTACAATTGCACTGCGGTGAACGCGCACAAACAAATGAGGGTCGAGCTCTTGCTCAAGCTCTTTCATTGTTTTGCGCAAAATATGTGTTTGCCCATCTTGGCAATGTAAACACATATAATCGCCGGCGGCATCAACCCACTGAATTGTCGCAACCGGGACACGAATAATTTCACCCTGCTCTTTTACCGCCAGTGATTCTGGGTAACGTTTGTCGGTTAGGGTATCGCCTGTGGCTAATTTTTTAAGTATTTCTTCACAGTTATTACCTGTAATACCGGCAACAAAACTCGCTAGTTTTTTCTTATGGGCGTTGTCTTGCTGTGTTTTTAAGTAACTATGCACTTTTTCTACCGCCTGTTTTAGTCTGTTATCGTCAACGGGTTTTAAAATGTAATCCAAAGCATGTATTTCAAATGCCTTTACTGCAAATTGATCAAATGCAGTAACAAACACAATCGCGGGTAACGCTTTAGTGCTTTCGCTTAAGGCACGGGCAACTTCAAAGCCATTCATTCCTGGCATTTGTATATCTAAAAAAACTAAGTCTATTGGGTGCTCTTTACATGCTTCTATTGCATCAGAGCCTGAACTACACAGTTTAATTACTTCTATATCAGTATATTCTTCAAGTCTTACTGCTAAGCCCTTTCTTGCTAATGGTTCATCATCAACAATGATGGTTTTAATTTTAGTCATTTCTTCACAGCCTTCTCAAACGGTACTCGCAGATTAACTTTCAATCCACTTGGCGTATTATGTGATAATACAAACGAATAATTATTTTCATAGAGCGTTTTTAATCTGTCTTTGGTATTTGCCACCCCTACCCCTTGTGCATTTACAAGTTGTCCGTCTATTAGTTCGGTACCGGGGCCATTATCACCTACTTCAAGTAGTAGCTCGTTGGCAAAAACCTGTGCTTTTATGTCTATCACACCGCCTTGTGACATATGCGCAATGGCGTATTTAATTGCGTTTTCAATTATCGGTTGCAAAATTAAGCTTGGCACAAGTGCCTCTTTTGCTTGCTCGCTTACATCTACATTTACTTTTAAGCGCTCATCAAATCTAACCCGCTCTATTTCTAAATACAGCATTAATGCGTGTAGCTCTTGCTCTAAAGGCACTTTTTTAATGGGATCGGTATTTAGTGTATAACGCAAAAAGTCGCTTAACCTTGCCACCATTAAGTTAGCATCTTTGTTTTCTTTTACCAAAACTAATGTAGAAATAGCATTGAGCGTATTAAATAAAAAATGCGGGTTAAGTTGATATCTGAGCATTTTTAATTGCGCTTCATGGGCCATTGTAGTTGCTTTAAGCGCTTTTTGTCGCTCACTTTGTAATAGCTGATAATACTTTATGCCAAAGTATAAGCCACTCCAACATAAAATTATGTAAACAGAGTCTAAGCCATGCTGTAAATAGTAAAACCAATCTTCTGGACGATAACCATGGCGGTATATTTCCCATAAATTAAATTTTTGTACAATTGCCCACAACGTACCTGTAATGTACGAGGCACCAAATACAACCACCATTAATATCCACGGCGAAGCATTCCAGGTTTTTCTGTAAATATAACGAAGTGGGACTGTCATTAAACAGCCCGCATAGGCATTTAATAATATAACGAACACGTAAATATCACGCATTTCAAATACTTTAGAGCCGATATAATTTACAAGCGCATAACCAATCCAGCCTGCAATTTGCAATAGCCAAAAAAAGCGTTGCCTGTTATCAACTAAAGATTGCCAATTCAAAATAAAATACAACTCCGTATAAGTTAGCCAATAAGTTAAAATTACGTTAGCTAATTTAACCACTGGTTTTGTTATTATATCGATTATTACAAAGTGTTAGCAGTACCAACTGTCTTAATTTTTAAGAGCCTTACCGCAAAGTTAAGCCAATAAAAAAGCGAAAGGCTTTAACCTTTCGCTTTTAAAATGCCGATTCAATCAGCTCGTATGGGCAAAGCCACCTTATAAACTAGGCAAGTTTATCTGAAGCCACTTTATAAGTTGGGTCTTCAATTACGTTTACCTCAACTAAGTCACGCGCTTTGTGTAACAGCTGCTTACAGTCTTTACTTAAATGACGTAAGTGAAGCTGTTTACCTGCTTTAGTGTACTTATCAGCTAAGCTGTCGATGGCTTCTATGGCACTGTGATCCGCAACACGGCTGTGTTCAAATTCAATAATTACATCTTTAGGGTCGTTTTTAACATCGAATAACTCAGAAAAGTTTTTAACTGAGCCAAAAAATAGCGGACCGTGAAGCTCGTAAACTTTAGCACCTTGCTCATCAATGTAATTAGTTGTGTAGATATGTTTTGCATGATTCCAAGCAAATACCAAGGCAGAAACAATAACACCAACACACACAGCAATCGCTAAATCGGTTACTACGGTTACGCCAGATACCAATACAATTACAAAGGCATCAGACAGTGGTACGCGCTTCATCATTTTAAAGCTTGCCCATTCAAACGTACCAAGTACAACCATAAACATAACACCTACAAGCGCAGCCAGTGGGATCATTTCAATTAAACTTGAAGCAAATATAATAAATGCAAGCAGCATTAGTGCAGCACTTATACCCGACAAGCGCGAGCGCCCGCCCGAATTAATGTTGATCATTGATTGCCCAATCATGGCACAGCCACCCATTGCGCCAAAAAAGCCACAGGTTACATTAGCAGCACCTTGGCCAATACACTCTTTATTTGAGTGACCACGGGTTTCTGTAATTTCATCAATCAAGCTAAGCGTTAATAACGACTCAATTAAACCAATAGCCGCTAAAATTAATGCATACGGAAAAATTATATAAAAAGTTTCCAGGGTAAATGGAACCATAGGGATGTGAAATTCAGGAAAGCCGCCAGCAATGGTAGCCGCTTCATTACCTGTCATCCCTTTTAGGAAATCAAGTACAGTGCGCGAGTCTAAATCAAGGCCTATTACTAACGCGGTTACCGTTACAATAGCCACTAAAGAAGAAGGCACTGCAGTGGTGAGCTTAGGTAAAAAGTGAATGATAGCCATGGTTAATGCAACTAAACCTAACATGATGTAAAGCGGGTTACCCGTCATCCATTGCTGGCCACCTGCGCCATCTGGCACTTTAAACTGCCCTAGTTGCGCTAAAAATATTACTATCGCTAATCCATTAACAAAGCCGAGCATAACAGGATGGGGGACCATGCGAATAAACTTACCGAGCTTAAATATACCCGCGAGTATTTGCAGTATCCCCATCAGCAACACCGTGGCAAATAAATACTCAACACCATGATCAAGTACCAAACTTACCATTACAACAGCTAATGCACCGGTTGCGCCCGAAATCATACCAGGGCGGCCACCAAAAATAGCCGTAATTAAACCAACGATAAACGCGGCGTAGAGACCAACTAAAGGTTCGACATTTGCTACAAAAGCAAACGCAACAGCTTCTGGAACTAAAGCAAGTGCTACAGTTAAGCCAGATAAAATATCGTTTTTAGCAGAGCTAGGCGCTTTGCTGAGTAAGTTAAACATTGAGTTCCTCAGGGGGTTATTAGGTTAGGATCGAAAAAGCGCTAAATGTTACCAAATTAGCGCTCATTTAACAATTTCCACACACCGTTATTAGCTTTCTTAGTATAGCTTAACTTTGTGTCGTTTATTTTATAGAGGAAGAGATGTACTGCGTTTTACACATGTCATGGTTACGTTAGAGTGTACCTCTTGAACGTATTCTAAGCTGAGTAAATTGTCACGTACAAAGTGCTCATAGCCTTCTATACCTTGTGAGATTATACGCAGCATAAAGTCCATGGTGCCGGCCATTGTGTAACATTCTGTCACTTCGTCATAGCTCATAATTAGCTTTTCAAATTCAGCTAAGTTTTTCTTGCCATGATTTGATAAGCGCACATGTGCGTATACAAGCATGTCAAAACCAAGCTTTTTCTCATCTAAAAGCGCAACTTTACTTTTGATATAGCCATCTTGTTCAAGCTTTGCAATGCGTCGCCAACAAGGTGATTGAGATAAGCCTACTTTGTCTGCAATTTCAGCAGTTGAAAGACTTGCGTCCTGTTGTAAAAGTGCCAAAATTTGGCGATCTACGTGATTTAGAGACATTTTATTTCTTATTTATCTAATAAACTGGTTAAATTATACAGCCAATTTAAAATTCCGTCTGCAATAATTTTGCATTTTCATGGATTTTAATTAACCAAATTGGCCACTTACAAATGGATTAGTGCGTTTTTCGTGGCCTACAGTGGTATCTTCACCATGGCCAGCTAAAATACGCGTGTTGTCATCAAGTGTTAAAATATGGCTTTTAATAGACTCAATGAGCTGCTCAGTATTGCCTTTAGGGAAATCTGTACGCCCTACAGCACCTTTAAAAATAACATCACCAACAATAACGCATTGCTGATTAGGCTCATAAAACACAATATGACCAGGTGTGTGCCCAGGGCAATGCTTAACACTAAAGCTAAGTTTACCAAGCGTTAATACATCATTATGATTAAGCCAAATGTCAGGGTAAAAAGCATCAATAGCTGAAAAACCAAACATTTGTGCTTGCATAGGCAGGTTATCAAACCAAAATGACTCATCTTTTTGCGGGCCAATAACTTGCACATTGTAGTGGGAGCGTAATTCATCGGCCGCACCTACGTGGTCTAAATGCCCGTGTGTAAGCCAAATAGCGCTCAGTACTAATTTGTGCTCACTAAGCGTGGCTATAATTTTTTGTGTATCACCACCTGGGTCTATCACCACAGCTTGCTTTGTTTCTGTACAGCTAATAATTCTGCAATTTTGAGAAAAAGCAGTCACGGGTATCGTAATAACGTGCATATTAAATTTCTTTATCTTTTTGATCGGGAATAACGGCTACTTGCTCATACGACATTAAAATTGGGTATTTCAAATACGCTTCGTCATAAAATGGCGTGTGTGAATATAACCAGTGCAAACGTGCATTGGCATCTTGCGCAAATGCTTTATCTTGAAGTTTTTTATCAAACTCGAGAGCAAGTTTTGGGTTGTCTTTAAGCATTTTCCTTGCGTAAGGGATTAACGTGTAGTTTTCCATGTACTCTGTTCGTTGAAAAATTGTATTAAACTCACCCCACGCAAAAAATGAATCAGGAGCCTCTGGGTGTAATAAATGAACCGCTAACTCCCCTGCTTTTTGCTGCGTATTTACTTGATACCATCCGTCTAAATCAACATTTATTGCTGGTACATAATCAAAACTTGCAGAGACTCTAAAGCGCCCTTCAAATGGGGCTTTATCGAACGAGTAATCAAGTACTTTGGCAAGCTTTAAAGGTTGCGTATTCGCGCCTTTAAGTTTGTTTACTGACACCCCATGTAACTTAAGCTTTTCTATTATATCGCTATATACAGGCGGAACAAAAAACGCTTCAGGCACATCAACAACTCGTTCAACCTCTTTTTGCCAATAAATCGGTAAGTCAGTGTAGGTATAGGCTTTACCTAAATATTTAACCTCAGTTTGCCCCGAAAGCGCACTTACACTTGATGTGTATTCTACCCCTTTAAACTCACTAATCGTGTCTGCTTGTTTAGCATAACCTCGTTTAACAATTAGTTTCTCAGGTACAAATTCTTGCTCTTTTTTAACGGCGTTCGAAAGCTCATGACTGTACTGAGAAAGCGCGTTTATTGCCCCATCTAAAAATACATAGGTGCCTAATACGCGTTGTTGATAAGGTTTTAAAGAATGGTTTTCGACTAAAATTGTTGGTAATGATTTTAAATCGCCCCACCCGTTTGAAAAACGCGGTGTAGCCACCCAACCTGCAAGGCCTTTTTTAAAGTCGCGTTTATCCATAACAAATACCAATGGCCCAGGTATATGCCCTTGCTTTTGTAATGTTTCGTCAATAACCGGCTTTATATACTGATCTAATGCATCAGATATAGCAGGCGATTCGCTTGCAAATACAGGGTTATAACCATAGGTCACATCGTACTGATAATCGGCGCCATCGGTAACATGCACATCAATGTATAAGTTTGGGTTGTAATCGTTAATAACCTTTAAAACACTTCTCACCTCTGGTGTATCTAACTTAGTGAAATCGCGATTAAGGTTTAGATTATTTGCATTGGTTCTAAAGCCCATTTTTTCAGGGCCGCGCTGATTTATGCGATTAAATGCGCTGCTGCGTTCATGCCCATCTACGTTTAAAATAGGAATAAAAAGTATGTTTACCTTTTTTAAAATATCCCGGCGCTTACCTGTCGCAATATCGCGCAGCAACATAAACATGGCGTCTTTACCATCTATCTCACCTGCATGAATACCGGCTTGGATAAAAACGGTTGGCTTAGTGCTGTTGGCCATTTGCCCAGCTTCAAAAAAACCTTGCTCACTGGCAACCAACATTTTAATAGCGCGATTACTATTACTGTAGCCTATTATTTGAGACTGAAACTGCGTGGGATTTGCCGCTACAAGCCTATCTACAAACGCCATAGTATCGGCATAGTTTGGCGAGGCTTTGCCCTGTGATAACTCAAAATCAGTGGTTAACGGGCCTTGCTGTTGTAATAACGAAACGCTATCACCTTGCCAAGGAATAAGTGGCGGTAAATGACTGTTATCTGCCACAATTGCAGATAGAAATAACAGGCTTGCAAACATAGTTTTCTCTAACAAACGCTTTAATAAAATAAATTATACCAAGTAAACATAGCGATATTATAAAAGTGCGGTGATTCAACAAAAAAGAAAGCCCGTTTATACCCATGGACTCAATAAAGTGATTATTAAAGTAGTTAATTTTAAGGCTGGGGAAAAGTGTCAATAGCTTAGCAAGCAATTCGTTGTTTATACCAATCCGCTTAATTAAGTGATCTATTTTGAGAATGGATAAACGTGTTAATAGCTAGGGAAAACTTCGCTATTTAGTAGTTCTTAATGAGAGTTTTTTAACGCAGATAACGACACATTTAGCCATCAAAATAATAAAGTATTATTGCGGGGGTATATTATTAAGCGAGTCTTAAATTACAGGCACAAAAAAAGGAGCCTAGGGCTCCTCTTTATTACTTATTTAAAAAAGCTTAAGCTGCCGCTAGGCCTTCTTTTGCTTTTTCAACAAGCGCTGCAAATGCAACTTGGTCGTAAACAGCGATATCTGCAAGGATCTTACGATCGATTTCTACAGAAGTCTTTTTAAGACCATTGATAAAACGGCTGTAAGACAGACCATTTTGACGTGAAGCTGCATTGATACGTGCAATCCATAATTGACGGAAAGTACGTTTCTTCGCACGACGGTCACGGTAAGCGTATTGACCCGCTTTAGTAACTGCCTGGAAAGCTACGCGGTAAACACGTGAACGTGCTCCGTAGTAACCTTTAGCTTGCTTTAAAACTTTTTTGTGACGTGCACGTGCGACAACGCCGCGTTTAACTCTTGCCATTTCTAAAAACCCCTATTAAGCGAATGGTAACATACGTGAAACTAGACCATGGTCATTTTTATGAACCATCATCTTAGGACGTAGGTGTAACTTACGCTTAGAAGTTTTCTTAGTCAGAATGTGACGAAGATGCGCTTGTTTACGCTTGAAACCGCCAGAAGCAGTTTTCTTGAAACGCTTAGCAGCGCCTCTGTGACTTTTTAGCTTATAAGCCATTGCAATAACTCCAAATGTATTGCTTAAAAATTAGTAAGCAGGCGTGAGATATATTTCTATAGCTCCACTTTTAGGCCTAACTTACTGCCATATTCCGGTGAAAACCCAGCAAAAATGCCGCAATTTTACTTTAAAACCGGTTAGCACAGGTGAATATTTGCATATCACTTGGGTACCTGAGCTAAATTCGGTGCGTATTATCGCTTAAAAATTATTTTTTAGCAACAGGCGCCATCATCATAACCATTTGGCGGCCTTCAACACGATTTGGGAAAGACTCAACTACTGCAAGTTCTTCTAAATCAGCCTTAACACGGTTTAATAATTCGATACCAATTTCTTGGTGAGCCATTTCGCGGCCACGGAAGCGGATAGTAATCTTAGCTTTATCGCCAGCTTCTAAGAACTTACGTAAGTTGCGCAGCTTAACCTGATAGTCACCTTCATCCGTGCCAGGACGGAATTTGATTTCTTTAATCTGGATTTGCTTTTGCTTCTTCTTCTGCTCTTTTAGTTCTTTGCTTTTTTCAAAGATGAACTTACCGTAGTCCATAACCTTACAAACAGGCGGCTCAGCGTTTGGGCTAATCTCTACAAGATCAACACCCGCTGCATCAGCCATAGCTTGTGCGTCTTTTAATGACTGAATTCCAGCTTGTTCGCCTTCGATGTCGATTAAACGAACTTCTTGAGCTGTAATTTCTTCGTTAATACGATTTTTTTGAGCTGTTTGTTGCCCTTTCTTGCCGCCTCTAATGGTACGTTCCTCCAAGAATATCAATAATATAAGCGTGTAGTTGGCTGTTTGTGATTGCCCTACACGCTCGATTTTTACTGTCGATTTTTAATTTCTTCGCTAATTTTAGCTACAAAATCATCAACATTAAATTTGCCTAGGTCTTCACCTGTGCGGGTACGTACTGCTACTTCCTGTTGTTCAACTTCTTTATCGCCAACAACGAGTAAGTAAGGAATACGCTTAAGTGTATGTTCTCGGATTTTAAAGCCAATCTTCTCATTTCTCAAGTCAGCAGCGGCTCTAATTCCAAGTTTATTTAATTTTTGTACAATTTCGTGCACGTAATCTGCTTGTTTATCGGTAATGTTCATAATTACCACTTGCTTTGGAGCAAGCCACGTTGGGAATAAACCAGCGTATTCTTCAGTTAAAATACCGATAAAGCGCTCAATTGAGCCTAAAATAGCACGGTGTATCATAACTGGAGTGCGTCGTTCGTTATTTTCTGCTACATAAGTAGCGCCTAAACGACCCGGTAATGCAAAGTCGAGTTGCACTGTACCACATTGCCACGCTCTGTCTAAACAATCGTACAAAGTAAATTCAATTTTAGGTCCGTAAAAGGCACCTTCACCTGGTAGGTAATCAAATTCAATGTCGTTTGCTTTAAGTGCATCGGCTAATGCAACCTCTGCTTTGTCCCAAATTTCATCATCGCCGATGCGTTTTTCAGGACGCGTAGAAAGCTTAACTACAATTTTGTCAAAACCGAATGTCTCATATGTATCATAAACCATCTTAATACACGCTGAAACTTCGTCCATTACTTGCTCTTCTGTACAGAACACGTGAGCATCATCTTGTGTAAAGCCACGTACACGCATTAAGCCGTGTAAAGCGCCTGATGGTTCGTTACGGTGACAACAACCAAACTCAGCCATACGCAGTGGTAAATCACGGTACGATTTTAAACCTTGGTTAAAAATTTGCACGTGACCTGGGCAGTTCATTGGTTTTATAGCGTATTCGCGTTTTTCAGACTCTGTGGTAAACATGGCGTCTGAGTATTTTTCCCAGTGACCTGATTTTTCCCACAAAGAGCGGTCCATCATCATTGGACCTTTAACTTCTTCGTAGCTGTACTCACGCAGTTTTTCACGAACAAATTCTTCAAGCTCGCGGTAAATGCTCCAACCATCGTTGTGCCAAAATACCATGCCTGGCGCTTCTTCTTGCCAGTGCCATAAATCAAGCGCTTTACCAATACGACGGTGATCGCGTTTTTCAGCCTCTTCTAAGCGTTTAAGGTACGCTTTAAGTTGCTTTTTATCGCCCCACGCTGTGCCGTAAATACGCTGTAGCATTTTGTTTTCAGAGTCGCCACGCCAGTAAGCACCAGCTACTTTCATTATTTTGAAGTTTTGGCAGAATTTCATGTTTGGTACGTGCGGACCACGACACATGTCTACGTATTCTTCGTGGTGGTATAGTCCTGGGCGATCATCTTTTGCGATGTTTTCGTCCAAAATTTCCATTTTGTATGTTTCGCCACGCGCTTCAAACGTATCGCGTGCTTCTTGCCAGCTTACATTTTTTTTCACTACGTCGTAGTTTGTTTTTGCAAGTTGCAACATACGCTTTTCAATGGCGTCTAAGTCTTCTTGAGACAAAGAGTGTTCCATATCAATATCGTAGTAAAAACCGTTATCAATAGTTGGACCAATAGCCATTTTAGCGTCTGGGAAAAGCTGCTTAACTGCGTGACCGATTAAGTGAGCACACGAGTGGCGAATAATCTCTAGGCCGTCGTCATCTTTTGCGGTGATGATCTCAAGACGCGAATCTTCGTTGATCATATCGCACGCATCAACACGCTCGCCATTAACGCGACCAGCAATGGTTGCTTTAGCAAGACCAGGACCAATGTCGTTAGCTACATCAAGAGTACTTACAGGGTTTTCAAAACTACGCTGACTGCCGTCAGGAAGAGTAATAACTGGCATTATAAATCCTTACATACAGTGGTGACACCTACAATGTATCACGTGTATTTTTAAATAAATTAAATGAGAATGACTCGACAACGCTTTTACGAATAAGCATTGACTATTTTTCGCCATAAATGACTAATGTAGATGCTGAGTCTGCTCAACTACAAAAAAGATATTGTCGCGTGATAGAGTATCAATTACAAGTTTAAAGCGCGCTCATTACTTGAAATTTTACTTAAAATTGTCATTTTTTTGTTTTTCGCTCGCTAATTTAAATTAAGCATGTGACAACTTGAGTTTACTGATTATTAAAATGCACCTACACCGCCTTGCTCTCGCAATTTATTAGATGTTGGGTATAATACCAAGCAATTAAGTTATATTAGAGAACAGCAATGAGAACATGTGGTGTAGAAATTACCGGTAGTGATGTACTACTTTGTATTTTAAGTAAAGATAACGACGTATTTGATATTCGTGATGTGCGCCAAACACGCTTTACCTTAGGTAACGGTAACGACACTGAAATAATGCGTAAATTTCAATTTGATTTTGCAAAACTAATGCAAGATTACCAAATTGATTCTGTTGCCATTCGTGAGCGCCAACCTAAAGGTAAATTTGCAGGCAGTGCAAAGGGCTTTAAAATGGAAACAGCGATTCAATTAATTGAAGAGTTAGACGTTCGCGTGTTCTCAACGACCGAAATTAAAGAGCAGCTTAAACGCAACCCTATACCTATTGCTTTTGAAGATACAGGCCTTAAAAAGTACCAAGAAAACGCTTTTGTTAATGCCTATGTATACATTATGAAAAAAACCTACCGCAGTGACGAGCTATAAGTCACACAGCGATTAAAATAAACTATAAAAAACGCCATTTAGTGGCGTTTTTTTATGCCTTTATAAAAGTTAGTTTTTATTGCCCCTCTGTAAAACGTTTCATTTAACTTTTCTTTATGCTTAGTACATTAGTCTAACCACCCTTTCTTTGTCGACAATTTGTGTTTATTTTAACTACGGCCTATATCAATTCGCTTAACTATTTTTTATTTAGCTACACAGCTATTCGTGGCTAAGCAAATGAAAACTGTCTTATCAGCACGGATTGATATAAGTAACTGACACACATTAATACGGAGAAGCATATGCACACACCATCGCGCTCGGTAAAAGAAGTAGAACAAATAAACACATTACCGCTCACAAAAAGCTATTTTAAAGGTGCGCAAAGCACGCCGCTAACTGAAAAAACGATTGGCGAGTACTTTGACTTTATTGTCGACAAACACCCTGATTCGCTCGCTGTCGTTGTTAGCCATCAAAATGTACGCTTAACGTATAAAGCATTTCAAAATGAAGTTAATCAACTCGCTATGGGGCTACTAGCAATCGGCGTTAAACCAGGAGATAGAGTAGGAATATGGTCACCTAATAACATTGAGTGGTGTTTAACCCAATTTGCGAGCGCCAAAATAGGTGCCATTATGGTGTGCATTAACCCTGCCTACAGACCAAACGAGTTAGCCTATGCTTTGAACTCGGTAGAATGCAGCACATTAATTACCGCGTCACATTTTAAAGGCAGCAATTATATAGACATGCTTAACAGCTTAGCGCCTGAACTTACCCAATGTGAACCCGGTGAGCTAAATGCACATGCCCTACCTAGCCTTAAAAATGTAATACGCATTGGCAATGAAAAAAGCCCTGGTATGTTTACGTTTGCTGATGTGATGAATTTTGCTACCCCAGCCCACAAGCTTGAATTAAATGCGATTGCAGCAAATTTAAACGCGGATCAAGACATAAATATACAGTTTACCTCTGGCACCACGGGCAACCCTAAAGGCGCTACACTCACCCATAAAAACATACTAAATAATGCGCTATTTGTTGCAGAGGCTATGCATTTTACAGCGCAAGATAAGCTGTGCATACCTGTGCCTCTGTATCATTGTTTTGCGATGGTGCTTGGCAGCCTGTTATGTGTAAGTAAAGGCGCCGCAGCTATATACCCAAGCGATGCGTTTGATGCAAAAACCACACTTGATGTTGTGCAGCAAGAGGGCTGTACCGCGCTGCATGGTGTGCCGACTATGTTTATTAGCCAACTAGAGCTGCCTAATTTTACCAATTATAACCTCAGCACTTTACGCACTGGTGTAATGGCGGGCTCAACGTGCCCTGAGCAAGTCATGCGTAAAGTCCAAACACAAATGAACATGCATCAAGTATTAATTGCGTATGGGCAAACTGAGTGCAGCCCAATCAACAATATAACCGAAACCGACTCATCAATAGAGCGCCAAGTAACAACCGTTGGCCGAGCCCTTGCTCACACTGAAGTTAAAATTATTGACGAACTGGGTAACATTCAAAAAATAGGTGTACCTGGTGAGGTATGTAGTAAGGGCGCCGGTATAATGCGCTGCTATTGGAATGACGAAGAAAAAACAAAAGCCACTATAGATGACGAAGGCTGGTTACACTCTGGTGATTTAGGGGTAATGGACAGCGAAGGGTTTGTGAGTATTGTTGGCCGCATTAAAGACATGATCATTCGAGGTGGCGAAAACATTTACCCACGCGAAATTGAAGAGGTTCTTTACACTTACCCAGGTATTCAAGATGCCGCTATATTTGGTATTAGTGATGAGAAGTACGGCGAAGAAGTGTGTGCGTGGATCCAGCCAAAAGAAGATGCAGTACTTGATGAGCAAGCAATACGTGCATTTTTAAAAGACAAACTCGCCTATTTTAAAATGCCCCGTTATATTCGCTTTGTAGAGAGTTACCCAATGACAGTAACAGGCAAACTGCAAAAGTTTAAAATGCGAGAGCAAATGCAGCAATCACTTACTGATAAGGCCTTTTCTTAACCGCAACCATTAACTACAAAAAAGCTCAGCAATTGCTGAGCTTTTAGCGTTGAATAATTTATCTACTCTGCAGGGCGATACTGCTGCTGAACACCTGTTAAAAACAAACGCAAAACCTGATCGTTACACACACGATAATGTTTATTTTCTACTTTGCGAGAAAACGCACTGAGCTCATGTTTACTTAATTCAAAGTCAACTTTTGCAAGTGTTGCTATTACATCTTCTGCTTTCATGTTTAAAGCAATACGTAGCTTCATAAAAATAATATTATTATTTAACTTAGCCTCTGGCACAGGCTGTGGGCCTTCGCGCTTGCCACGCTTAGTATTAATAAAGCCATTTAAAAACGTAGCAAACTCAGTGTCTGACATTTTAACAAACCCTTGCTCACCCTCTTTTGTTAACCATGCAACGACTTGCTCAGTGGTAACTGTAGCCTCTGCGGCGGCAAAAATACCGACCATGGCAGTATCGGTTAAATTAAAGGTATAGCGAACACGGCGTAAAATATCGTTATTTGTCAAAGTAATTTCCTGAGTAGAGAGCGAGGCTAAATTAGAGCGCCCACGTTAAATGAGCGCGCAGTTTAGCAGCTTAAGGCACGCTGCCCTATTGATATTTACACTATAAAGAGTTGTTAATTACCCAGTACCTTGGCAGGGTCGACTCGAGTTGCTTGCCACGCTGGGTAAATAGTAGCAAGTACAGCTAAAACAAAGGTAACAATAACTGTTATTCCAATATCACTGAGTACTAATTTACTGGGTAAAAACTCAATAAAATAAACACCTTCAAGCGGATTAGCTGCAAATAACTGGCTAACCCATGTAAACAGCTCACTAATGTTAAGCGCTAATATAACCCCAACTAGTGTACCAAGTAACACGCCAACAAAGGCTTGCGTTAAACCTTGCATGACAAAGGTAGCTAAAATGGTACTGTCTTTAGCACCCATAGTTTTTAGAATAGCTATGTTGCCTTGTTTTTCGCGCACTTCCATTACAAGCGACGATACAATGTTAAAACTAGCTACCGCTATAATTAAAAACACCACAATGTACACAATTGTGCGTACCATTTGAATATCTTGATACAGGCTACCTTGCGTTCTAAACCAGCTAGAGACATACACATAATCACTAATAGTTTGCCCTACTCGCAGTGCAATTTGATGCGCAGCAAACACATCATCTACGCTCAATCGTAGACCTGTCACTTGGCTGGCGTCGTAACCTAAAACTGACTGTGCTTTATTTAAGTGAATAAATGCAGCGCTACTGTCAATTGGCCCACCCATTTCTATAATGCCCGCAAGTGTTAACGTTACGCGTTTAGGGGCTAATAGAGACTTACCTTGCTCGCTAATTTTAGGAATGAGTAAAGTAATGTTATCGCCTATATTAGCGCCTAATTGCTTTACAATTTGCTTGCCTAAAATAACGTCATCCGTGCGCAGCTGACTAACCAGTGTGCCTTTGGTAAATTGATTTATGGCCGATACATTCCCTTCATAGCTAGGTTCAACGCCGCGTATTTCTACCGCTTTAAGCTGGCTTTTAAATTGCGCCATACCATTTACTGCTATAAATGGCGCAGCACCTGTAACATGAGGCTCTGCTTTAAGTTTTTCTACTTTGTTAGGCCAATCAGCAATCGGTCGGCTAGGCGCTACGTATTCAACTTGCGGTACCACACTTAATAAACGATGCACTAATTGCTGCTCAAAGCCATTAATAACCGAAAGCGCAACAATTAACACCGCCACCCCTAATAAAATACCAACGGTAGAGGCTTTGGCAATAAAGCTTACAAATGCGTTTTTTTCGTCTTTATGGCCAGAATACGCTCTAAAGCGTTCACTTAAAAATAAACTAAGCAACATGGTGCGACTCTTTAATGGCAAGTTTCCCATCATCTAAATACGCAATTTTGCCTAGTTTGTCTGCAAGCTCTAAGTCGTGAGTAACCACAACAAAACTTGTATTTAGGCTTTTATTTAGCTCATTTATTAAATCGTAAATTTTAATCGCGTTTTGCTTATCAAGGTTACCGGTAGGTTCGTCGGCTAACACTAATACGGGTTTAGTCACTAAAGCACGAGCAATAGCAACACGCTGGCGCTCTCCCCCAGACAGTGCCGAAGGTTTATGCTCACTGCGATGCGCTAGGCCTACTTTATCTAGCATTTGCAAGGCTTGCTCTTTTGCCTCTTTTGCGTTGAGCCCTTTAATTAGCAGCGGCATAGCCACGTTTTCAACCGCACTAAATTCCATTAATAAATGGTGAAACTGATAAATAAAGCCCAAGTTTTTATTTCTAAACGCCGCTTGCTCTGTTCGCGATAATTTAGCAACGTCTTGATTTTTTATTTTAGCGCTACCCGATGTAGCCGTATCAAGGGTTCCTAAAATATGCAATAAGGTACTTTTTCCTGACCCTGAGCTGCCTACTATAGCCAGCATATCCCCTTGGTTAAGAGATAAGTCCACCCCTTTTAATACTTCTACTTGGTTTTGGCCATCTTGATAAACTTTACTTAAGTTTTGACAGCTAATAACTAAATCATTCATAACGCAATACCTCTGCTGGTTTTACTTTTGCGGCTTTGCGCGCAGGATATAAAGTGGCTAAAAAGCTCATTGCAATACTGCTAAGCGCAATAATAACGAGGCTTAACACATCAAATTTTACCGGAAGCTCTACACCTGCTAGTAGGTTTAGCCCTACAGCAGCGAGTAGTTCATTAATATATAAGCTAAACAATACACCTAAAAGTGCCCCTATCGCGGTGCCAATCACCCCGTTATACAAGCCTTGCACCATAAACACTTTTTGTACTTGTGAAGGCGTTAAACCTAAGGTTTGTAATATCGCTACTTCGCCTTGCTTTTCACTCACCATCATAGTCAGTGCCGAAACAATATTAAATACAGCCACTAATACAATCAGCCCTAACAGCATAGACATAATACGTTTTTCCATGGCAACCGCGGCAAATAAAGTACCTTGGCTACTGCGCCAGTCACTTACTTGGTAATCGCGTAAAATGCGCTGGCTGTCCGTTGTAAATTGCGCTAATTCAAAAGGTTCATGTAACGACACACTTAAGTTAGGCGCGGTATTTTTGCTAAGCTTTAATACCCGCTGTAAAGATGCGCCGCTGGTAAATGCAAGGCTCATATCTATCTCTGAGCCGGTTTCGTATATTGCGGCTATTTTAAATAAACGCTGACTAGGTACGCGCCCAAGCGGCGTGTAAGTTGAGGCATTAGGCATAATTACGCGCAGCTTCTCTCCCATACCTACACCAAGCTTACGGCTTAAATAACGGCTAATAGCTATGTTGTAGCTATTATTTAAAACGTTTTGCCAATTGCCCTGCACAACTTTATCGGTAATTTTATATAGCGATCCGTTATTGCCATACAAGCCTTGCAGTAATACGCCGTGTAAATCTTTATTGGTTTGCAAGATGGCTTCGCCGTGGCGGTAAAGGCTTACGTGATCTACATAATCTGAGCGCTCTAAATCGGCTTTTAACACTGTCATTTGTTCGCTGGTGTGTTTATTGGCTTGTACTTCTACGTGAGGAATGAGCCCTAACATATTTGTTTTTAAACTGTTTTCAAAGCCATTCATTACACTGCTTACAGTGAACAAGGCCATTAGCCCTATGGCTATTCCGGCAATAGAAAAAAACGAGATAAACGATATAAACGCATTTCCTTTGGAGGAGCGGCTATATCTGAGCCCTATAAATAAGCTAACCGGTTGAAACATATTATTTAAAACATTTATGCTAAAAGTGTGCGGCTATAGTAGCACGAACTAAGATGAATTGAATATGACCATAAATGTAAGAAATAATTTATAAATCTTATACTTGGCTATATTTTAAGCGCGCTTTATTCAAGCCCAGCCACTAAATAATCAAGTAATACTCTTACGTTAGTGGCAACATACTGGCGCGGTGGGTAAATTCCCCACACGCCTTCTTGAGCTGGCTGATAAGAAGTTAATACTGGCACAAGCTCGCCCGTTCGTAGCTCATTTTCAATGTAATAATTTGGCAGCTGCACTATTCCTAAGCCTTTTTTTGCACCATCAACTAATGCCCAGCCACTATTACAGCGCAAGCGTCCTGCAATTTTAATGTGTTTATCGCGGCCGTTTTCGTTTACTCGCCAGTAACTGCTGTTACCAATTAAACATTGATGTTGGTTTAGCTCGCCTAGGGTATGAGGCTCACCTACTCGGGATAAATAATCTGGGGAGGCACACATTATAAAGCGCCTAGCACTTAAACGCCGTGCTCTGTGGCTTGAATCTTTTAAATGCCCTAACCGAATGGCTAAATCAAACCCGCCTTCGAGTAAATTTTCTTGCTCGTTAGAAAGCGTAGCAATAACTTCGACCTCAGGATGAGCGTGCATAAAATTGTGCACAATGGGCATAATAAAAGTTTCACCATACATAACTGGTGCTGTTAATTTAATTTTACCTTTAGGCGTTGTTTGCTGCGTTGCTAAACTTTGCGTGGCATCGTCCATAGCATGTTGTAATTGCTTAGTTTGATGTAAAAAGGCTTCACCTTCTTTGGTTAATACCACTTTGCGGGTGGTACGGGTGAGTAACTGGGTATTTAAACGCTGCTCCAGCGCCGTTACATGGCGACTTATATGGGCAACCGACAACCCCAGTACATTAGCCGCTGCTGTAAAACTACCCTCTTCACCCACTGCTATAAATTCGTCTATGCCATCCCAACGCGCCATTATTACCATACTGTAAAAGTGTTTTAATAAATCAGAGATTATCATTATTTGAGAAACAAATACAATAGAGCCATCACCCAAACAAATTGGGTCTACAATTGTTATTTAAAACCACTACAAAGGATAAACACATGTCTGAATTTATAAAATCAAAAGCAGCTATTGCGTGGGGTCCAAACCAACCGTTAAGCGTTGAAGAAGTTGATGTGATGATGCCTAAAAAAGGCGAAGTAATGGTAAAAATTACCGCTACTGGTGTTTGTCACACTGATGCATTTACTTTATCAGGTGAAGATCCTGAAGGTATTTTCCCAGCAATTTTAGGCCACGAAGGTGCAGGCGTTGTGTATGCAGTGGGCGAAGGCGTAACCAGTGTTGAAGTAGGCGATCACGTTATTCCACTTTACACCGCTGAATGTGGCGTATGTAAAATGTGTACTTCAGGCAAAACTAACCTGTGTTCAGCAGTGCGCGAAACACAAGGTAAAGGCCTAATGCCAGATGGCACTACACGCTTTTTTAAAGACGGCCAACCAATTTATCACTACATGGGTACGTCTACTTTTTCTGAGTACACAGTACTTCCAGAAATTTCACTCGCAAAAGTAAACAAAGAAGCATCGCTTGAAGAAATTTGTTTATTAGGCTGTGGCGTAACCACAGGTATGGGCGCGGTAACAAACACTGCAAACGTAAAACCTGGCGATACCGTGGCTATTTTTGGCTTAGGTGGCATTGGTTTATCGGCTATTATTGGTGCAAAAATGGCAGGCGCGGGTCGCATTATTGGTGTTGATATTAATACCAGCAAATTTGACCTTGCAACAAAACTTGGCGCAACAGATTTAGTAAACCCTAAAGACTTCGACAAGCCTATCCAAGAAGTGATTGTTGATATGACCGATGGCGGTGTTGATTACTCGTTTGAGTGTATTGGTAACGTTGATGTAATGCGCTCAGCACTTGAGTGTTGTCATAAAGGTTGGGGTGAGTCGGTAATTATTGGTGTAGCCGGTGCTGGCCAAGAAATTTCAACCCGTCCATTCCAACTAGTAACAGGGCGTGTATGGCGTGGTAGCGCATTTGGTGGCGTTAAAGGCCGTTCACAATTACCTGAAATAGTTGAGCGTTACATGGCTGGCGAATTTGCCCTTAACGACTTTATTACGCATACCATGAGCCTTGAAGAAATTAACGATGCGTTTGATTTAATGCACGAAGGTAAAAGTATTCGTACAGTAATTCACTACTAATACGCTATTGATAACCTATGTATTAAAAAGCCGTAATACTTAATTGTTTGCGGCTTTTAAGGATTTTTATGTTAGAAAATATCTCAAGTACAAAAGTAGCAGGTGGATGGCACAAACAGTACACCCACACTGCAACAAGTACCCATTGCACAATGCGTTTTGCGGTATTTTTACCCCCTGGCGCAAGCGAAACAAATAAAGTGCCAGTGCTTTATTGGCTATCGGGTTTAACCTGTACAGACGAAAACTTTATGCAAAAAGCCGGCGCATTTAAAAAAGCGGCTGAGCTGGGTATTGCAATTGTAGCGCCTGATACAAGCCCACGTGGTGATAATGTCCCTGATGACGATAACTACGACTTTGGCCAAGGCGCAGGCTTTTACGTAAACGCAACACAAGCACCGTTCAATACACATTTTAATATGTATGACTATGTAGTTGATGAACTACCTATGCTTATTGAGCAACACTTCCCAGTAACCAGTACTAAAGCAATTAGCGGTCACTCTATGGGCGGGCACGGCGCTTTAATGATGGCACTTAAAAACCCTAAAGCGTTTGTTAGCGCTTCGGCCTTTAGCCCTATTGTTAACCCAATTGACTGCCCATGGGGCGTGAAAGCATTTACGGGTTACTTAGGCACTGACAAAGAGCTCTGGGCTCAATACGATTCGTGCGAATTGATTAAAAAAGCGCAGCAGGCTGATTTTCTCCCTATGCTTGTTACGCAGGGCGAAGCCGATGGGTTTTTAGAGGAGCAACTTAAGCCACAAAATTTAGCGGCTGTTGCTAAAAATAAAGGCTATCCGCTTAGCATTGAAATGCAAGCTGGTTATGATCATAGTTACTTTTTTATAAGCAGCTTTATTGATCAACACTTATCATTTCATAGTCAGTTTTTAACTGCGTAATCTCATTAGTGTGTAGATCAGATTTATCTACTTCTACACACTCTTTCAATACTTTACTCACTTGCCTACACACTTGTACCGTATTGCCCTCACCTTTTACTAAATTGATCAGCAATGAATCTATTTTTAACCCTATATCGGTAAAACTAAACCCGTTTTTGTCTTTCGGTAGAGGTTCGAGTGGATTTTTATAAGGCTCAGAGCGAGCTGGGCTATTACTATATTTATTGGCGCGTGCATTTGACTGTGCCTGCCCATCAATTATAACACCAGCGACTGTGCAGCCACTTAGGTAAATAACACATAAACATAAAGTTAGCGCTCTCATGACTCATCCTGATCAAAAACATTACCTAAATTATAAACATCTTTAAAAATAGTATTGTAAAAATATGTATACCTGTTCTATATACTTAATTTTGAACGGCCTAAGCGTACAATTTAATACAGTGCATCATCATTTTATTAATAAAATAGGTTTAAGCCCTAATACTTAAATTCACTTATACACTCTTTTATAAAGCCCACCAGCTGCAAAATAAAAATAACTAAAAACGGTAAAGCGCCAATAATAGCAATGGTTCTGTTTAGTGGCTCATTATTTTGTACCAGTAATATAAAGGCACAAAGCCCAAGCGCGAGTGACCAACCATAAATACTCCATGCTTTTGCCTTTTTGCTATTTGTTAGATCACGTATTACTAATATGGCCGAATCGGCTGAGGTAACCACAAAAATAAGTAACAGTAACAAGCTTGACCAAATAAGTACGGCGCCTTGCCAGCCTAACTGCTGAAAAAATATAAATAGCCCTTGAGTATAGTCGGCTTTAATGGCATCTAAAATACCGGCATGGTAGGTTTTATCCCATGCGATAGCTGAGCCCGAAAACACACTAAACCACACAATAGTCACAAGCGTAGGTAGCAAAACTACGCCCAATATATATTGCCACACTGGCCGGCCTTGGCTAATTTTAGCTAAAAACACGCCAACAAAAGGTCCCCACGCTAACCACCAAAAATAATAATTGTAGGTCCAGCCATTTGCCCACTCGGGGTTATTAAGTTGGCTTTGTAATTGCCATGCCCCTGTAAAAATAAGCCGTAGGTAATCCCTTGTGCCCTCAATGGCAATAGCCATTATAGGCTGTATGGGCATTAACAAAAGCAGCCACAATAAAAGTAAAAAAGCTAACCAAACATTAAACTTACTCAGCGTTTGAATACCTTTTTTAAGCCCAAGCTTAGCCGATATTGTATACAGCAATACAATTAAGCTGATTATGATAAAACCAGATACAAGCGCGGACTCTATCCCTAGGTTTATTTCAATTCCCTTGCGTAGCAATAACGTAGAGTTTGCAATTGTCCCAACCACACCAAAAAAAATGGCGAACACGGCCACTAATTTAACAATAAAGGTAAGCCTGTTTTGGTATTTTATATTTATTGCGCCTTTTAATGCACTGATTACCGGTGCGCTAATATCACCACTGCAATGACTGTTTTTTGTTAAGCCACCTAACACAAGCCCAAATACTGCATAAAGAGCCCACGCATGCGCCCCCCAGTTAACCAACGTCAGCGCTAAAGCACTACTTACTTTGTCAGGGTAAAGTGTATGTTTTAAAGGAGAGTTGACTACATTCAACGCAGGCTCTGCAACTCCCCAAAAAATTAAACCCGACCCCATCCCTGCGGCAAAAAGCATAGAAAGCCAACCAAATAAGCCAAATTCAATATGGGCATTGTCACCGCCTACTTTTCGCCTACCAAGCGGGCTTATGGCAATAACGATAACTGCAAGTAATAAAAAATTTACTAATAAAAAAAACGGCGCCCCTAAAAAACTTAAAGCGTTATTTATAAGCGGTTGCAAATGATTGGTGAGTAATTGAGGCGCCAAAAATGCAATAGCACAAAGAGTAAGGCAAAGTAATAACGCTGTTTTTTCAAGCTTGGTTGTATGTAAAGGCAAGTGAAATACTGTTTATTTATGTTTAATAATAAAATAATACGCACTTTGGGTAATTAATTAAACGAATAGGCAGCGTTTATCTGTAAAAGCGTAAATTAACTATGTAAATGTTACCAATTAATTAATGAATGCATCTCACATTTAGATTTAACACATTGAATTTATATAATAAAATAAGCTGGCCTATAGGTTGCTATTAGTTTACACCTTTAACCAATAGAGACCATTATGGAAATTGATTTACAGTGGAACGAAATCATCGATAATTTAGTACACCTTGGCATTGCCTACATACTCGCCCTGCCTATGGCTTACGACAGGGAGCGAAGCCACCATGGTGCAGGGTTAAGGACTTTTCCGCTTGTGGCAGTTGCCTCATGTGGCTATGCGGTAATTGCTATGTCAGTGCTAGAAGGTGCAGAAGCGCAATCTAAAATGCTACAAGGGATTATTACCGGCATAGGCTTTATTGGCGGTGGTGCAATTTTAAAAAATAATAAATCTACATCGGGTACCGCAACAGCAGCAAGCATATGGAATATGGGTTTAATTGGTATAGCGGTTGCCTACAGCCGTTACGAAATTGCTATTTTATTAGCTATCATTAATTTTATAACACTGAGGTACATTAAAAAGTTTAAGTAATGCTAAGGTGTACCATTATGTAATTACTAAAAAGAAGATAAATTGTGAGTAACTACTGCAACCTAAATTAATGTAATAAATCAAGGCGCTTAAAAGCGCTCAAGCTCGCATGACGATACTATATAACATATAATATCGCCAAATTTATACAACGTATTTGAGCTTAATGATGTCGTCTCACTCTACAGCCCCTCGGTTGCATCATATTGATTTATTGCGTGGCATTATCATTATATTTATGGTGATTGACCATGGTATGTATTATTGTCTTAATTACTCAGTAACCGATCCTATGACGGTTCCGGGTACCAGCCCTGTTACTTTTTTCACCCGCTTTATTTCGCACTTTTGTGCCCCTTTATTTGTTTTTTTAGCAGGCCTTTCAGCAGCTGTTACCGAGCATAAATACGCTTCAACTAAGGTATTTTCTTACAATTTAATTGTCCGTGGGTTGGTGCTAATCATTTTTGAATTTACCATTGTTTCCTGGTCATGGAGCTTTAACCCCGCTTTTCCAATGTTATACGCACAGGTCATTTGGGCGATAGGCTGGGGATTTGTCATATTAGGCTTATTACGTTTATTAGGCATTTACGGCGTACTAATAAGTGCTTTATTGTTGGTGTTTGGCCATAACCTATTTGATGGCGTAAGCTTTGAGCCAAATACGTTTACACATACACTTTGGTCTATTGCACATCAAAAAAATGTACTGGAATTACCTTTGGGCATAAAAATGAGAACAACTTATCCAGTCGCGCCCATTGTAGGTTTAGTGGCTTTAGCCTACTGCGCGGGGGTATATTATAAAAAACACCAGTACAAAGCTCAGGTGATGAATTATGCAGCTATATTAGGTGCAAGCTGCCTTGCTTTATACACTGTGCTGCGCGGTTTTAATTTATACGGCGACACTTCAGTATTTACTATTCATACCAATACTATTAATACTGTTATGTCGTTTTTAAACCCGACTAAATACCCACTGTCATTACAATTTATGTTGCTAACCGTAGGCCTTGGTCTAATTGCGCTTAAACTTTTAAGCCATGTTAAAGCCGACTTTTCTCGCAACTTTTTACAAGTGCTTGGTAAAACCAGTATGTTCTCATACCTTGCACATTTGTATTTATTGCACGCTGTCGCTTGGTTGCTTATCCCTGTTTTAGGGCTTAGTTTTAGCGATATGACTTACGGCGACACATTAGTAGGCCTTCCACCGGGTTACGGTATGAGTTATGGCGCAACTTTGTTATTTATAGCTGTGGTTATAGGCTTAACCACTTTACTTGCAAAACGCTATTTAGGCTGGAAGCGCAATAATAAGCACACCCTAATTGCTAAATATATATAACAAAAACCCCACATAATAATGTGGGGTTTTTATTTAAGTGTTTATTACCAATAATAATACTTTTTATAAAAAGCTTTCACCAGTTTGTTTTAAAGTAACCGTTTGCGCCTGTGCACTTTTAATTAATAGCCCACAACGAATATCATTTTTTGAAATTAATATTTTATCAATCTCGTTGGTATTATAATCAACGACTTTGTTTTCACAGCGAAGTTGTACTTTAGATAACGGTTTACTCGCACTAAGTTCAACCGTACCTTTAGAAAGTAAAGGTAAAACCGCTTTTTCAGACTCAAGCGTTATTTGCTGATTTATAGCGCCAGAATTTTTATAAATGTCATTCACTTGTGCAAGTAATTGCGCTCTATTTTCCTCGCTAAACGTTATTGATTCAATATCGCCTAATGCATCAATTGCATCGTAAGCACGTACGTAGTCTTGTTTTGAAATAAACCATTGTAAGGCATTT
Source organism: Pseudoalteromonas sp. CST2 (assembly GCF_028599385.1). NCBI lineage: Bacteria > Pseudomonadati > Pseudomonadota > Gammaproteobacteria > Alteromonadales > Pseudoalteromonadaceae > Pseudoalteromonas > Pseudoalteromonas sp. CST2. The sequence continues at coordinate 448,565 of NZ_JAQREO010000002.1, forward strand.
TTAATAACGCGTTTTTTTATTTGATCCGGTAAGTTATCTCTAAACAAAAAGGCTTCATAAATAGACTTATCAAAGCTTTTCCAATCTTGCACAAAGTAGCTATGTTGGCTTTTAAGCCAAGCCAGTAAAACTATTTCGACTGTGTTTTTAGTGTGTTCGTTTTCAAGCTCAGTAATATACGTTTTAGCTTCATCGTACTTTTTATCATCAATAAGCTGGCTGGCTTTCTCATAATCGTCAAAAAACGCCGGGGATGCCTGATCGTTAGAAAAACTAGCATGTACATTTTGCGAGCTTACCGTAATAGTTTTCGCCGTAGGCACGGCACTGCCATTTATCTGTGCACTTTTATAATTAAGCTTAGAAACATAATCGAGAACTTCTCGTTGATATTTTTTTTGACCAAGCGAAGCCACAATTTCGATATCACTCACCTGGCCGTTTTCATCAACCACGTAGCTACTTAAATTAATCCCTTCTAACCTCGATGCACGCGGCGAGGTATTAGTAAGCTGGTCGTAATTTTTATTAATAATTTCAGCAGCTACAAAATCATCTGCTGATACTGATAAGTGAGTAAAGGTTGAAGCGAGAGAAAGTGCTAGTAAAAGTTTTTTCATCGATATATCCATCCTAGATTATGTTTCTATTATAAAAACAAAGGTACTCCATAAATGCAAGTTAATCCATAAAAAACACGTCATTTTTTAATCAACTTTATACCAATCCGCTTCATTAAGTGAGCTATTATGAGGCTGGAAAAACGTGTTTGTAGCTAGGAAAAAAGTTGGCTATTTAATTAATCTAATTGAGAGTTTTAACGCTTATAGCGACATGTTTAGCCGCGCAAAATGATTGAGTATTACGGATTGGTATTATCATGGCTTTTATAAAAAACATAGGTATAAAAAAAGGCGCCTTAAACAGCGCCTTTGGATTCAAGTATGTGTGCTTAAAACATATCTTGATAGGAGTTGGTTGTATTAAACGAAATTGCTTTATCAAAACCAGGAAGCTCTATTCCGTCTTCGCCAATTACAATGTCGTTATCGTCAATCGCGCCATCACCAAAACGATATACTAATTCGTACTTTCCAAGGTCAGCTTGCGCTTTATAGGTATTTTGCGCAGCAACAACGGATGTGTTTTTATCAGCGTAATCACTCATCGCTTTTTCGCCATGGCGCTTAGCAAGCATTTGTAGTGTTACTTTAGCGCTTAGTACAGTCGCTGTGGCGTTATTACCGCCAAAACCTTTTGAGTTTATAAAGGCTATGTCCATGTCGCCACAGTCGTAATGACTGTTACGTATATCTAAGTGATCTGCATAAACATCGTCGGCAACTTTATCTATGGTAGTAATACCCGGCATAATATTATGGCTAAATACACCCAGCGCAATAGCGAGCTGATCGCCACTGGCGGGGGCAATTGTATGCCCTACATAAGCTTTTGGCGCCGTCACTTTCCAGCTATCAATGGCAAACGTTTGTGCCACTTTATGGTAAATAAGTGACTCTGTTACTCTATTTTGCGGCGTGCTAGAACCATGCGCTAAAATAAAGCTGCGTTTTTGTAGTGCGTCTTTACCTAATAAGCTTGTTGCCAATGCCGCAGATTTAGCCATGGTAATGTAATTACCCGGTCCCGGTGAAGTGATCGATTTTTTAATGCCATCGGCATTTACAAATACATCCGGTACTGAACCCATAATGTCTGCACCTAGTTCAAGTGCTAATGCATCATCCATTAAAATAGTGACTTGTGCGCCTTCACCTAATGTAAAACCACAGTTTTCGCCAAATGGGCGGCTACTTTTACGGTAATTTGGCTCTTGTTCACTGCTTAAATTATCTAAACGGCGCAGACCTTCAACATTGGCAAGGGCGCTCATATTACCAAAGCCTTCTACTACTTCGGGAGTAATAGCGCATTCAACACTTGCTACCACCGCAACACGTGTGCGCCCTGCTTGAATATCGTTTACTGCAGCGCGTAAGTTATATAAAAATGTGGCACATGCACCCGAGGTAGAAAACGTAGTACCTACATTACCTGTAACGTAGGCGTTTATAAAATCAGTCGACATCGTGTTTAAGCCAAGTGCTAATTGCTTTGTACTAACACGATCGCCCTGCTGGCGTGCTTTAACTAAACCGCCTAATCCTTTGTCGTCCATTTGGCCAATAACCGAGGCTGAATAAGTACCAATTTTATCTGGCTCTACGCTATTCATTATGCGTTGCCAATCAAGACCAGTTGACTTAATAGCATCGTTTGCTGCAAATATAGTGGCTTGCAAACCACGTGGCTGGTAACGGCTGTTATACATTATTGATGGATCAAACCCGGTAGGAAACTGACCTGCCGATTTAATTGGGTTATCACGGGTAGAATCTAATTTTACATCTAGCTCTGCCGCTATAGTCACTTTTACTTTTTTGCCTTCAAGCTCTTGTACTTTCCAACTGGCAGGCACTGGGGTTGGTAAATCGCGTGCGCGCGTTTCAAACACAATTGCGTTTTCATCAGAGGACTTTAACGTCATCTTTTGCTGCCAAGGCGTGGCATCTGCATCAAAGTGCTCTTTTTCAATTTTACGAATAAGTGTGCCAGCAATAATTTGCTCACCAAAGCGTGCTTCTATGTCGCTTTGCTCAACATTATTACCGTTTGTGTCTTGTAATTGACCATCAACAACGCGTACTAAGTTCATTAATGTGGCGAGGCCTAAAAATGTTTCACTACGAGCTTGTGCGTTTAATGCGTCTAACACGATACGGCGGTAACCTTGATGAAAAGAAGTACGGCCCGCGGCGTTTATACCACCCATGCCTACTATTACGGGTAATGCTGTCATAATTAACCTTTAAAACGTGTTATAGGAGAAGCAAACAGTTTAATTGGATTAACCACAGCGCTTTGTGCTTTAATAGCCAAATATTCAGCATTAAAGGCCAAAAAGTACTGGTCGGAGCATTCACATGCATAAAAAATCAGTAAATCCAGCGTTAAATATTGCCATAGCGGTGTACCCACATTTACTTATTACCAGTTTAACACTGCCTATTGAAATGCTAAGAGCGGGTGAGGCTTATGCAAAAGGCCATTTAAGCCACACGGATTTTAGACCGCTTAGTATAAATTTAATTGCTAAAAATAATGAGCCAATACAAAACCGTACTGGGCTTGCCATAGTCCCCGACTGCACCACACACAACGCGCCCTACAACGACTTAATTATTGTACCCGGCATTTGGCGAAACCCTCGCCCTGTAGTACGTACTAATAAAGAAGTGGTGGAATGGCTACAAGAAAGCTTTGAAACCGGCAGTCATATAATTGGTGTAGGCACGGGTAATTGCTTAGTTGCAGAGGCAGGCTTACTTGATGGGCACCCTGCAACAACCCATTGGCATTACGCCAAACAATTTAGCCACGACTACCCATTAGTGCGCTTAAAGCCCGACTTTTTTATCACCCAGTCTGAGCGAATGTATACGGTGGCAAGTTTAAATGCCCTTGCCGATGTGATCGTTCATATTATTAGCCAATACTATGGCAAAGCCGCTGCGCAACATGTAGAGCGTAACTTTTCGCACGAAGTACGTAAACCATACGAAGATCAGCGCTACCTTGAAGGCGCAGTTGACCGCCATCCAGATGAACTCATAGCGCAAATTCAGTTTTGGCTTAAAACTAATTTAGCCAGCGAGTTAAACTTACAAGAAGTAGCCGCCCAATTTAGTTTGAGCTACCGTACATTTACCCGCCGCTTTAAGCTTGCGACTAATCAAAGCCCTATAGAGTATTGGCAACAATTACGGGTAGAAGGCGCTAAAGAGTTATTAGCTTCATCTAATTTAACGATTCAAGAAGTAGCACTTGAGGTCGGCTATAACGACCAAGGACATTTAACCCGCGTGTTTAAAAAAGTGCTTAGCCAAACGCCAAGCGAGTACAGAAAAGTAGTACGAAGAAAACTATTTGGCTAATACAAAGCTGCAATTAAGTGGCTTTTTTCCTTATATAAATTACACTATTAGCTAAAATCCTAGCTAGGTTATTGTATGAGCGATGAAATAAAACAGCACCTTTTTGAACAACAAAATAATGGCTCAGTGGACGAAAAGTTATTAAGGTTACTTTCGCTTGTGCGCAAACATCTTAAAATGGATGTGGCGTTTATATCAGAATTTACACAAACAGATCGGGTTTTTAAGGTGGTCGATAATCATACCGATAACCACTGCGTATCAGTAGGTAATTCAGATCCTATTTGTGAGACTTACTGTAAAAAAATTTCAGACAACGACCTTGAACCAATAATTCCTAACACACATAAACACCCTATTACTAAGACTATGCCGGTCACCAAAAAGTTAAATATAGGCGCTTACATAGGTGTGCCGATTGTTTTAGCATCAGGCAAAACGTACGGTACCTTTTGCTGTTATAAAACCACATTTGATGACAACTTAAATGATAGAGATCTGGCTTTTTTAAAACTAATTTCAGAGCTTGCTACCGAGCTCATTGAACAAAGATCACAATCAGACACCATAAGTAATGAGACAAAAATACTCATAGAAAATATTATAAAAACAAATGCCATCACTATTTATTTTCAGCCAATTTTTAACCTAGCGACGAATCGGCTATCGGGTTATGAATCGCTTTCACGCTTTTTTACTCAACCTTACAAAACCCCCGATGTATGGTTTAAAGATGCCGACAACTTAGGGCTAGGTGAAGCACTGGAAATTCTTGCTATACAAAACACCCTACATTGTATGGATGAACTTGCCCCACATGCCTACGTGACTATAAATACATCCCCTGCACATATATTATCGGGCTCAATTAATAATGTATTACAAAATGTTGATTGCACCCGCATTATATTAGAAGTCACAGAGCACTCGCCTATTTTAGATTACCAAGCTATGCGCGCGGCACTTGAGCCACTGAGAAATAAAGGCGTAAAATTAGCTATTGACGATGTAGGTGCTGGGTTTTCGTCTTTTCAGCACATACTGGAGCTAGAAGCCGATATTATAAAACTTGATATAAGCCTGACTGAAAATATAAATAATGACCAAAGAAAGTTTTTACTCGCAAAAGCATTATGTGGTTTTGCAAAAGCAATTAATTGTACGATTGTAGCTGAAGGCATCGAAAATAAAGAAGAGCTTCTCACATTGAGGCAGCTAAAAGTAGATAACGTCCAAGGCTACTTTATTGGTCGCCCTGCGCCTATTAACGAGGCAATAGAGTACCAAGCAGTCACGCTTTAGCTAATACACTCATATAATAACGCCACTAAATTAGTGGCGTTAAATCAGTGGCTTTCTGTGTCGTTAAAGTCTTTTCGGTAGTAGCGCTTTTGATAATTTTTTACTTTAGTGTGCACGCCTTTGCTTAAGCTTTTAAATTTTGCCTCCAGTACATCTACACCGTATAAAATACCAACCACCAGCACCGAAAGTTTAATAGCTGCACCTAAATTGTCGGTGGCTATCATTACGCCAATTGAGGCAAGCACCCAAATGGTTGCAGCTGAGGTAACCCCTACTACAGCGCCGTCTTTTGCAAGCATGACACCTGCACCTAAAAAGCCAATACCTGTAATTATTTGCCCCACTACACGCGAATGATCAATTACATCGCCTTGTAAGTTAAACGCGGTTGATAAAAACAAATACGTGCCCAGCGTTATTAAAGCTGAGGTACGAATACCCACAGGTTTACCGCGCAATTGCCGTTCTAAGCCAATTATGGCACCGCAAAAAGCGGCGGTACCAATGGCCGCCCACGAATAAGGGGCTACATCAATTAAATCTAAAAAAGTCACTCTTTACTTAAAACCTATTAATTATTAGCAATGGCCACCGCGGTTCTTAGCCGTTGGCCACCAAATGCTGACATTTTACTAAAATCACTGCGCGCTATAGGCACGTACTGGCAATCTATAGCGAGTTGTTTATCGCTTCCTGGTTCGCAAAACGGGTCATGAACATACACGCAGTGCTCATCAAGGTGGGTAACGCACACCCAATGAGGTGATTTTTTACCATCAAACCGGTATGTGCTAATTAGTAACAGCACACTAAAGCCTTGGCTTAACCACTGTTCAATATGCTCAAGCTCTACATCTTTATAGCTAAGTGGTATATTTGCCTGCGCTATACCCTCTACAAATTGTTGGTGTACTGTTGAAAGCACCACTTTTTTATTTTCATTACGTACGCCATCTAAAAACAACGGCTCTGTGGTATTTACCATTACCTCGCTTTTAAAGCCGCGTTTATTAGCCGCCAGCGCTAAACCAAATGGATGGCAACCACCGTGGCCCGATGTCATAAAAATGGTGGTGCCTTCGCGCCAAAGTGCCAACTCATGTGTTTGGCTTAGCTTAGTTGTTGGCTTAAGTGCCCCCATCGCCATTAATAACGCCGCAGGCCCACAGGTAAACTCGGTAGTTTGTTGGTACCACGGCGTTAACCGCGCTACTTTTAGCTCACTCGTTTGGCGAATATTTTTTTGCATTCGCAGTGCATCACTATGATCGTCATAATAATCACTATATAGACCAAACACTCTGTAACCCAAGCTTTTGTAGAGCCCTATCGCACTTTCGTTATTTACCGCCACTTCTAAACGTAAGTAAAGTCGCCCACGCTCGCTGGTTTGTTTCTCAAGCTCAGCTAATAGCATTTTGGCAATGCCTTTACCTTGCATTATTGGTTTTACAGCAAGCGAATATAAACGCGCCAAACGCGTGCCTTTATGGCACCACACCAGCCCATAGCCGCATACTTGCTCGCCATTATCGGCAACGAGCAAAATACCGTGCTTAGCATTTAACCAGCGCTTTAAGCTACGCGGGCTCAATTTATCGTTATTAAAGCAAGTATTTTCAACGTCAATCAATGCGTTTAAATCACTGCTAAGTGCCTGTCGAATAACAAGGTTACGCATGTTATTACCCACGGCCTCGCGCTTCTAAACGTTGTTTAAATTCGTCCATAATGATCATGTATAGCTCGTCGCCTAAATAGCCATCTTCTACTTTGTGATCAATACTTGGATTGTCATTTACTTCAAGCACATATGCTTTGCCCTGATGCTCTTTAACATCTACGCCATATAAGCCTTTGCCCACAGTTTTACATGCTTTTAAAGCGGCATCTAACACGGCTTTTGGTAACTCAAAGGTAGGTAGCGTTTCAAAGCCACCAGAGAAAAACCGTTTAGCATCGTGATTATAAATTTGCCAATGATTACGCGCCATTAAGTAGCGGCACGCATAAATAGCGCGGCCATTTAATACCCCTACTCGCCAATCGTATTCTGTGTACATGTATTCTTGTGCAAGTACCAATGCGCTATATTCAAACAACTCGGTTAGTTTAGCTTCAAGCTCACTGCGGTTTGCAACTTTAAACACCCCTTTTGAGAACGACCCTTCAGGCATTTTTAAAACCAGCGGATAGGTAAACGCCTCTTCTAGTTGCTCAAACGTTTGCGCTGATTGATCAGCCACTACCACCGTTTTTAAGCTCGGCACTTTTTGATAATTAAACGCATCGTGTAAATACACTTTATTACAACAACGTAAAATAGACTCAGCATCGTCAATAACCACTAAACCAAGGCTTTGCGCTTTACTTGCAAGGCGATACGTTGGGTGGTCAATCGCTGTAGTTTGGCGAATAAATAACGCATCAAACTGGGCAATGTTGTCTATTTCTTCAAAGCTTAATGCTTGAGCATTAATACCATGCTTAGCCGCTGCTTTTATAAAGCGGGCTATGGCGTCTTTATCGCTCGGTGGTACTTTTTCGTTATGATCAACAAGGATTGCCATGTCCCATCTAAAACGGCGCTGCACAGTACCAATGCGCCATTGGGTTTGAGTAAACGTATTTAGTTTTGCTACAAAATTGCTGTATTGCTCATCGTTTAAAGTGCTAAGCGAACCTTGCTGTAACAAGCCTTGTTCATCTACATATAAAATAGGCGCTGGGTATTGCTTAAATACCGATTTAGCCGCTTTGCTTTGTAGCTCGTTTAAGGCATTACCAAAGTAAATTTCGCCATCAATCGAGCCAATATTTAACATAGGAGCTTGACCGCTTCGAAGCGCGTTTATTGTTTTAACACTGGGTAACACCTGGTGTTTGCGGGCCTCTGCAAGCAAAGAGCAATAGTAACCCTTACTCAAGTATTGGCTTGAGTCGCATAAATTAATAATGCGGGTTTTAGGTTCATTATGTTTTGGGTAATCACGTAAGTAACTATTAAACGAAATCACATTGTCGAACGATTGAGCAAGTGTTTGCTCGTTGTTATCAACCACTATTAAGGTTTTAAACACGACTTTTCCTAGTTAAGTCAGAAATATAAAAAGCATGCCTAATAAAATACTCAGCACTATAAATAGAAACACCCATCGTACTAAGTGGGCATTGCGCGTATCACTTAATACGATGGGTGCTTTAACAAATACCTACTGTAAGTGTTAGCGCTTAAATTGCTTAAGCGACATCTGCTTTATATGCCCTTTTTAAAAACCACACAAACGAGATATTTTTAGCGTGAAGATAAAAAATATTGATTAACTATATTTTCCTATTAATGCAGATTAAAATACGCAAAATTACTACTTTATGAGCGTTATAAATGTCACATCCTGCCTGCCCACAGTGCAAATCTGAATATGTTTACGAAGACCAGCAACTGCTTATATGCCCTGAATGCGCCTACGAATGGAACCCAAACAGTACAAACAATGAAGACGCAATTTTAGTTAAAGATGCCAATGGCACTATGCTAAGTGATGGCGATAAAGTAACCGTAGCCAAAGATTTAAAAATTAAAGGCAGCTCACAAGTTATTAAAATTGGCACAAAAGCAGTCGTAAGGCGTGTGCTTGATAAAAAAGATCACGAGCTAGATTGCAAAGTAGATGGTATTGGCGAAATGATGGTAACAGCAAAGTTTGTGAAAAAGGCTAATTCGTAGGTCGGATAAATGGCGAAGCCATGCCATCCGACAATTAATTTATAGATAGGTATCATCATAACTGCTATTACCTCCCCTGCAGTCCACCTCAGGGCGTGTTGCTAGGAATACCTATCGACTAACTCTGCAACAAATGGCCATGAGTGTTTACACAAATCGACATCTCGATCTCTGGATGGTGATTTTTGACCATGCATTAAGTTGCATCGAACTTGATAGATAACCATTAAAATTGATTTTAATTTAGAGACAGCGCAATCAGTAGAATTAAAAATATCAATGTCTGTTTGGCTACTTTTGCCGTTACCCCGCATATCTATTACAGGGCGAGTCATAAAATATGTTATTTCTATTTGATGAATGTCAAGTAACTCTTGAGCTACTTTGAGATCTACATTCGTATCAATAAAACTCTTAATAGAATCAACTTCTGTTTTTGAACTCGAATTACTATAAAGGCTATTGAATCCCATCCAGCAATTACTTAAGCAATCGATAGGGTCGTTTTGATTTAACCCACGTTCTAACCACTCTATAGATTTCACCTAGACTCCATGTATGCCTATCGCTTCAAGCAGCAAACACTCGTTAGCACGTCGTGCTACGAAATGGTGTTGCGCCTTAGATTTGTTAAGAGTTGAATTATGCTAGCAATCATATTTGTCTTTGATATAAGCATGATAATAACGGCCTACTGAATTTGCATTTATGAATTCTTGAAACACATGCTCAGGCACACGACAGTAATTGTAATACGGATCACTATCTTCAAAATCGATGTACATTCGACTTATGGATGCGTCATAGCCAATCTTTCTTATGGCTGATGACCTTACATTTATCCAATTGATCATGTTCACTCCTTTGGACTTTTAACGCCGTTTTAAGCGGCAAATTGCAGTTGGCTAAAGTAAGTGAAGCACGAACAAAAAGCCAACGGTTATCTGTCCGAGTTTACGACTTGGTTAACTTTACCAACTCTTAAAAGGAATTTTTGAATGCTTAATGTTCACCCCCTTAAATCCATTGGACTCCAGAAGCATCGAAATCGAGCTAACACAACTGTGTGCGCTTGGATTTGGACCAATAATCACCTCTGCAATAGCATCCTTAGAGAATGTTAAAATGGGTAAACTTAGGTAAGGGATCAGATGGCTCCCGCCTACCCTAAATAAAACCCCATCGTCTGGATTTTCGGAAATAATTCTCCACTCAGATTCCTCATGAAATCCATTATTTTTAAATCTAGGTGCTAGTTTGGTAAGCCCATCACAAAGGTTCTTTAAGGCTAAGTCTGCTTGTACCTTTCTTTCACCTTTTGTCACGTACTGATGATAATTCAACTCATGATTTACTCTAGATTTAGTTTCAAATTTATCATAATCACTTCGAGTGACCGATGGCATAGGAAATTCATTTTTGCATCGGTTTAATAGTTGTAATACCTCTTTCTTTTGCTCTTCTTCGCTGTAAATACACTTACTTAAATATAGATTCTTGGTACGGCAAAAATCTTCTAAAATGTCACGCTTGAAGCCAATACAAACCCCTCGGCCTGGTGGGCAATAGCCACGCCACTGGCTTAATAAATCAGACTTTTCACTAAAAGATGACACATAAACATCATTATGTGTCATTTCATCTAAGGCTTTACGAATAGAGAATCCGAATGGAGATAAATAGTCATCTTCCATATAAATGTTAGTTGATACATTAATCGGAAATTCAAGAGCATGTATATACTCTAATGAGTCGTTTAAGTACTTACAGTGACTAGCCCAAATACTTTTACTATTAATAACTCCAAGCAATCCTTCAAGGCTAGTGTAGTGATACAGCATTGAACCTCCTGTAAAGTTAACCGCTTATTGAACACCATTTTAATGATTTATAGCACCCCAAAACGGCGTATATTACTTACCTCAATAATTCCACTTAATAACTTTAATGTAAACAGGTAATTAGCTTGTGTATTAGAATTGGTTCTGAGGTTTTGCACCAAAACGACTTTTAATAGTGTTATTAAACAAAATTACCTTTGTCGGATGGCGCTTCGCTTATCCGACCTACATATAAAACTAGTGTTTTATAAAATTTCTACTACCTCGTATTCGTGGTTTTTGCCAGCAATGGTTAGGCTTACTTCATCATCAAGCTGTTTGCCTAAAAGTTGTTTACCCAGTGGTGCTTCGGGGGTAACAACTTGAATAGTTAGCCTTTTAACTTCAACCGTTAACCCGCCTGCGGCTGGGCCTAAATAAAACCATTTTTGTAGGGCGTTTTCATCTTCTAGGCAAACGAGTGAGCTTATAATCACTTTATTGTGAGTGGGCTCTTTAAAAATGGCTTCAAATTGTTTAATGCTTTTGTAGCAATCGTTTACACGCTCGGCTTGGCCTTGTGCTAAATAAGCGGCCTCGAGTCCTAGGGTATCGTACTGCGTTTCTGCAACGCTTTCTTCGTGAGTGGCGGCGTCGTGCGCGGCTTTTGCTGCTTGTTTTGCACTGTTTAATTGTGCTTCGAGTGCAAATTTAAGGTGTTCAATTACGTGGGCTTTGTTCATGAGGGAGCGCTAAAAACCAATGCTGTAAACTATGTGGTTAATTTTACCGTTATAAGGCGCTTAAAACCATTATTTTAAGCGCCTGTGTTTTAATGCAGATTTTTAAAAGCATTTATTGCTAGGGCATATCGAGCAACGCTTGCGTTTCTGCATCTTGTTTTTCTTCGTAATTTTCAGCACTTAACCCTAATAGCTCGGGTAACGTGGCGGCAATACAAATAGATGAGAACGTACCTACTACAATACCGGTAAATAGCGCGATGGCAAAGCCTTGTAATGGCGCGCCCGCGAGAAGCCAAACACTTGCAACTGTAGCAAGCGTGGTGCCCGATGTAATAAGCGTACGTGTTAAGGTGCTTTTTATGGCGTTGTTAATAATACTTGCGAGGCTAAGCGCATTATTAGATTTAACACGTAAAAGCTCGCGTACTCTATCGCCTACTATTATAGAGTCGTTAAGTGAATAACCTATAATGGCAAGCAAACTGGCAAGTACGGTTAAATTAAACTCGATACTTAATAGCGAAAATAGCCCCAGTACCAGTAATAAATCATGCACTAGCGCAACCACAGAGCCAGCAGCTAAACGCCATTCAAACCGCACCGCTAAATAAAGCATTACTGCAACCATGGCTGAAAATAGCGCTAAACAACCTTGTTCAAACAGTTCATCACCCACTTGCGAGCCAATATACGCTGATGATAAAACCTCGGCGTTAATATCGGCATTTTGTGTAATGGCGCTTTGCCAATCACTACTATTTGCTGTTGAACCGCTGGGCGCTTCGCGTAGTTGAAAGTGATTATTACCTTGTGCGGTTAGTTCAAACTCGCCATTGTGATTTTTAGTAATAAATTGCTCAAGTTGTTTTAGCTCAACACCTTGGCTGGTGGTAAATTCTGTTAGGTAACCACCGGTAAAGTCGAGCCCAAAATTAAGCCCTTTTTGACTAAGCGTAAATACCGATAGCAGTACTAGTATGGCGCTCAAAAGCATGCCCGAAAAACGCAGACGTGTACCCGCATCGCCCTTTAAAAAAGTGTTAAGCATGTGCATTTACTCCTGCTTTTTTAGCCATTTTTAAATATACCGTTTGGCTTAGTACTTTTGATACGTACACGCCAGTAAATACCGAGGTTATTAAGCCAAGTGCCAATGTTATGGCAAAACCTTTAACCGGGCCGTAACCTATTCCATATAATATAAGCGCGGTGATCATGGTGGTTATATTGGCATCAAATATGGTGTTAGCGGCTTGCTTGTAACCTTCTTGAATAGCTTGATAAGCAGAGCGCCCTTTTCTACGCTCTTCTTTTATTCGCTCAAATATAATAACGTTGGTATCTACCGCCATACCAATGGTGAGTACCAGCCCGGCAATGCCCGGAAGTGTTAACACAACCCCTGGTAATAACGACATTAGCCCCACAAGCGACGTTAAATTTAATAACAGCGCTACGTTTGCAATAAGCCCTAAACGGCGATACCACATTGCCATAAAGGCAAGTGTAATACCCATGCCCAGCATCAATGCGGCCAAGCCGTTAGTTATATTTTCTTGACCTAGGCTTGGGCCAATTGTTTGCTCGTGCACAATAGTAACCGGTGCAGTTAGCGAGCCTGCGCGTAATAATAGTGCTAAATCGGCCGCTGCTTGTTGGCTTTTCATATTAGTAATACTAAAACGTGAACTTAAATGCTGCGCAATATTCGCTACATTTATAACTTCGCTTTTTTTAACCGTTTCACCTTTAGCGTTTTGAGAGTACTCAGAGTAAACCGTGGCCATAGGCTTACCAATATTTGCTTTTGAAAACGCTGACATGGCATCGCCGCCTTGCCCATCAAGGCTAAGTTGCACAAGGGGTTTACCCCAGTCATCACGCCCTATGGTGGCGTTATTAATATGCTCACCGGTAAAAATTGGCACTGGGTCAAGTTTGATGGTCCCGCCCGATTGCATATCAAATGTTTGCCCACCGATTTCTTTTAACTGATAAAACCCAAGTGATGCAGTTGCGCCTATAATGCGCTTTGCCTCTGTGGGGTCTTGCACGCCAGGTAGCTCTATGCGTATACGGTTTTTACCTTGGCGCTGAGTAACGGCTTCGGTAATGCCTAATTCTTCTATGCGTGAGCGAAGCGTTGTGAGCGTTTGGCTCATAACTTCTTTATCAAAGTTGCTTCGCCCTTGCTCTGAATAGGTGAATTTTGCATTTTTAATATCACCATTACTGGTTGTTGAAACTGCTAAATTAGCAAAGCGACTTTGTAGCTCATTGATTACCGGGGTAAGCTTTTTCGCTCCATTTGGGTGTGCATTTATTTCAAAGCCGTGCCCTGTTTGCAGCACTTTAAGGCCGTGCGCTTTTTGCTTAATAATAATTGATTTTGCTTGTTGATACGCACTGACTAATTGCTCATCAATTGCTTTATCTAAATCTACGTCGAGTACAAATAACACACCGCCGTTTAAATCTAGTCCCAATTTGATTGGCGATAAACCAAACTCTTGCAGCCAAAGTGGGCTCGTTGCATGTTCTACAATTTTAACTTGCGTGTTTGGATACTGCGCCTTTATAGCCGCTTGCGCTTGTGCGCTTTTAGTTGGCTCGTTTAACAAAATATTTATAGATGTTTGATTATTTAGCCCTTGCTCAACTTTTAAACCTTGGTTATTTAAAAAAGTTACTAATGCATTAGTGCTTGGCACAGCTTGTGTTTCGCTATGAGGTGCATTGCTTACATGTAACCACGATTTATTAGGGTATAAGTTGGGTAATGCGCTAATGGCTAATAAAACCAGCACAATAAGCATGGCTATATAGCTTAATTTAAATTTAGCCATAAACGGCTTGTGATCTTTTTTTACACTTAACATGGTGTTTCCTTATTACCAGAACCGGTAACGTACTTTTTAAAAGCACAATTAATCTCAAGGCCTAAACGTAAAACGTTAAAACCTAATAAAAATTAAATAAGAAAATTAAGCGTGATAGGTGCTTGCAGCGGTATAGAGCAAATTAGCGTCTTTCCAGCCGCTGAGTCGCGACTTTTTGCTATGCGTTACAAGTGTATACCATGGCCGTTGGCCAATAAACGCGTTGGGGCTTAGGTATATTTCTCTAAAAAGGGTGTGTGCAAAAAATTCAAATACAACGTCGTATTCAGGCTCACTTTGCGCGACATGTAAAAATAACGAAGAATTACTAGCCGTTAACCTAGGTTGATGAGCGTCAAACCCTGTTTGATGAGTTTTTTTGTGCTCATTTCCCTTTACCGATTTTGATATAGGCAGCGTTTTAGCTAACTCAACGCTATCAGCAAACACACTCAATGAGGTGGTTACAGTGTTTAATTTATGTGTCGCGCACTGCGCACTACTTTGAACACTAAAAAGCGCACAAAACAGTAAAAAAGCAGATATAAACACACGAACGTTAAACATGGTTGCGTCAAACTAAAATAAGGGACGCGTAGTATATATGGGCAAGTATTTAAAATACAATGCATATTAATTAAGTATTTATTTGACTGAGATCCGTAATGCGCTCTAAACACAGTACTATAAAACGCGCCGATGCAATGACCTTAAAACAAAGCATTAAAACGCTGTGGCCATACATTACTAAATTTAAAGGGCGCGTACTTTTAGCCCTTTTAGCGCTTATAGGAGCTAAAGGCGCGACTCTTTTAATGCCTTGGGCATTAAAAGAAATTATCGACTCGGTTGATAAATCAATCAATCCAGTTTTAGTTATCCCTGCATTACTATTGCTTTTGTATGGTGGGCTTAGGTTTGCCAGCGTGTTTTTAGGCGAAGTAAGAGATGCGGTGTTCTCTCGTGTGACAGAGCACGCGATGCGCGATATTGGGTTAAAAGTATTTAAACATTTACACTCGCTAGAGCTTGCTTTTCATCTCGATAGGCAAACAGGTGGAATAAGCCGTGATATAGAGCGTGGTACTAGTGGTCTGAGCTTTTTAATGCGTTTTTTAATGTTTAATATTGTCCCCACCCTTTTTGAAATACTGACCGTTGCTATTATTTTTGGCTCGCTATTTTCTATTTGGTTTGCGTTAATAACTTTATTAGCGGTTGCTATTTATATTACCTTTACTGTAACAGTAACGCAGTGGCGAAACCGTTTTATACGCGAGGCAAACGCCGCCGATAACCTTAGTAACACGCGCGCCATAGACAGCCTGCTTAACTATGAAACTGTAAAATATTTTAATAACGAAGAATTTGAAGCTAAAACATACGACTCTTTTTTAGCAAATTGGGAAACCGCCCGTTTAAAAAATAGAATGTCATTGCTTGCGCTTAATTCAGGCCAAGCGTTGATAATTGCAAGCGCTATTACAGCGCTAATGTGGTTAGGTGCCAAAGAAGTGGTAACGGGCGCTCTAACAATTGGCGAACTTGTAATGATAAACGCCTACATGATCCAATTATTTTTACCGCTTAACTTTTTAGGATTTGTTTATCGAGAAATAAGGCGCGCCCTAACCGATTTAGAAAACATGCTGGGCTTACTTAATAAAAAACCACAGGTAACGCAGCGCCCCCATGCTCAACACCTTTGTGTTAGCAAAGGCAATATAGCCTTTAATAATGTCAGTTTTAGTTACGATGCCAGCCGCCCTATTCTTAGTAATATTAGCTTTAAAGTTAAAGCAGGCAGTAAGGTTGCCGTTGTAGGTGCAAGTGGTGCAGGTAAGAGCTCTTTGGCGCGGTTACTTTACCGCTTTTACGATATTAGCGCGGGCAGTATAACCATAGATAACCAAGCTATAGACTCCGTCACCCTCGATAGCCTGCGTAAAGCCATTGCTATAGTGCCACAAGACACAGTGCTATTTAACACCAGCATACGCGAAAACATCGCCTATGGCAGACCCACAGCAAGCGATAGTGAAATAGATAAAGCAATAGAAATGGCCCATTTAAAGGACTTTATTTCAACTTTAGCGCAAGGCGATAAAACGTTAGTGGGCGAGCGCGGTTTAAAAGTATCTGGCGGCGAAAAACAACGTATTGCCATTGCACGTGCAATTTTAAAGCAATCTCCTATTTTAATTTTTGATGAGGCGACCTCGGCACTCGACTCGCACGCGGAGCAAGCCATTTTAAAGGCAATGCGCGATGTAACTCAAAACCACACCAGTATTGTGATTGCACACCGGCTATCAACTATAGTTGATGCCGATAACATATTAGTATTTAAAAAGGGCGAACTGGTTGAGCAAGGCACACATTCAGCGCTTTTATTACAAAATGGTCAATACGCTCAAATGTGGCAATTACAACAGCAAGATGATTAATTAACGCCATTTACTGGCGATACTGCGGCTTTACCTTTAGAATACGGCCTTGCAATTTTATTCAATAATTTACATATATTAAGGCGAAACGCAGATGGGAAGAGCTTACCAAAACAAAAAAGATTCAATGGCTAAAACTGCGGGTGCTAAAACTAAAGTTTATTCTAAGTACGGTAAAGAAATATACATTTGCGCTAAAAATGGTGGCGTAGATCCAGATGGTAACCTTGCGCTGCGCCGTTTAATCGAGCGCGCTAAAAAAGACCAGGTACCCGCACACGTTATTGAGCGCGCAATAGACAAAGCCAAAGGCGGTGGCGGTGAAGATTACGCAGCCACACGTTATGAGGGTTACGGCCCTGGTAACTGTATGATTATTGTTGACTGTTTAACCGACAACAACAAACGTACGTTTGCTGATGTACGTATTTGTTTTACCAAAGCAAACGCTAAAATAGGCGCACAAAATTCGGTATCACATTTATTTGATCACCTCGCTATTTTTGTTTTTGACGGCGATGACGATGAAGCTGTACTAGAAGCCCTTATGATGGCCGATGTTGATGTAACAGATGTAGAAGTAGAAAACGGTAAAGTGACGGTTTTTGCGCCACATACAGAATACAACAACACCCGTACAGCGCTTGAAGAGATGGGTATTACAGATTTTGACGTAGATTTAATCTCGTTTGTACCACAAGTTGAAGCCCCTATTGAAGGTGAAGACGTAGAAGTAATGGAGCGCTTTTTAGCCATGCTTGAAGATTGTGACGACGTGCAAAACGTTTACCATAACGCGCAATTTTAAACTTTACTAAACGTATTTACTTTAAGCCAACAGCGATGTTGGCTTTTTTATTTTAAAAGGCTTGTGAAAATTTATGAATACCCTTGCAGAGCTTAAGTCTGGTAGGTTGAATGGTGTTACTCGCTTACAACTCGTAGAAGGCTTAACTGAGTTTCCTTTAGAAATTTTAACCCTTACAGATACCTTAGAAGTACTCGATTTATCAAACAATAATCTCACTACACTGCCAGATGAGTTTGCATGCTTAACAAAGCTTAAGCGGGTGTTCTTATCGTTTAACCAATTTAAACATATACCTAAAGTACTCGCTAAGTGCCCTGCTTTAATTATGGTTGCATTTAAAGGCAATCAAATAACAGAGTTTGCACTAAACAGCTTACCTAAAAATATTGAATGGTTAATACTTACCGATAACAAATTAAGCGCATTGCCAAGTGACTTTGGTAATTACACACAGCTTAAAAAGCTCGCCCTTGCAGGAAATAACCTAAAACAACTACCCGCGAGTATGGCCTCTTGTACTAATTTAGAGCTAGTTAGGCTCTCTGCTAATAACCTAACAAAACTTGATAATTGGCTATTAGAACTCCCCAAACTTGCTTGGCTTGCCTTTGCGGGTAATGCATTTAATAAAGCTCAGTGCTTAACTAACAGTCGTTTACAAAACACGCCACTTGAAAATTTTGAGCTTAAAAAAGTAATTGGCCAAGGTGCATCGGGCGTTATTCATTTAGCTAAAACAGCACAGCACGATGTGGCGGTAAAATTATTTAAAGGGGCAATAACAAGCGATGGCTACCCACTTGATGAAGTAAACTGCTGTTTACAAGCAGGCTATCATAAAAACTTAATTAACGTATTAAGCTACATAGAGCAAAGCACACAGCTTGGTTTAGTTATGGAGCTAATAGATACACGCTTTACTAATTTAGGTTTGCCGCCAAGTTTAGAAACCTGTACGCGCGATACCTTTAATACACACTGTCACTATTCGCCTGAGGCAATTTATAAAGTTGCCCAGCAAATGATAAGCACCCTTGCCCACTTACATGCTAACAACGTAAGTCATGGCGATATTTACGCCCATAACACCATGATCAACGAGCAATACGATGTTTTATTTGGTGATTTTGGTGCAGCAACAAATTTAGCCATGCTTAGCGAATATCAGCAACAGCAAATACAGTTAGTAGAAGTACGTGCTTTTGGTTGCTTAATTGAGGACTTGCTAAGCACTGTTAGCACTGCAGATAAGCAAAGCGAACTGTTTAATAAAATGTCCGATATAGCAGCGCGTGCTATAAATACGGATATTGCATCGCGGCCTAGTTTTAAAGAGCTAAGCGCTTTATTAAACGAGCGGGTATAAATCAATCAAAATAAAAAAGCCTGCATAATGCAGGCTTGGTTGGATAAAGCTAAACTTTTACAGGGTCAATTATAAGTACTGACCTAATGCTTTAACTTGGTCTAACATGCGGTTTGAGAAACCCCACTCGTTGTCGTACCAAGCCATTACTTTAACTAATTTGCCATCAGCTTTAGTTTGCGTTGCATCAAAAATTGATGACGCAGGGTTGTGATTAAAATCAATAGAGACAAGCGGAAGCTCGTTGTACTCTAAAATTTCTTTCATTGAACCCGTTGCTGCGGCTTTCATTACTTCGTTGATTTCTTCAGCTGTTGTTTCGCGCTTAGTAATAAACGTAAAATCAACTAGAGAAACATTGATAGTAGGTACACGTACCGACATACCGTCTAATTTACCCGCAAGCTCAGGAAGTACTAAGCCAACAGCTGCAGCAGCACCTGTTTTAGTTGGGATCATAGACTGTGTTGCACTACGTGCACGGTATAGATCTGGGTGATAAACGTCAGATAAGTTTTGATCGTTTGTATAAGCATGAATTGTAGTCATGCTACCTTGCTCAATACCTACTGTGTCGTTAATTGCTTTTGCAATTGGCGCTAAACAGTTAGTCGTACATGATGCGTTAGAGATAATGTTGCTATCAGCGTTAATTACATCGCTGTTAACGCCGTGTACTACCGTTGCATCTAAATCTTTACCAGGAGCAGACACAATTACTTTTTTAGCACCTGCTGTAATGTGCTTAGCTGCGTCTTCACGCTTAGTGAAAAAACCAGTACATTCTAAAACGATATCTACGTTTAACTCTTTCCACGGTAAGTTTGCAGGGTCACGCTCTTGAGTCAAAGTAATTACGTCATCACCAATCAGCATAGTGTTATCTGATAACGTTACTTTTTGAGAAAATTGACCGTGAACTGAGTCAAATTGTGTTAAATGCGCATTTACGTTAGCCGGTGCTAAATCGTTAATTGCTACAATTTTAATTTCACTGTTTTGTGCTGACTCGTAAAGTGCACGTAATACGTTGCGACCGATACGGCCATAGCCATTAATTGCTACATTAATCATTTTTAGACTCCTATTTAACTTCACTTGCTTGTCGAGCAAGCGCTTCAATGGCTTGCCAGTCTTTGTTTTCAATTAGTTGCTTATCTAGCATCCACGTACCACCAACACAAATAACGTTATTAAGCGCTAAGTAATTAGGGGCTGTTGCTAGGCTAATACCACCGGTTGGGCAAAAAGTAATGTGCGGCAATGGCCCGCCAATCGACTTAAGCATTGCCGTTCCACCTGCAGCCTCTGCAGGGAAGAATTTTAAGTACTTAAAGCCATGGCTTGCTAACTGCATTACTTCGCTTGCAGTTGCTGCACCCGGTAAAAAAGGGATGTCTGAATCTTTAGCTAATGCTAATAATTCATCACTTACACCTGGGCTTACCATAAAATCAGCGCCTGCTTCTACTGAAGCATCAAAGCTAGCTTTATCAACCACTGTACCTGTACCAACGTAAGCTTCTGGAACTTCTGCTTTCATTAGTTTTACAGCTTCCACTGCAACAGGCGTGCGTAGCGTAATTTCAAGGGCTTTTAAGCCACCGTTGTATAACGCTCTAGCGAGTGGTGCTGCATCTTCTAGTTTTTCGATTACAACCACTGGCACCACAGGTGCCGACGCTAAGATTTTTTCAATACTCATTACTTGTTCCTCATTACCCAGTGTGTGGCAATTATTATTCAAGTCCAAAAGCACTCGCACCTAAATCGGCGCTGCTTACAATATTTCTAAATCCAGTAAATAACTCTCGGCCGGTACCAAAGGTTAAGCTTGGTTGGCTAAGTTGTAGTTCACGCTTAGCAAGCTCTTCGTCGCTAACATGTACTTTTAATATTCCGTTTGGCGCATCCAGTGTTACTAAATCGCCCTCAAGAATTTTTGCAATAATGCCACCTTCAACAGCTTCTGGCGCTAAGTGAATAGCAGCAGGCACTTTACCTGATGCGCCCGACATACGGCCATCAGTCACAATGGCTACTTTAAAGCCTTCGTCTTGAAGTGTTGCCATTACTGGCGTTAATTTATGCAGCTCTGGCATACCTTTCGCTTTAGGGCCTTGCTCTTTAAGCACGGCAATAAAGTCTTGGTTTAACTCGCCACGGCTGTATGCCTCTTGCAGTTCGCCTTGTGAGCTAAATACTTTAGCTGGGGCTGTTACTACTTGGTGCTCAGTGGCTACAGCAGACACTTTAATGACTGCTTTACCTAGGTTACCCGTAAGTAGTTGTAGGCCACCTTGCTTGCTAAATGGATTGCTAATTGGACGCAGTACTTCTTCATCGAGTGAGTTTTCTGGGCAATCTACCCATTTCACTTTTGAAGGGCCTGTTGAGTTGCTCATAATTAAGCTGTCGTCTTTATCTAAACGCGGCTCCATCATGTAAGGCGCTAAGCCTTCACCAAGCATTGTTTTAACATCAGTATGCAAGTATCCCGCACCGGCTAATTCACGCATTAAGAAACCCATACCGCCTGCGGCTTGGAAATGGTTTACATCAGCTGAGCCGTTAGGGTAAATACGCGTAAGTAGTGGTACAACTTCTGATAAATCAGACATGTCTTTCCACGTTACTTGAATACCCGCCGCTTTTGCGATAGCAACAATATGAATAGCGTGGTTAGTTGAGCCACCTGTAGATAGCAAGCCAACTAAACCATTAATAATGGTTTTTTCGCTGATTACATCTGCTAAACACGGGCTTTCTTTATCATCTGTAAGCTGCTTAAGCATGGTTTCTACAGCATTACCTGTTAAACCATCGCGAAGCTCAGTGTAAGGGTTAATAAACGAGCTACCTGGAAGGTGTAAGCCCATTATTTCCATTAACATTTGGTTTGAGTTAGCGGTACCGTAAAACGTACATGTACCTGCGCTGTGGTACGAGGCGCTTTCAGCTTCAAGTAAGTCTTCACGGCTTACTAAACCTTGTGCAAATTTTTGGCGAATACGTGCTTTTTCTTTGTTAGGAATACCAGATTGCATTGGCCCAGCAGGTAAAAAGAATACCGGTAAGTGACCAAAAGATAAGGCACCAATTAATAAACCTGGGACAATTTTGTCACATACGCCTAAACAAAAAACGCCGTCAAATACGTCATGCGATAGTGATACCGCAGTAGACATAGCAATTACGTCGCGAGAAAAAAGCGATAATTCCATGCCGTCACGCCCTTGCGTAACGCCATCACACATTGCTGGTACACCGCCTGCAACTTGGGCAGTGGCGTCGTACTTAGTAGCAAGGTCTTTAATTAAATCTGGGAAATCTTTGTATGGCACATGGGCCGAAAGCATATCGTTATATGAGTTGATAATAGCAAGATTTGGCTGCTCATCAGCCTTTAAGCGCGCTTTGTCGTCGCTGCTACACGCAGCCATAACGTGAGCGATGTTTCCGCAGCCTAGCCCGGCACGGACTCTTGTTTGTTTTTTTGCGTGCGAAATACGATCTAAATAATCTTGACGGGTTTGTTTACTGCGTTCAATAACGCGTTGGGTGACTTCTTCAATGCGAGGGTGCAACATAATTTAGCTCATCTCTATTAGTTAGAGGAAAAAGGCTCAGTAGCAATTACAGACTCCACGTAAATAACTGCACTGAGCATCTTTGATTTACCCGTTCAAAGGTACGCTACCAGGGAGCCTCTCACAACAACCCTGACACCGGTGTCACTGTATTAACGCATAGCATTGACACCGGTGTCAACCCTGAGTAACAAAAATAGTGTAAAATTTTAACGTGACCAATTAATGACCATGCTAATTTTAGTTTATTTGCTAAAATCCGCACAAAAAAAACCCGAATAAGCGTCACTCAAATTCGGGTTACTGTGAAAAACAAAAAAGGGGGTTATTTTATTGCAGCAGTAGACTCGCGGGTAATTAAGCGTGATTCTAGCGTTACCTGATACGGCTGCTCTTGTGGCTGCGAAATATGCGATATAAGCTGCGTAACAGCTTGTTTAGTCATTTCTTCTACAGGTTGTGCAATAGTCGTTAAGCCCGGCCATATATGGCGTGCAATTGGTGCATTATCAAACCCTGCAATAGAGATATCATCGGGTACGCGTAATTGGCGCTGTGTGGCAAGTTTTAATACCGCCGCCGCCATGTAATCGTTTGATGCAAATACCGCGGTAGGACGTGGCGATAAATCTAAAATACTGCGCGCACTGTCTACACCTGAGTGATAACTAAAGTTACCCTCTTCTACTAAGCGCTCGTCAAATTCTATACCGTGGCTTGCCAACGCTCGTCTGTAACCTTTAAAGCGCTGTTGCGTAGCACTGTGATCAGGGTGGCCTTTAATAAAAGCAATCGACTTATGACCAAGCGAAATTAAGTGCTCGGTTATTTCATAAGCGCCCTGTTCGTCATTACTGCGCACTGAAATTGAATCATCTTCTAGCAGTGCCGATGCAACCCGTGCGTAGGGTATTTTTTTAGCTTTTAAAAAATTAGCAAGTTTTTCAAAATCACCAAATGGCGGGGTAAGTACTACGCCGTCTAAACGCGAGGTTTGTAATAACTGCTCTATATCGTTAATTAAATCATCGCCACGTAATTCGCACGGGTGTATTAGTAAGTTGTAGTTATTTTCTTTACAGGCAGCAAGCGCACCCGTTTGTACGCGTGTTATATAACTTTTACTGGGGTTGTCATATAAGCAGCCAATAATAAAGCTGCGATTTTGCGCAAGTCCGCGTGCTATTGGGTTAGGCGTGTAATCAAGCTCTTTAAATACTTTAAGTACTTTTTCGCGCGTAGCTGCACTCACGTTAGGCTCATTATTTAAAACCCGCGACACGGTTTTTTTAGAAACGCCTGCATGGCTTGCTACGCTATTTATGGTTACTTTTTTCATTTGTTCATTATCCAAATACAACCATTAAGCAAATTTACTTGCTGTTATATAAACACGCACCCGCCCCAATTAGCGGTATGTTATCTTGTGTTACTAAAGTAACTGGAATTTGCCCTGCATATTGCGACATAACACCTTTTTGCGAAAAACGCTCTACAAAACGGCTTTCAAGTAATCGCGTTTGCATACGCGGTAAAATACCGCCGCCTATAAATAGGCCACCTAATGCGCCGTATACTACCGCTAAATCGCCTGCCACACTGCCTATCCAGTCACAAAACTGATTAAGCGTTGCATCACACACTTCACACTCGCCACTGTTTGCAAGGCTACTAATTTGTGCCGCATCTAAATTTTTAGCTGTAACCCCTTTCACGGCTGCCATTGCTTTGTATAAATGGGCAATACCTGGGCCTGAAAAAACAGTCTCTATAGATACATGAGGGTGCTCTTTTCGAAGCTCGTTAATTAATAAAGCGTCTAGCTCGTTTACAGGAGCAAGCGACATATGCCCGCCCTCAGAGCTTAATACTGCAGTTGACTGCGCTGTACGCACTAAACAAGCAGCACCAAAGCCAGTACCTGGTCCCATAACACCAATATTTGCATTTGCATCGGCTTGACCGGGCTTAATAGTAATATTTTGCGTTGAGTCTAAATAAGGCGCTGCATAAGCAAACGCAGCAAAGTCATTAATTACTTCTAATTGTGTTAGATTAAAATGTGCTTTAAATTCACTAACACTAAAATGCCAACCCAAATTGGTTAAATGCACTTGGCCTGCTTTTATAGGGCCTGCAACAGCTAAACATGCCTGAGTTGGCGTAACATGGGGAATCGTTGTTAGGTATTGTTCAAGTGCGCTTTCTAAAGAGCCAAAATTAGCACTGGGAAATATGTTAATATGCTCAATAACAAATTGGTTAGTTTGCTCATTAAAGTCGGTAATTAATGCAAAGCGCGCATTGGTGCCACCAATATCGGCAACTAAGATAGGGTTAAACTGGGCAGAAGAATTTTGGCTCATGGTATTATCTCTTTTGTGTAAGCGGCTTATGCTTATTATTTTACAACGGCTATGCGTTGTTATTTATACACTTTGAGCTATCACCTCAAAGTAGCTATCACAGTAAAAAAGGCTGCTATATAAAATAGCAGCTAATACGTTTTGACAACAAAATGATAAAACATTGGCATTATGACACCGGTGTCAGGATTAGATCAATAATAAATCGCAAAAAGCTTGAAATAATTCACTAATAGTCGAAAATGACACAATTATTTAGCATTTAATTAAGTTGTAACAATGAAAGGTAAAGCCACCTCATTTGACATTGCCCATTATGCAGGGGTTTCACAATCAACTGTATCTCGCGCTTTACGTAACAGCCCCCTTGTTAATGAAGAAACACGCAAACGCGTCCACGACATAGCAAAACAACTTAACTATAAAGTTGATAAAAATGCCAGCAACTTGCGTACTCAGCAAAGTAGTACCCTTGCGCTATTGTTGTTTGAAGACCCAACATCAGATGAATCACAAATAAATCCATTCTTTTTATCAATGCTGGGCAGTATTACCCGTGCGTGTGCAAAAGAAGGTTACGACTTATTAGTGTCGTTTCAATCAGCTAGCGCCGATTGGCAAGCCGACTACGAAGACAGCCACAGAGCCGATGGTATTATTTTGCTCGGCTATGGTGATTACATAGACTTTCAGCCAAAATTTAAAACCTTGCTTGACCAAAACACTAAGTTTGTGTGCTGGGGCGCCACAGTAGATAACCGCCCAGATCTTACTGTATGCTGCGACAACTACGGCGGGGGCAAACTAGCAGCTGGCCATTTAATTGCCCATAGCCGCACCGATTGCGCGTTTATCGGTGATGCATCTGATCACAGCCCAGAATTTTTTGCCCGCTTTCAGGGGTTTAAAAATGAGCTACTTACTAATGGTATAACCATTAATGAGCGAAAAATGGCCAATGCTATTTCTACTGAAGAGTCTGGTTATCATGCTACGCGCTCACTTATTGCTAATAACATAAAATTTAACGCCTTATTTGCCGCTAGTGATTTAATTGCCATTGGTGCAATTCGCGCTTTAAAAGAAGCCAATATTAATGTTCCTAACGAAGTGGCCGTGGTCGGTTTTGATAACATAGCCATTGCAAGCTACATAAACCCACCGCTTACAACCATAGCGCAAGACACCACCGTCGCAGGGCAAATGTTAGTAGAGAACTTACTTAAATTAATACGTGAAGAAGAAGTGCAAAGCACCCTTTTACCACCGGTATTAATTGCCAGAGGGTCTAGTTAAGAATTTATCACTCCACTCCATTGTGCTTATTAAACATTAAACCCCCACTTAGTTACAAAAAAGCCACGGCTGTTAACCGTGGCTTTAATTTTACATTTTGAACTAGCCTTATTTTAAAGCTTTCTCAACAACGGGATAATGATCCCAAACTTGTTTGTCGCTCAGTGAACGGACTAATTTAATATACTCAGCATGAGTCCATGCCAATGGTGTTGCTGAATTAGTTCCCTCGCCTAGCTCATAACCTGCTTTGTTAACCCCTACACCATCCCATACTTGCTCTGGTAACATAAGGCCGTTATTAGCAAATTGCTCTAAGCCTTTTACATAGCTGTTTTTAATTTGCGCCTGTTTAGCATCATCCAGAGCGTTGTTTGCATTAGCTGCTGCGATTTCGTAATGCCCGCGCTCACCGGTGAAAAATGGCCATACACGCCCACGTTGGCCTGGTGTATTACTGCCACCCTCAGCATAGTTTGTGCCTTTAACTTCATCTTCACCGTAGCCATCATTGCCATAGCGGCGGTAGCCTGCAAAAGTGCCGCTGCCATCTTCAAAGCTAAAGCTGTATTTTACTTGTAGGTTATCTTCAAGCGTTTCGTCATCGTACTCAGGTAGTGTTTTAACGATGCTTTCATCATTTGCACCGCGTACGCCATAGCGTACTAGCTCTAAAAACCCGCCATCTAAAATTTGCTTTTTATTAAACCCTTCGCGGCCATTATTAGCGTTAATTTTAGTGTTTGAGTTTGCATCGGTATCTTGGCCTATACGAATAAAGTATTCGCCATCGCTATTTTCGCCTTTTAAATTACCTTTAGTGGTAAACATTTGCGATTCAATATCGCTGCTGTATTTTTTAGCCGTGGCAAGGTAGCGCTGCGCGTTTTTATCATCGCCACTAAGCGTTGCGATATCGCTTGCGGTAATAAGGCCTGCCACTATTGCCGCAGTTGTAGATGGAGAATAACCGCTTTGCTCTTCCCAGCGCTCTTGTTGTGTTGCCGGAGGTGTAATTTGTGTGTCGTTCCACAAAATTTTAGCAAGTCCCCCCTCGACTAAAAAATCTGCCGCTGGTTTTAACATTTTTCCGTACCAGTTTTTTATCTCTTCATCGCTAAGTACGCTGGCTTTATGTAACTTCCATGCCAGCATGATAGGCATAGCAGTTTGATCAAGCTGTACGCCTACCCATTCTAATTCACCATCGACGTGTGTTTTTTGTAAAAACCAGCCGGTATCGCCTTTATTACCTGGTGTTTTGCTGTTTACTTGCACTTTTTCAAGGTATTCGAACGCTGTTTTTGCTGTGGCAGTATCGCCAAGCGCCATAAATGCCATGGCTACTTGATAAAAATCACGCACCCATACCGCTTTATAACCCGTAGAACCTTCTTTGGCTGAAACCGTTTCGCCCCATGGGTTAGATAAAGAAGCAATTAATGCCCCTGCATGTGTTTTATCTTCTTGTGCTTTTAATACCATGGCGCTGGTGTATAAAAGCTTACCGTTATCGGCTGTTTGTTCAACCATGGTATTAAGCGGTTTTAGGCTTTGTAAGTAATCTTCCCAGCCTAGCGCTTCACCCTTGCCGTTGTAGTGATCGAGCACCGCTTGGTACCCTTTAGCTAAGCTTTTTTCACCTTGCTGAATACTTTGCTGCTGCGTTTTACCAAAGCTCAGTGCTAAATCAAAAGTGGTATTTGCAGTTATCTCGCCAAGCTCTGCAAGCATGCTTACATTACCAGCAGTTTCGCCGGTATTTGTGTATAGGGTATTTATAGATTGCGTAGTTTTAAGGGTGTTAATGCCGTCACTTTTTCCTGTAAACCCAACTGTTTTTGCTTTAAATGGTGATGCTGATTGAAGTGATAGATAGTTATCGTTTTCCCATGCTACTAGGCCTTGCTCTGTCGTTTTAGCAAAGTCACCTAAGCCGTTATTATTAATGTACGGATTAACAGACACATACGCTTTTAACCCTTCAAGCTCAGTATTAAATACGCTGCGTACAAACAGGGTTTGCCCATCTGGGTCAGTAAATATGTGTTTTTCTAGGCTAAAGCGGCCTTGTTTATCAGTGCTTGTTACTTTATAAGCCAGCGATAACGGGCGACCTTGTGCATCTTTATGTAAATAATCAATGGTGACATTTAAATCATCCACTTCACTAACGGTGAAATCTTTACCTGTTACTATAAATTGCATGTCTTTTATTTGTGCTTGGTGAATAAGCCCAAACATGGTTTCGGTGATCATCCCTTTAGCAATTGAAAACCATACTTTAGACACATCCCCCGTTGCAGCTGCATCAGTGTATTGGCCGTTTTGGTATTGCTCGTATGATGTACCAATACCTGTTTTACCTGCATAAGCCCAAAACGGCTCTGCGCCTGGGGCACCAGGTGCCGATGTAACTTGTGCTGTGGTACTTTCGTTAGTTGTGCTTGTGTTTTGAGCGCCGCAAGCCGTTAAACCTAACGTTAAAAGAGAGGCGGTTATAAGGTTATATTTTTTCATTGTGTGTCCTTAATGAGAATTTTTAACGCGCATTACAGCAACGGCAGCAACAACAAACGAAGCTGCACCAATTAATAATGCGTAAATAGGCTGATTAGAAAATACGTGGCGTAAAATAAGCCCTAAAACACTGGCGGCAAGTAACTGAGGTATAACTATAAAAAAGTTAAAAATCCCCATATAAACGCCCATTTTGTTACTCGGTAGTGCGTTACTTAACATGGCATACGGGAGTGATAAAATAGACGCCCACGCAAACCCTACGCCTATCATAGGTATAAGTAGCATTTTAGGGTCTTGAATAAACATAAAGCTTGCAAGACCTAACGCGCCAAGCAATAAATTAAAGCAATGCGCGCCTTTTAACCCCAATTTTTTAACTAAAAATGGAATACACATAGCGGCAATTGCGGCAAATCCATTGTAAGCGGCAAATAAAATACCCACCCAGTCAGCGCCATCGTTAAATGCTTTAGAGGTTGCATCGCTACTACCATAATGAAAGCTTGTTACTGCAGCGGTGGTATAAATCCACATAGCAAATAAAGTAAACCAGCTAAAAAACTGCACCCAGGCAAGCTGCTTCATGGCCTCTGGCATAGTAAATACATCTTGTACTACTTGGTAAAAACCACCTTGGGTTTTATTCGCACTTTTAAGCGCCGCTGCAATCCACTGCACAATACCAAAGGCTAATAAACCACCAGCAAGTAGGTATAATTCTTTTTCAAGGGATAAGCCCATGACTAATGCAAGAGTTGCTAAACCCAGTACCACAAAAATAATGGCACCTTTATTAAAGTTAATATCAACCACTTTGCTTGTTGTAGGTTGAGCGCTTTGCTTTTCAAAAGCCGCTAATTGCTCAGGGCTGTATTCTTTAGTACGTGCCACGGTCCAAAGCACGGCAACAAGTAACACCACCCCGCCCCAATAAAATGAGTATTTAACAGATTCAGGAATTTGCCCTGGGGCTGCAGTATTACTTACATCAAACCAGTTGGTCATCATCCATGGTAGCGCCGAGGCTAACACCGCCCCAATACCAATAAAAAAACTTTGTAAACCGTAGCCTGTCGCGCGTTGCTTTTCTGGCAAGTTATCACCAACAAGTGCTCTAAACGGTTCCATGGTTACGTTGATTGACGCATCCATGATCCATAACATACCCGCGGCAATCCAAAGCGTTGGTGAATGCGGCATAATAAATAGTGAAAGCGTTGTTAACACTGCGCCTATAAAAAAGAACGGACGACGACGGCCAAAGCGCCCCCACGTTTTATCGCTCCAATAGCCTATAATAGGCTGAACAATTAAGCCTGTAAGTGGGGCTGCAACCCATAAAATGGGAATATCATCAACTTGTGCGCCTAATGTTTGAAATATTCGGCTCACATTGCCGTTTTGCAGGGCAAAACCAAATTGTATGCCTAAAAAGCCAAAGCACATGTTCCATATTTGCCAAAAACTTAAATTTGGCTTATCGGTATTATTATTTTGATTATTCATTATTAGCCTTATTTGTTAATACTGCGCTGCTAAATGCATCAAGTGTGAGGTTAAATGTAGCGCCTTGCGGGTGAGCTTTAAGCTCGGTGGTGTGATTTTCAAGTAAATCATTTAATAGCGTATTTTCACTCACTGCACCTAATTGTGCCTTTGATAAATTAACCGTAACTGTTTGTGGCTGCTCGCTAAAGTTACTTAACACATATACACTTTGCTGGCCTAAAGAGCGGGTAAAACCAACAACACGTTCACTTCCTACAAGGTTAAGTGCCGACATTTCTCCGCCTACTACAGCAGGTAAACTATTCAGTGACATAACCGCTTTGTAGTATTCACGAAGTGCTACTTGCTCTGCGGTTAAGTTAGCGCCATCAAATTTTCCGTTATTCATCCATGCTTGGTGCGCTGGGACGCCAATGTAGTCAAAAATACTGGTACGTGTAGGCGCTCCAAACCCCGCATTTTCAGAGCCATCTTCTCCCACATCTTGAGCAAAATATAAAAGTGTTGGCGAGCGGCTAATTAAATTAGAAACAACTAATGCAGGTTTACCCCACTGGGCATTACCTGCAAAGTCTGGGCTTGCGATTCGTTGCTCATCGTGATTTTCTAAAAAATGCAGCATATGTTGCTCTATATCGAGCACACTTTGATGCGCATCAAAAATACTATTGGCAGGTTGTTTAAGTTGCATTATCGCTTTTAAGGTATCGTAAAAGCCGACTTTATCGTAAAGATAATCCATTTTACCTTGCTGAATATACGCGCGGTACATTAACGGGTTATATACTTCGGCCAATAAAAACGCATCGCTTTTTTGCATTTTTATTGACGAATTTAAAAAGCTCCAAAATTCAACTGGGACCATTTCGGCCATGTCGTATCTAAAGCCATCAACGCCTTTGTCTAGCCAAAAAAGCGCAATGTCTCTAAATTTGTACCAGCTATCTGGTAGCTCTTTATCTTGCCAAAACGCATAATGAGCACGGTAATCCTTGTCTTTGTAATCGTTTGGCAGCTGAGCAAAATCGTAGCTACCATCAGGCTTTACGCCATAATTTACTTTTACTGTTTCGTACCAATCGTTAATATCGGGTTTTGGTGCACGGGCACCGTTACCTGTCCATTTAGCAGGTGTTTCATCAAAAAAGCCATCCGCAAGTGGGTGAGCCTTTCCACCTAACACGGTATAAGTTGTAGAGGTAGGCACTTGAAATGACTGCCCAGGCACATAATAAAAGTTGTTATTTTTATCGTACGTTTTACTGGTGTCGTCTTGTGCGCCGAAATCCTCTACACCTTTAGGCTTTCCAAGTGATTGATAATTACGGGCAACATGGTTAGGCACTATATCAATAATGACTTTCATACCGTGGCTATGTGTACGTTCAATAAGCTGGCTAAACTCTCCCATGCGGTTTGTTACATTAACGGCTAAATCGGGGTTAACATCGTAGTAATCTTTAATTGCGTACGGTGAACCTGCGCGGCCTTTTACTACATCGGGGTCATCTTGTGAAATGCCGTAGTCGGTATAATCGCCCACTAACGCGTGGTGTAACACACCGGTATACCAAACGTGCGTGGTACCTAGCTCTTTAATACCTTTGAGGGCTGCATCGTTAAAGTCGGCAAATTTACCTACGCCGTTTTGCTCTTTAGTGCCCCATGGCACATTGGCTGTTTCGGTATTACCAAACAAACGGGTAAATACTTGATATACAACCGGCTTGGTAAGCTCATTTTGCGTGTGGGCAGGTGCTTGCTGTTGTTCAGGTTTGTTATTTTCTGAACACCCTGTAGCAATAAGTGCACTACACAGTACTGCGGGTACATAAACTGATTTTTTCATTGTGTGTCTTTTTGTCAGTATTGTTATTAACTTTATACTAAAGATTACTGCAGCAACCATACAGTTGCTGCATACGTATTCAGGTCACTATTGTGGCGTATTTATAACGAGTACCGTTGCGCTCATCGCTGGTAATTCAATGGTTTTGCCAAGCTTTTGTGTTTTTTGAGTAAATAAATTAAATGCTGTTGTGCTGTTAGGCATCACCTCTTGCATATACTCAATATTTTTTTGTAGCGCTTGTGTGTTTTTATTCATAAATACCAACACTGTTTGCTCATCGCTAATACGCGCATAACTATAAACCCCTTGTTGAGGCGTAAAATGTACAAGCTTTCCTTTATCTAATGCTGAGCTGTTTTTTCTAAAGTTAAGCAGCGTACTGATGGTGTTATGCATCTCTTTTTGCTGTTTTGTTAAGCCCTCTTTGGTAAAGGCATTACGTGTTTGGCCTTCAAACCCGCCGGGGAAGTCGATTCTAATATCACCATGGTCTTTACTTGGGGTGTTATCTAATAGTACTTCCGTACCGTAATACATTTGCGCTATGCCACGTGTAGTTAAAAACAAGGTCATCGCCATTTTTGTTTTGGCTACATCTTGGCCAAGCTCAGTGTAAACACGGCTCATATCGTGGTTATCGGCAAATACCATAATGTTATTTGTATCAGGGTATAAAAAATCATTAGCTAACGATTCATATACTTTAACCCAACCCGTGTTCCAGCTTTCATCTTCATTTAGCGCTTGAATTGCCGACTCTTGCAACGAAAAGTCCATCACGCTTGGTAAGCTTGATGTATAGCCATCTTGGTTATGCTTGCCTCGTTGCCAGTAAGAGGCAATAGCAGGGTTAGACGTCCACTCTTCTCCAACAATATTAAAGTCTGGGTACTCTTGCATTATGGCTTTTGTCCAATCACTCAAAAATGCTTTATCTGAATACGAGTAGGTATCAACACGTATGCCGCTTAAATCGGCGTATTCTATCCACCAAATCGCATTTTGAATTAAGTATTCACTTAACAGTGGTTGGCGCTGATTTAAATCAGGCATGGTTTCTACAAACCAGCCATCGTTAAACTGGCGCTTGTCGTATTCACTGGCGTGTGGGTCTTGTATGGTTTGGCGCGCATGGCTGGTGGCATTTTTGCCTTTATTAAACTCACCATTAAAGTTAATCCAATCTTTAGTTGGCTTATCGTTAACCCAAGTATGCTCAGAGCCAAAATGGTTAAGGACCATATCCATTACCAACCCTATACCCTGCTCTTTTGCTTTTACTGATAACGTTTTGTATAACTGGTTTGAGCCCATTCGTGGGTCAACCTTATAAAAGTCTGTAATTGCATAACCATGATAAGAATAATTAGGCATGTTGTTTTCAAGCACAGGGGTTAACCAAAGCTGTGTTACCCCTAAGTCGTTTAAATAGGGAAGCGCGTTTATAACGCCTTGAATATCACCACCGTGGCGCCCACCTTTTATACTCGGGTTTGCCGCTTCTAACATGCTTGGGACGGTATCGTTTTGTTTATCACCATTAGCAAAGCGATCTGGGTTAATTAAATAAAGCGTATCAGCTGATGTAAACCCTTGACGCTGAGCGCTGTTTTTATCTCGCTCAAGAAGTGGAAACTCAAAGTTATTGCTCGTTTCGCTGCTATTAAACTCAAGCGTTCCGGCTTTAGCGGCGTCGGTAATGGTAATATTTAAAAATACATAATTTGGATTGTCGGTACGGGTTACTTTATTTAACTTAACGCCGTTGTATTTAGCTAATTTAATTTGCTCGTTTGCAATGTTTTGCTCATGAACCATGATGGTAATCGTGTTTTTGTTCATGCCAACCCACCAATTAGCTGGCTCAACGTCAAGTGCGTAGCTAATGGTTGGTAAAGTACAGGCACTTACAAGTAAAAGTTTTTTTAAAAGTTGCATCATCAGGCCTTTTTAATTTTTGCTAAAAAATCTTTATGAGTGGGTAATTGATCTACCGTTGAGGTAATAAGCGTTTTTAGTGTTGAGAATAAATCGTTTAGTTGTTCACTACTGAGTGAGTCAACAATGCTGTTGTAATCTTCGGGGATAAGACCTTGGCCAATAAACACCTGTTGCCAGGCAACTTCGGCAAATAATTCGTCGTTTTCGCGCACTACTTTACCGGTTTGCTTAAATAATTTGAGCTTATGGGCCAATGAGTCAGGAATGTCCATTTGCTTACATTGTCGCCAGAATGGGGAGTCTTCTCGCGCTGTTAGTGTGTAATGCAATATTATAAAATCACGAATGTGCTCTATTTCTATCACGCTTTGCTTATTAAATTCAGTAACTAAAGCTTCGCTTATGCCATTGTGTGGAAACAGCTTTATTAAACGGGTTACGGCACTTTGTATTAAATGAATACTGGTAGACTCTAGCGGCTCTAAAAAGCCACTGGCAAGGCCAACCGATACCACATTTTTATGCCATTGTTTTAACCGCCGCCCTGTTTTAAATTTAATTACCCGCGGCTCAGTCATTGGCTCAGCGGGTAAATTATTTAATAATAACTGCGTTGCCGCATCGTCAGATAAATAACGACTACAATACACCAAGCCATTACCTATTCGGCTTTGCAGCGGTATTTGCCACTGCCAGCCTGCGCTGTGTGCAATTGAACGCGTATAAGGTTTTAGCTCGCTCGTACCTTGAGACTGCACCGCCACGGCACTATCACACGGTAAATAATGAGACCAATCGACAAAGCCGGTGTTAAGGGTTTGCTCTATGAGTAAGGCGCGCTGGCCTGTAGCGTCTATAAAAAGGTCGCCGTTTATCTGCTGTGTGTTACCAAGGGTTAATGATTTTATATTCCCTGATAGAGGGCATTGTTCAACCTGCTCTATTTTGGCATCAATATGCTCAACACCGCGTGATGTTGCGAGCTTTTTTAAAAACTCAGCATATAACGTTGCGTCAAAGTGATACGCATAACTCAAGCCAGGCAATTGTGTATTAGGTAGGGTATTTAAGGGTGCAAATTTATGCTGTTTAGCCGCTTGGTAGTTAAGAGAAAAGTCCCATAAGCTTTCTTCTGCACCGCTAATATGTCCTTTTACCCAAAAATTGTAAAAATCGCAAAAGGGGAAGTCTTTTCCAAATGAGCCAAAAGCATGCATGTAGCTATGAGAGGGGGTTTTCCAATTTTCGAATTCAATTCCTAGTTTTATAGATGCATTGGTAGCGTTTATAAAATCTTGCTCGTTTATACCCAGTGCATTGTTAAGTTGAATAATAGGCGGAATTGTTGCTTCACCCACGCCTATAGTGCCAATAGTACTTGACTCAATAAGGGTTATTTTAATTACTTTACCTAACACTTTATTAAGCAAGGCGGCTGTTATCCACCCTGCCGTGCCCCCGCCTGCGATTACGACGTGTTTTATTGGTTTCATATTATTGTCCACGTTTACAGTTTAAAGCTTTGTTAAGTTTGATAAAATTTAGATAAAGTAGCTATAAAAAAGCCCTTGTAACACAAATTACAAGGGCTCCTACACACAATCTTTATTATAGCTTGTAGCTAAAGCCTAACAAGTAAGTACGACCGTAATCTTGGTAGTCGCGAACTTGTAGCGCGTTATCACCAGAAAGCGATGTAAACGGCTCTTCTGTTAAGTTTTGTACTTGGAACTGAATTGATAACCCTTCAAGGCTTTCAATACCGGCTTCAGAAAAGTCATAACCAGCTTGAATGTCCCAAATTGTTTCACCTAGGATATCTACTTGCTCGGTGTTAAAACCTAAACCGTATACATCACCTTTAAAGGCACTACGCTTACGCATGCTGGTACGCAGTTGAATACCATTCATTTCGTAGTAAACCGTTAAGCTCTGAATTTTGTCAGACAGACCCGGTAACTCGTACTCATTACCGTTTTGATCTTCAATGTCTGATTCAATACCTGTATGGCTTGCAATTAAACCAAAGCCTTCAAGTGACGGGTGGAAAATTTTAAATGGTAACGCTAGAGATAGCTCGTAACCGTATAGGTCACCGCCGCCGCCATTTACTTTACCACTACCTGTGCCCTCTGATGTTGCAGGAATTTCACCTGTTGATGGATCTGCAACACCCGACATATCAATTTCGTATTTACCATCAAAAATCCACTGCGTTAAGTCTTTATAGAAAAATGCAGCAGAGAAGTAACCTTCATCACTAAAGTAGTTTTCGTACGTTAAATCGTAACCAGTTGCTTCTTTTGGCTCTAGGTTAGGGTTACCACCGGATACAGACCAGTAGTTACCATTTTCATCCTGTGTAGTATTGTAAGATGCGTCAATAGATGCATTCATTTCGTCTAAACGTGCACGAGAGATTGTTTTAGCCGCACCAAAGCGAACTGTTTGTTGCTCATCAATCGCAAGTGATAAGTTTAAGCTTGGTAATACGTGTGAGTAATCGTGGCTAATATTGGTAGGTGATGCCACCACAATATCATCAACAGTGTTAAATGCATTACCCTGCGATGACTGGTCGGTATGAACATAACGTACACCCACATTACCTGTAAGTGCTAAGCCGCTTACTTCGGCATTAATATTAGCCTGTGCAAATACTGAGGTAATTTCTTCTTTTACCGTCCACGATTTTGTTAAATGGCTCGTATTCGTTAAGCTTTCATCTAACAAGCTGTAGTAACCGTCATTTACTAACCCATTAACATCGTAAGCAATCATGTCACCCATGCCAATAAAGCCTAGATCAACGCTACCCATGCGATATTGCTCTGGCACAGCTAGCATGCCAGGATTATCAAGCGAAAAGCCAGATAACGTCATAAAGAAACCTTGCGAATCTTTTGTTTTTTCACGCTCTTTATAAGACATACCAAACTCAATTGAGCTGAAGTATTCGTTTTCTAATACTTTTGATGCAGCTAGCTTTAACGTAGACAGCTCATCTTCAATCGTTGGTGCATTTATGAATCCATCCTGTGCCTGATCTTTATAACCGGAAATGTCATTTCCATCAGCATCAATTAAACCATATTGATTATTTAAGGCCTTACTTGCGCCCCACGATAAAGGACCACCTAATTGAATAAGGCTGTAATCACTATAATCTAAGTCATGAGTAAACGTAGCACCTGTATTACTACCATTAAAGGTGTAACCTAAATTATCTGCAACACCACGTGAATCACCGCGCCCTGTACCTGAGTAACTTTCAAGGCTCCACACTTTACGATCTACATGCGAGTAACTTGCATCAAATTCAACTGACCACGAGTCATCAATATCGTATTTAGTGTTAAAGCCAAACGCGGTTAATTCTGCTTCACGCTCTTCGTAGTCATTACGAACAACAACTCGTTGACCTTCGGTAACGGCACTCGTAATAAAACCAGATTCCTGATCTATTACGAATGAGTCTTCGTCCCGTGCACCTTGCCCCCATGCAAATGGAATTTCGATACCACGTAAGATTTTTTCATCTGTAAAATCTACATATAATGCATCAAACGTCATATTTAGTTTGTCAGTCGGTGCAGCTTCTAGTACGAGCATGGCTGAATCACGTTCAAGTGTCGATGAACGTACAAATGGTTTTGCACCACCTAAAATTGAATATGTTTGGCCACCTACTTCTCTTTCGGGGTAGCCCCAAGCGTTCCAACGTTTTTCTTGGTTTGGTGAGCTCATTGAAGTTAAGGCAAATGCAACACCTATGGTGTCATCAGCAAACTGATCGATGTATGAAATAGTACCGCGGTAACCATCGTCGTTACCGTCTGGGTTTAGTTTATCAAAGCTGGTTTGCTCGTATTGGCCATTAACTTGAAATACACGTTCGCCTTTACTTAAAGGACGCACGGTTTGCATGTTAATAACACCGGCAATACCTTCTGCTTCGATACTTGCGTTTGGTGTTTTATATACCGTAACGCCGCTCATAATTTCTGATGGGTAAAGGTCAAACTCTACGCCGCGGTTATCACCAATAGATACCTGTTCACGGCCGTTAAATGTAGTACCACTTTCGTTTTCACCAAAACCACGAATTGATACTCTGCTTGCGCGACCATCTAAACGCTGCGCTGTTAAACCAGGTAAGCGTGCGATAGACTCAGCAATTGATGAGTCAGGTAGTTTACCTATATCTTCTGCAGAGATAGATTCTACAACCTGTGTAGAAAAGCGTTTTGTGTTGATAGATTCAACAACACTGCCACGAAAGCCTTTTACTTCGATAACCTCAACGTCATCATTTTTAACTGTATCTTCTTGCGCTGCTACAGAGGCAAAGCTTGCTAATCCTGCAGTAGCCATTGCCAACGTTAATATACTTGGTTTGAACATAGACATGATGTTTTTCCCGTTACCCATATTGTGATACTCGCTTCTTTATTTGAGTGATAGTCAAACAGGCGAGCTAATTTTGTTGTCAGCATCAATATTAACGCTCGAATTATTTTATTAACAACTTTATGCATACGTATTCAGTACTATGCAAAACGCTAAAAGTTAACAATGAGTTCACAAATAAAACTTTAACCTACTGTTTTAAATAGTTTTATATTGGTGCAACCTAGTGATTTATTATCATTATAAAAATACATCAATTATTTAACTGAAATCCCTGTGTCATCGTTTGTAAATAGCGTTAATTAAAGGTTTTTTATAAATTTACACGCATATCTTTTGTAAAGATTATCAGATTAAATTGGTCTGACCAAAGAATGAAATCACCAAAGCTGTGCAGCCCTTTAAAAATAAGCACCAAAATAGCCAGTTATTTTAGTTACACATAAATAAACATGATTGGTAAAAGTGCTGCAGCGGTTTTTATGGGTAACTTTCCGCTTAGCTAAAACCGCTTTTATGTAAGTAAATTAGCTGCATACGTATGCAGACTTTTTACAGAGCAGCACCCTTCACGTATGCTTTTTGAAAATTTAGTGATTGTTTCAATCAAACTAATAACAATATAAATACTGTGTGGAACGACGGAGAAAAGCATGGCCCAACAGCAGTGGTATAAAGGTGCGGTTATTTATCAGGTTTACCCGCGAAGCTTTCAAGACAGCAATAACGATGGTATTGGTGATCTTAAAGGGATAATTAATCGCATTGATTACATTAAAAGCTTAGGCGTTGACGCTATTTGGATTTCTCCTTTTTTCAAATCTCCAATGAAAGATTTTGGCTACGACATAAGTGACTATCGCGATATAGACCCCATATTTGGTGACCTAAACGACTTTGATGAGTTAATAGATCAAGCACATAAACGCGACATTAAAATTATTATTGACCAAGTGTTAAGTCATACATCAGACCAACATCACTGGTTTTTAGATAGCCGCGAAAATCAAAACAATGATAAAGCTGACTGGTACGTATGGGCAGATGCTAAAGAAGATGGCACAGCGCCTAATAACTGGTTATCTATTTTTGGTGGCGGTGCTTGGCAATGGGAGCCTCGTCGCGGTCAATACTATTTACATAACTTTTTAACCGAACAGCCTGATTTAAACTTTCATAACCCAGATGTAAGAAAAGCTGTTTTAGAAAATGTAGAGTTTTGGCTTAAAAAAGGTGTAGATGGTTTTAGATTAGACGCTATTAACTTTTGCTACCACGATGCACAATTACGTGACAATCCTGCAAAGCCTAAAGATAAACGCCAAGGCCGTGGCTTTAGTGAAGATAACCCATATGCTTTTCAGTACCATTATTATAATAACACCCAACCAGAAAACATTGAGTTTATGCAAGACATACGTGCACTACTTAATAAATACCCGGGTACTGTATCACTTGGTGAAATTTCATCGGAAGATTCATTGGCAACAATGGCAGAATATACCCAAGGCGGTGATAAGCTGCATATGGGCTATAGTTTTGAGCTACTCACTGATGATTATTCAAGTGAATACATAAGAGAAACCGTACAGACTCTTGAGCAACGCATGACTGAAGGTTGGCCGTGCTGGGCGTTTAGCAACCATGATGTAGAGCGTGTTGCGAGCCGCTGGAGCCAAAATGGTGAAATAAATCCAGCACAATGCAAAATGCTTACTGCTTTATTAGCTTCTTTGCGTGGTAGCGTATGTATGTACCAAGGTGAAGAGCTGGGGCTAGGTGAAGCCTCTGTAGCATTTGAAGACCTACAAGACCCATATGGCATTACCTTTTGGCCAAACTTTAAAGGTCGCGACGGCTGTAGAACGCCAATGCCATGGGAAGGTAACAACACACAAAACGCAGGGTTTAGTGCAGCTAAACCCTGGTTACCGGTTGATAGCGCGCATACGCAGCAGGCTGTGTCTGTACAAGATAAAGATACAAATTCTATACTTAATGCTTATCGTGAGTTTATGGCATGGCGTAAACAGCATACTGTGTTATTAGCAGGCGATATTAAGTTTATTGATACTGCTGAGCCTATCCTCGCTTTTTACAGAACGCTAAACGAGCAAACTATGTTATGTGTGTTTAACTTAGCTGATACCAATCAAACTTTTGAGTTGACTAAAACAGTGACTGAGGCGCATGACTCACTATCTCATTGTAATGCTACTTTAGATGGTAATAAGCTAAACATGAATGGTTTTGGCTGTTACTTTGCTTTTGTAAAATAAGAATGCCCTGACGTATTATGCTCAAAAGCCCGATTTTATCGGGCTTTTTTGTGCGCTCAAATAGTGGGGCTGCTATAGCCGGTATTAAGACGAAATACAGGCCACCAAACCACTAACTTAACCTTTCTAATGTGATTGTGTTTTACTATTTAAATAATCAGTGAGCGCAAATAACACGCCAGAGCTTACAAAGGTGACATGGATAATCACTTTCCAAAATAGCTCCTCACTTGAATGAATATTAGAATTAATAAATACCTTTAAAAGCTCAACCGCAGATATGGCAACAATTGCGCTAATAAGCTTCATTTTTAAGCCAGAGAAACCTACTTTTCCCATCCATGACGGCCTATCTTCGTGGCCCTCTATATTAAGCTTTGAAACAAAGTTCTCATAACCACTAAAAATAATAATAAGTAATAAACCAGCCAGTAAAGCGGTATCAACGAGGGTAAGTATACCCACTAATAACTCTTGGTTTGTTGCACTAAAAGTGGCAATACCCATTAAATAAAGTTGCTTAAAAAACTTTATTAATAGCAATATTACAGCAAATAGTAGGCCTACAAAAAACGGGGCTAATAACCAGCGCCCTTTAAATATAAACGACTCTAAGCCCTGCTCTACTTTGTGTATTTTACGAGGCGTACTGGTTGGTTTTGCTTGGTGTTCTGACATTAACTTATCTTTTTATAAAAAAGCGACCTTAGCTTATAATTTATTACAACACAATTACTTATATTATTATTTAAGCGTAATTTACTCATCTTGACGATAAAAATTTTTCGTTATCTTTTATTTTAATTTCGATTAAAAATCACTACACCAACAGAGTTGTTCTGCATTGGGCACTATTTAAATACAGCTTTAAAATGTATTTAAATCGTTAAACCATTTATTTAGGAATCAACAAATGAATAAAGCATTGCTAGCATTAATAGTTGCACCACTTTTTGCTGTATCTGCAACGGTTGCAATCGCAGACGATGCACCAGTAGCTTCTGCACAAACAATTAAAGAATACACAGATATGTGTGTAAATTGGGCTAAAGATGATGATGTAAGTAACGACGATCTATTTGGCTATGTTCTTCAATGCGTTAATGATGAATTAGAGTCTGAAGGCTACAAAAAAGTATCTACTGTACAAATCTAAACAATAAAAAATATGCGGCTAATAAAGCCATTGCGACGCATATAATCATAAAAAAACCGGAATGACACAGGCTGTGTATTCCGGTTTTTATTTGTCTTAGGCTAAATAAATTTTAACGTTTATTCAGCTTCTTTTTTTGCTTTAGGTTTAGCTGGCGATTTTTTTGCAGCCGCTTTCTTTTTAGGCGCTGCTTTTTTCTTCGCTTCTTCTACCCATTTACCCGCTTCGTAGTGAGCAGTCCAGCCTGTGGCTTTT
Organism: Pseudoalteromonas sp. CST2; assembly: GCF_028599385.1. Taxonomy (NCBI): domain Bacteria; kingdom Pseudomonadati; phylum Pseudomonadota; class Gammaproteobacteria; order Alteromonadales; family Pseudoalteromonadaceae; genus Pseudoalteromonas; species Pseudoalteromonas sp. CST2. The sequence continues at coordinate 490,838 of NZ_JAQREO010000002.1, forward strand.
CCGTCAACTTCAGTCATCACGTATTGCGCTTTATTTTTACGGCTATAACGTACTACGGCTAAATTACCATCAGGATCTTTATCTGGCGCATCAGCTAAGTAATAAAACTTAGGTGAAATACGCTCTCTAAAACGCTTTAGCTCAGCCACTTTAGGCGCTCGCGTCTCGCGTGATTTAGGGAAAGTGTTAGCCGCCAAGAAAATACCTGCAGCCCCGTCACGTAAAACAAAATAAGCTTCTGACTTTTCACATTCAAGTTCAGGTATGTGCACAGGATCTTCTTTTGGTGGCGCAGCTTCGCCGTTTTTAAGTAACTTACGCGTATTTTTACACTCTTCGTTGTTACAGCCAAAATACTTACCAAAACGGCCCGATTTAAGCTCCATGTCTGAGCCACATTTATCACATTCGATAATAGGCCCATCGTATCCTTTAATTTTAAAGGTACCTTGCTCAACGATATACCCTTCACATGCAGGGTTATTACCACAAACATGTAATTTACGGGTTTCGTCTATTAGGTAAGAGTCCATAGCCGTTTCACAGATTGGACAGCGCTTCATTTGCATTAATGTTTCAGTTTCAATGTCTTCAACATCTGCCGCAACCGCTTCATCCCCTGATACTAGGTTCATAGTGGTTGTACAACGCTCTTTAGGCGGTAAGTTATAACCTGTACACCCTAAAAACACCCCTGTAGATGCCGTGCGAATACCCATTTTTCTGCCACACGTAGGGCAGTCAATATCAGTTTCAACCATTTGATTAAGGCGCATTCCGCCTTGCTCTGGCTCATCTTTGGCTATGTTTAATTGCGTAGAAAAATCAGCATAAAACTTATCAAGCACTTGGGTCCATACACGCTCGCCTTCGGCGATATCATCTAAACGACCTTCCATTTTTGCTGTAAAGTCAAAGTTCATTAAATCAGTGAAGTTTTCAACCAAACGGTCGGTAACAATTTCGCCCATTTTTTCAGCGAAGAAACGACGGTTTTCTACCCGTACATAACCACGGTCTTGAATTGTTGAAATAATTGATGCGTACGTAGATGGACGACCAATACCACGTTTTTCAAGCTCTTTTACTAAACTTGCTTCACTAAAGCGCGCTGGCGGTTTAGTAAAGTGCTGCTTAGGGTCAAGTTCAATTAAACTAAGTACTTCGCCTTCTTTTACTGCTGGCAGAGATTGATCTTCTTCATTCTTTTTGCGTACCGCAGGTTGCACTTTTGTCCAACCATCAAAGCGAAGTACTCGCCCTTTTGCTTTTAATTGAAACTCATCAGCGGTCACAGTAAGCGTTGTTAAATCGTACTCTGCAGGCACCATTTGACAGGCAACAAACTGACGCCAAATTAATTCGTACAGTTTTTTGGCATCGGCATCAACACCTTCAACATGTCCAGAAAGTACAGTGACACTTGAAGGACGGATCGCTTCGTGCGCTTCTTGTGCGTTGCCTTTAGAGCTGTAGCTAATTGGGTCTTTAGGTAAGTACTTTGCGCCAAACTCTTGGGTTACATAATCACGACACATTTCAACTGCATCTTTTGATAGATTAGTTGAATCGGTACGCATATAAGTAATGTAACCGCCTTCGTAGAGGCGCTGTGCAAGCATCATTGTTTTTTTAACGCCATAGCCTAAACGTGTACTGGCGGCTTGTTGCATGGTTGAAGTAATAAAAGGCGCACTTGGGCGGCTTTTGCTTGGTTTTTCTTCAACACTTATTACTTTATATTCGGCTGTCTCAAGGCTTTTAACTGCGGCTGTAGCCTGAGCCTCATTTACCGGCTTAAATGGCTTGTCAGCTTGTTTGGTGACTTCTAAGCGTAATTGTGACTCAGTATTTTTAACATCGGCGTGTATATCCCAAAACTCTTCTGGAATAAACGCTTTAATTTCACGTTCGCGCTCTACTAATAAACGTACCGCAACCGATTGCACACGCCCAGCAGAAAGCCCGCGCGCTACTTTAGCCCATAATAATGGCGATACCATAAAGCCAACTACACGGTCTAAGAAGCGGCGTGTTTGTTGTGCATATACCATGTCGGTATTTAGTTCACCAGGTGTTTCAAACGCTTGTTGAATCGCATTTTTTGTAATTTCGTTAAATACAACGCGTTTATATTTTTCAGGCTCACCACCAATAATTTCTTGAAGGTGCCAAGCAATTGCTTCCCCTTCTCTATCCAAATCCGTTGCGAGATAAACTTGGTCTGCATTTTCGGCCAGCTTTTTTAACTCTTGAACTACTTTCTCTTTACCTGGCAAAATTTCGTAATGTGGCTCCCACCCTTTTTCAGGATCAATACCCATACGTGCAACTAAGTTAGTGTAATCTCGTTGCTGTTTATACGCTGCCTTTTCTTCAGGCTCCATTTTACGAACTTCAGCTGGCGTTTTAGTCGCCGGTACTTTAGCTTTATTCGAACCTGAAGTAGGTAAATCACGCACATGTCCAATACTGGACTTTACGATGAAGTCTTTACCTAAGTATTTATTAATTGTTTTAGCCTTAGCAGGTGACTCTACAATTACTAGCGATTTGCCCATAGTTGCCTATTTCTAACCAAATATTTAAATGTGTTTTGCCGACATAAACGGCGCGAATATTTATAGGTATATCTACAAACACCTATTGTTACAAGCTTTTAATACAAACTTTTCAGTATTTACTGAATAAACAAACAATTTTTGTTGTTAAATTATACAAACCGGTGTTTTTAAAATAATTGCTGTGGAATATATAGAACACAAATAAAAAAGCCAACCTTAAGGTTGGCATTTTTTACATTCTACCGATTATAAATCGTCGGTTACGCTAACAGAAAGCGTACTTTCTAACCCAGAAGGCGCTTCGGCAGTAACGGTTAAAATACCACTAAACTGCTCATTTCCTCCATCTAAGTCTTCACGCGTAATACCAAATGATAAACCAACAGGCACAATACTTGTTGTATTAGGGTAAGTGTAATTATCACTACCTGTTAAAATACCGTTGTCTGTGTCAATAGAGATGGTTGTTTCAGCAGGCATTGGGTTGTTATATATATCTGCTATAAATACCGTAAGCCCTAGGCTAGCAGTGCCTGATGCAGTTTGAGTTAAATCTATTGCATCAACCTGACACATTATTGCGCTAGTGGGATCGTTTTGCACACGGCGAACAAGTGGACTTGCAGGGTCGCTGTTTACACGTACCTCTGAAGCGGTTGCCCCCGCGATAGCAGAACAATCATCCGCGTATGTAACTAGCCTAAAGAATGCAGTATCACCCGACATTACGATTTCTTGGTTTTGAAATACATTAACCATTTGACGACTACAAATACCTGCGGCTTCGTCTTCTTCACGACACAGTAAACCATTGTATAGGCCGTTTTCTGTGGTCCATGTACCATTGCCATCAAAATCGACAAATTCTTCAAACTCATCACCGGTTGAGTTGTCACGTGAACAGGGGTCGGTTCCATCATTACAGTCTTTACCGCCATAGGTGCCATCTTCATTGTTATCGATAAAGGCTTCTGGAATATCAAATAAATCATCAAAAAAGTCTTCACTGTCAAAGTAGCCGTTGCCATTTAAATCAGAGAACGTTTCTTCACCAATTGCATAGGCATGTACAGTGGCGCGACCACCTAGCGGTAAATCTACCGTTAAGTCATTATTTAAAATTCCTAATGGGCATGGTAAGCCACCATCACACTTTTGCGTAATGGTATTTTCATACATAGAGTCAGTAAACGGGCGTGGGTTACTGCTGGTCCACGTTACGCTACACGTACCATTGGTTGTTGTACAACTTGGCTCTATTACGCCCCCTTCTGTGATAAAGCTAACAGCTGTTCCATCTGGCACAGGGTTGTTGAAGTGATCAGCTAGGCGAGCATTAACCGATACCGTATTACCATCAACATTTAACGCATGAGGGTTAAATATTGAACGCGATAGCGAAAAGCTATTTTGATCAGCAATACCTGTACTAATTACAAGAATATCTGAAGGGGCGGTTACAATAACCGTATCGCCATCTACGTCTTCTTCGCTAGATGCGATAACACGCACAGGCGTAGCAATTGAGCCCGATTGAACTGAGGTAGTCACTTCACCGCTGGCATTAGTAATTGCACTGGCTGTGCCTAACGTTATACCACCGACTGCCGTTGACAGCTCAAAGTTAACCGTTCTTGAAGCTAAATCATTGCCATTTGAATCCACAAGTTTAAATGTTACTTCAGAGATTTCAGTTCTGTCAGCACCACCCGTACCTTTTAATGCAATTACTGGCTCAGTCACTTCTACAAATTGTAAAAAGCCAATATTGGCAGGTGATACATTTATAGTGGTACTAGCAGAAACCGTATCGCCACCGGTGATCACGGTAGCCGTAATTATGTCACCACCCACACAAGTAAGCGGACGGTATGTAGAGCGTGCAAAGCCGCCAATGCTGGTTACTGTTTCGTCTATAAGTGCTTGGCCAGAGCCAACACAACCAGATGAAAATTCAACAGTAAGTGGTGTGGTATATAGCTCACCGTCTTTTGAGATTTCAATTGAGATAAGTGCTGTTGCACCTGCAGCTAATAGTTCATCGTCTGCAACCGAGCTGCTAATAGCAATTTCAACATCTACAGCAGCAATTTGAAATGCCTTAGTTAAATCGCTATCGAGCACTGACACAGTAATTTCACCGGCGCCTACATCTTGACCAGGAACTATATCTAAAAGTGCGATACCATTTCCATCGGTAATAGCCGTGCCAGTTGAAGGTGTAATTGAGCCAATTGTAGTACTCGCTGTTACTAGAGTTTGCGTAAGAGGAGTTGTCGAATTCTCGTTAGTCACTTCGATATAAAGAATCGCTGTTGAATCACCTGAGATACTAGTTACTAGATCACACTGGCTTGCATCTCTTTGAGACTTAAAGTCTGCTGGACAATTTTCTAGGATTGAAAAACTAATATCTGCAGTACTTTGGTCTGGATTTACAGCATCACCTTTTGTATAAAAACCCAGCGTTTGCTCAACACCTTCGTACTGGGCTGTTATAACGCCTGCACCTTCTACAGTACCCGAAGTTAAGTTAATTGATGCAACACCACTTTCATTCGTTAGTGCAGTACCAATACTTGGGATTAAGTTACCTAAAGTTGATGAGAAGTTTACAACTGCCCCTTCAACTTCAACGCCATCTCCGTCAAGAATAGTTGCTTTAACAACTGCGCTATCTGCGGCGCTGATTGTGCTAATTTCTGATAACGTCGTTGAAGAGGTAAGACTTAAACCGATAGAAAAGTCTAATGATTCACCTTGAATGGGCGCATCCCCTTCAGTTGTAAATGTATAACCTTCAGAGCTATAAACAGTATTTTCGTTATCGGTGTAGGTGGCCACAATAGAGCCAGCCCCAGCTTCAGTCCCTGCAAGCAAGCTAATTGTTGCAATGCCTTGTTCGTTTGTTAAAGCTGTACCATTTGTAGGATTTATACTCCCTAAACCAGTAAGTACAAACTCAATTAATTGGTAAGCAGCGGGTTCATTATCAATTAATAGTTCAACCTGCGCGGTAACAGGGTTTAAATAATCAACACTTCGAGTCGTAGCCCCAGATGAATCAACAAGCGTTACACTCAATTGTGGATCTGTTGATTGTGCGCCATCCGACTCAAATGCAAACGTATCGGTGTAACTTTCGCCATCTACTGTATAGGTTGCTGTTACTTCACCAGCTCCTGCATTTTCACCCGCGGTAAGTTCCAGTATCGCTATACCATCTGATTGGGTTAACGCTGTACCTGCTGTAGGGTTTAGTTCACCGATTGAGTCAGCAAGGGTAAAAGTAATACGCTCACCTGATACTGCATCGCCATCTTCATCTTCTAAAGTAGCTCTAAGCTCTAAAGGAGCAGCCGCTGTGACCGTGTTTGACTCAGTGTCACTAGATTGTAAGTAACCTTTTAAAGTTACCGTGTAAGTGGATGTTTCTGTAGTAGAATCGTCATCATCTCCGATGGTGCCGTCTTTTTCGATTGTTCCACCACCACCACAAGCGCAAAGCAAAATGCTAAATAGTGTAATGCTGAGTAGTCGCGTTAAAGGCATGGACCTCTCCCTAGCGTTGTTATTATTTACTAATAGTTGTTTACCTAATATTAACCTATAACTTAGTCTAATATCACAGTTTTTTGTCACTTTTTTATGTAAATAATTCCGCAAAGGCTATTTTTTTCTGTAGTAAATATTTCCTTGCTGGTAGTCTATGGCAAATTTGAAAAAATAGATTAGGGAATATGTCTAAAATACGTTCAATGAGTTTAACTACCCGTATCATGATTGGCATGGCACTGGGTATTGCAGTAGGCTTTTTATTTCAGGCTATATTAGCTGGTGAAGACGATTATCTAATTCCTCTTGGGTTATTCTCTTTGCCAATTAAAGCTTTTTTTGTAGATGGCCTTTTCCATGTTGGCGGACAAATTTTTATTGCCAGCTTAAAAATGTTGGTTGTGCCGCTGGTATTTGTATCGCTTGTATGTGGTACGTGTAGCTTGAGCGATCCTAAAAAATTAGGCCGTTTAGGTGGTAAATCGATTGGCTTATATTTAGTTACAACTGCCGTGGCAATTACCGTAGCTATTTCACTGGCGTTATTATTTAACCCAGGTCAAGGCATTGCACTGCCATCAGATGCAAGCTTCAATGCTAAAGAAGCCCCTACCTTAGCGCGAGTTATTATCGATATGTTCCCTACTAACCCATTCGAAGCAATGGCTAAAGGGAACATGCTGCAAGTTATTGTGTTTGCGCTTTTATTTGGTGTATCAATGGCGCTAAGTGGCAAAGCAGGTAAACGTGTAGCCGCAGTATTTGAAGATTTAAACACGGTTATTTTAAAACTAGTAACGCTACTAATGAACATTGCACCTTACGGTGTGTTCTTTTTAATGGCTAAACTTTTTACCACTATCGAAATGGGATTAATACTCAGCCTAGCTAAGTACTTCCTTGTAGTAGTGGCGGCGTTATTAATTCACGCGTTTATTAATTACAGTATTATTTTAAAAGTATTAACAGGCCTTAACCCGCTTACCTTTTTAGCTAAAATGAAACATGCGTGTTTATTTGGTTTTAGCACTTCAAGCTCAAGCGCGACTATGCCTATTACACTTGAAACTGCGACCAAAAAACTCGGCGCTAACAACTCGGTTGCCTCTTTTACTATTCCGCTAGGCGCTACCATTAACATGGATGGCACAGCTATTATGCAAGGCGTGGCAACAGTATTTATTGCACAAGTGTTTGCTGTTGATTTAACGATTTCTGATTACTTAATGGTTATTGTAACCGCGACGCTTGCCTCGGTAGGCACCGCAGGTGTGCCTGGTGTGGGTTTAATTATGCTTGCAATGGTACTTAACCAAGTAGGTTTACCAGTAGAAGGGATTGCAATTATTATTGGTGTTGACAGGTTACTCGATATGACGCGTACAGCCGTTAATATAACGGGTGACTGTATGGTAACTTGTGTGGTTGCTAAATCAGAAGGTCAATTAGATGAAACAATATTTAACGACCCGAACGCAGCTAAAGACTTAGAAGATTACCACAAATCAACTGAGTAATTATTTAAGCCCATAAAAAAACCCTTGCTATGCAAGGGTTTTTTATTACCTTTAATAACGTTTTATGGGTTCATTGCTTTAAAACGCGACATTAAATTAACGCCTGCTTTATTTACAGAGCTACTTAGCCCAATTGCTAACTTATCACTTAATCCTTTCTTAATTTTGTATTTTACTTTGTATATTTGACGCTCAGCTTGTTGCTCTAATAACGCATCATCACTGGTTTTAATTACATCAACTAAGCCCTTTTCAATTGCTTGTGTTGCAAACCAGTGCTCACCCGTTGCTACATTATCAATATTAAGTGTTGGCCGCTGGCTGCTTACAAACTCTTTAAACAAACCATGTGTTTGCTCTATTTCATCACGAAACTTTTCGCGGGCTTTATCTGTATTTTCGCCGAACAAGGTTAACGTACGTTTAAATTCGCCTGCTGTAATTTGCTCAAACTCTACATCGTTTTTCTTTAAAATTTTATTAAAGTTAGGTATTTGTGCAATTACACCAATAGAGCCAACTATAGCAAAAGGAGCCGCTAATATTTCATCGGCCACACAGGCCATCATATAACCGCCACTCGCTGCTACTTTATCAATAGAAACCGAAAGCTTAATACCTGCAGTTTTAAAACGCTGTAATTGCGATGCAGCTAAACCATAGCCATGCACTACGCCGCCCCCACTTTCTAAGCGAACTAATACTTTATCTTTCTCAGGATTAGCAATGGCAATAATTGCGGTCACTTCTTCGCGTAGGCTTTCAACTTCATGAGCGTCCATACTACCTATGAAATCAATAACATACAGGCGTGGCTTCGGCTCATCATTTGCCGCTTTTTTAGACTCGACTTTTTGCGCTTTATGATGCGCCTTTAACTCTTTTTTAGTTAAAGTATTTTCTAAAAAACTGTGTTTTAAGTCATCTAGTTGCTCAGACAAATCGTCTATTTCTATGGCTCCTTTTTTAGCTTTAGGTTTTACTGCTGAACCCACAATAAGGGTTAAAATAATTGCAATAGCAATAACAAAGGTAACCGTTTTAGCAAAAAACAAACCGTATTCGTATAAAAATTCCAACTGGTCTCTCCATTTATAAATTTAAGCTAATTTATCATGCTTTATAACAAAAAAAAGCCACTAAACAGTGGCTTTTCAAGGTTAATAAGGTTTTTGCTGATTAATCAGTCACAACCTCTGGATTACTGACTAATAACATACGCCCGCGTGCAGCTAAATAAGTAGCTACTTGGAGCTGCATTTCAGCGTTTGCTGCTGCACTGCCCTCAACAGTTGCCGCTTGGGCATCGTCTTGTGCTGGCGTTAAAATTGAGCCATGGTGCCCTTTTGTAAATTTTACCAAATAACTCGCCGGGGTTTCACTTAGTGCTTGTGAAGTGCTTACTGTTTCAAGCCCCATTAATGTTGCTAACGGAATTGTGCCCGATATAGGGTTATTTGCTGCCGCTGGCGGAATAACTTGGTCTGGTTTGTTATCTGCGCCATCGCCTACAACTACATTAGTGTATACAGGGGTACCTAATGCATTTACCGCTGCTGCGTAATTTGTTGGGTCTCCGCTATCAAGTGCGGTTTGCGCTGCAAAAGCAAACTCGGTCATTACCGCTTGAATGTTAGCAAGTTTTGTAGTTTCCCCTGCCGTAGTAAGTGAGGTTACATACGCCTGATAGCCACAAGTTAAAAACGCTTCCATATCTGGTAATAATGTACCACAGTTTGAAATAGCATCTGCTTGTAGAAACTCGTTAAACTCTTGTGATTCTGCTGTACCAGCTTGCGATAATACAGAACCTTGAATAAATGGCCCAAACGCAGCCGATTCAAGTAAAAAGCTTGCTATACCGCCACCGCCACTGGCAAGTGCTACCGTGTTTACCTTAAATAATGGGTCAACTGTATCTGCAAGCGGAGTATTAGCCTGAGCTATAAATGCAGGTGCAACAATAGAGCCTAAAGAATGCCCTACATAGGTTACATCTTGTGCGTTAATTGTCGCATCATTAATAAAGTTTAAACCTAAGCGTAAGCCTAATAAATCTGCTGATGATTGACGCAAGCTATCACGAGCCACTAATAATGAGTTTAAGTTCATGTAACTTAGTACTGAACCCGTCGTTGCATTAAAGTCATCTGTCCCATCAGCATCAACATCTACACCACGCTCACCATGGCGAGGATGGTCAATCGCCGCTGTGGCAAAACCTTGAATTGAAAGTTGTGCAGTTAATGCCAACATGCTTTCTTTGTCTGTTGTTATACCGTGTTGCATAATAACAACTGGCCAGCCAGTTTCTGGCATTTCAATTGGATCAAGACCTTGTGAATCACGAATAAAATTAATAACCGGTAAAATAGGTTTGGTTATTTGCACTGGCACATTCGCCATGCTTTGCACTTTAGGAATAGAGTTATACTTAGTTAAATGGCGCGTAGTGTCTAAACCTAAATCACGCAACTGTCCGTCACTTAACGCAGCACAAAGCCCATCATTATCGCTAATTGGCTCTGCAGGGAAAGCTTCGCCTGCTGCAGCTTTGTAACCTAAAACAGCTACCGCGTTGTCACACATACCTTGCCAATAAGTATCATTTAAATCACTTATTTCAGTGCCTGTTGGCGTGCCTAAATACATAGGTAACATAACGCTACCTTTTAAATATTGCACACCAGAGAACGCATCCGATACGCTAACACCCGCAGCTGCAAATACTTGCTGCACATTTACCATTGCTTGTTCAGGTACACTTACCATTGGTGTTGGCAAAGCATCATTTTGTAAGCTAGCTGCCAGTAAGTTTTTAATTGTGCCAAGCACAGGACCTGCTGATTGAATGGTCATAGCAGCAGAAAATATAATATCATCTTTTGTAATATCACCTGAGCTTACAACCACATTCTCATAGCTATTTACTGCCGCTTGAAGACCAAGCTGAGCATCAGTAATCAATGGCGCTTCTTCACTTACAGAAGCGTAAGTAGAAGAAGGCTGAATAGAACGCCCTTGAGAGTCTTTTAATCCAGTGGTTAATACATTTATGTAAGAACTTCCTGGTGTGAAAGGTTTTAATGGGATAATAGCAACTGCATCGCCAGAGGCTTGAGAAATGAAGTCTACGCCGTAGGTTAATTCACCTACCAATTTACACGCTGAACCAGCTGTAACAACAGCACATTCTGCGTCAGTTAAGCTTGCGCCCATAACCACTTCAAAAATTCTTACTGTACCAGGCGACGCTGCAGAGGTTTCATCAAGCGATACGCCTGTAGGGAAAGTTAAATCAATTTTGTAAGGCACTTGCGATGACCAGCCATCTAACGCACCTAGCGCTAATTGCGGATCTGCATAAGCAGTGCGAGGCACAGAGACGTTATCATCGTCTAATTCACCTGGAATATTAATTGTGCCGTCTTGAGTGCCGCTCATTAATAAATCGTTAGGGACAGATAAAACCCCATTTGCAGGGTCAAAGGTCACCGTGGCATTAGGTATTATGGTTGCAGTATCGTTTTTAACATCTTCTAATGTTTCTCCGCCGCCACAACCTGCTAACGCAGCTGTAACCGAGAGTGAGAGTAGCATTTTTTTCATATTGTTGGCTCCGCACATATCTTTATTTTTATAGTGTGTTCGTTCAAAGTAAGTGTGTTTAATCAGTGTAGTAAAGTTAAAACAATGTAATCAGTTTATTAATGAGACATTAGACCAGTTAAACTTAACGTAAAGTTTATAATTCCGCCACCTAAATTTTCAATAAATTCGATTACTTGACGATTTGCTATGTTAAAATCAAAAAAATTTTATAAATTGGTATTTATATGCAAACTTATCAAGCAACTCCAAATGCACTTCAAAATAAAGTAATTTTAATTACAGGTGCCGGCGATGGTATTGGCCGCGTAGCAGCAATTACCTACGCAAAGCATGGCGCGACAGTTATTTTACTTGGTAAAACAACAAATAAGCTCGAATGCGTTTACGATGAGATTGTCAATGCTGGTTACCCTCAGCCTGCTATTGTGCCAATGGACTTAAAAGGCGCGACAAAACAAAACTACCGCGATTTAGCAGCCACAATCGAAAGTCAATTTGGCCGATTAGACGGCTTATTGAATAATGCCGGTATTTTAGGTTCACTCGGGCCACTTGAGCACTTTTGCTCTTCTACGTTTGAAAACATCATGAAAGTGAATGTTACTGCGCAAGCAATGATCACCAAAGCGCTATTCCCTGTGCTGCGTAAATCAGAAAATGCCTCTATTGTTTTCACTTCATCAAGCGTTGGCCGTAAAGGGCGCGAATTTTGGGGGCCTTATGCAATATCTAAATTTGCAGTTGAAGGCATGATGCAAACATGGGCCTGCGAAGTAGGTAAAACCAATATCCGTGTAAATTGTATAAACCCTGGCGCAACGCGTACCTCTATGCGCGCATCAGCCTACCCAGGGGAGGATCGCGATAAGCTTGCTACCCCAGAAGATTTAATGCCAACGTATTTATATTTAATGAGTGATGACTCGAGCGATGTAAACGGTGAATCTCTCGATGCGCAACAAAAAAAGTAAACTACATTTTGTCCCGTCCTGAAATAGGTTGACGGTTTTAATGAAAGACTTGGTGCGAAAGCGCCAGGTCTTTTTTATGCACTTGATTTGGTGTTTTCATATCCAAACTTAAGTGCGGTCGCATTTCATTGTAT